>DASRNG010000157.1:0-29251 GCA_035647555.1 Oscillospiraceae bacterium | reverse complement strand
AAGTATTATATTAAATTATTTAAGGAGACCGTAAATGAAAAAAATCGGAATTTTCGGCGGCTCGTTTAACCCGCCGCACAACGGGCATATTAATATTGCTCGTAAAATAACTGATTTTTTTTCTTTTGACAAGGTTTTCATAATTCCTTCGTCCATTCCGCCACATAAAGAAATAACAAGCAAGGTAACGCAGCAGCAGCGGCTAGAGATGTGCAAATTAGCTTTTGATGATAATATTTTCTTTGTATCTGATATTGAAATGCAAAGAGAGGGCAAAAGCTATACTTATGACACACTTTCTGAGCTTAAAAACACTTTTGATGGTGAGTTTTATTTAATAATAGGCTCTGATATGCTGCTTTGCTTTGATGAGTGGTACAGATATAAAGATATATTAAATATGGTGAGTATCATTGTTTCGGCAAGGAAAACAGACGAAAAAGAGACAAATCTAATTAAAGAAAAAGCTTATGAACTTAATAGTTTAACCCCTGGCGCTGTTACTATATTTGACATAGTGCCGTTTGAAATAAGCTCAACACAGATTAGAGAAATGGTAAAAGGAAATAAAGACATAAGTGGATTTGTGCCAAAATCAGTTTGTGAATACATTTACGAGCGGGGGCTATATAAGTGATAAAAAGACAAGAAGAATTTAAGGCTGTAATAAGGGAAAGGTTAGGGGATGAAAGATACAAACATTCCTTAAATGTTGCAGACGAGTGCCGAAAACTTGCAAATTTTTATGACTTTGATGAGGACAAGGCGTATATTACGGGGCTTTTACACGATGTATTAAAAGACACAAATCATATGAAGCTGCTTGACTATTTAACTATAAACGGTGAAAAGCAGGAGGACTATGAACTTATTGCCCCAAAACTTTGGCATGCAGCGGCAGGCGCTATTTTTGCCGAAAAGGAGCTTGGTATTTCTGATATAGAAATAATAAATGCTATAAGGTACCACACCACAGGCAGAAGATATATGACAAAGCTTGATAAGATTTTATATGTGGCAGATTTTATAAGTGAGGACAGAAGTTATGATGGCGTAGATATTATGAGGGAAAAGGCGTATACAGAGCTTGAATATGCTGTGCTTGAAGGTGTAAGTTTTGTTATAAAAGATTTAATTAAAAATAATCAAGTTATTCACCCTGACACAATAGGGGCGTACAACCAAACACTAAGAGAAGTAAAAATTATAGAGGCTGCCCTTAATGCCTCGAAAGATAAAATGATATATTTTGAAGGAGAAAGCGATTTATGAGCAAACAACTATGTGAAGATATAGTAAAGGTGCTTGATGATAAAAAGGCACTAAAAATAAAAGCAATAGAAATTAAAGAACTTACAATAGTAGCGGATTATTTTGTAATAGCAACGGCAACATCAACAACGCATTTAAGAGCGCTAATTGATGAAGTTGAAAAGGAAATGACGCTAAAAGGCAGCGCTCCAGCTCGTATTGAGGGCAGAGCAACGGGGTGGGTACTGGCAGACTTTTCTGATGTTGTGGTGCATTTGTTTTTAGAGGAAACAAGAGAGTTTTATAATCTTGAGCGTCTATGGGACGATGCTGCAAATTTAGACATATCTCATATAATAAAAGATTAAACAATTTTGAGAGGATTATATAGATGAATTATAACGCAAAAAAAATCGAGAAAAAGTGGCAGGATATATGGGAAAAAAACAAGGTGTTCCATGCAAAGGATAATACGGACAAGCCAAAGTATTATGCACTTGTTGAGTTTCCTTATCCAAGCGGCGCTGGCATGCACGTAGGGCATATAAAAGCGTATGCTGGACTTGAAGTTGTGTCAAGAAAAAGAAGAATGCAGGGCTACAACGTTCTTTTTCCTATAGGATTTGACGCTTTTGGACTGCCAACAGAAAATTATGCAATAAAAACAAATCTTCACCCTCGCATTGTTACAGATAATAATATTGAAAAGTTTTCAGACCAGCTTAAAAGAATAGGGTTTTCTTTTGACTGGTCACGTGTTGTCGATACTACAGACGAAAACTATTATAAATGGACTCAGTGGATTTTCCTGAGAATGTTTGAAAATGGACTTGTTTTTAAGGATAAGGCACTTGTAAATTACTGCCCGTCATGCAAAGTTGTATTGTCAAACGAGGATTCGCAAGGCGGAAAATGCGATATATGCAATAATGATGTTGTGCAAAAATCAAAGGACGTATGGTATTTAAGAATTACCGAATATGCAGACAAACTCTTAGAAGGGCTTGAAGAGGTAGACTTTCTGCCAAATATTAAGCTTCAGCAAGTGAATTGGATAGGTAAATCAGAGGGTGCATTTGTAAGGTTTGATATAAAAGACACAGATGATAATCTAAAGGTTTACACAACAAGACCTGACACGCTTTTTGGTGCTACCTTTATGGTTATTGCTCCAGAGCACCCTATTATAGAGGAATATAGCGAAAAAATTGAAAATATGGCACAGCTTCAAGAATATAAGGCAGAATGTGCAAAGAAAACAGAGTTTGAACGTACTCAGCTTAGCAAAGACAAAACAGGTGTTAAAATAAAGGGACTGAAAGCTATAAACCCTGTAAATAATAATGAAATACCGATTTACATATCGGATTATGTAATGATGGGGTACGGCACGGGGGCTATTATGGCTGTCCCTGCGCATGATGAGCGTGACTATGAATTTGCTAAAAAGTTCGGTATAGAGATTATTGAAGTCATAAAAGGCGGAGATATTGAAAAAGAAGCCTATGCAGGCGACGGAGAGATGGTAAACTCTGATTTTCTGAATGGTCTTACAAATAAAAAGGATTCAATAGAAAAAGTAATAAAGTTTCTGGAAGAAAAAAACCTTGGTGAAAAAGGCGTTCAGTATAAAATGAAAGACTGGGCGTTTAATAGGCAAAGGTATTGGGGCGAACCTATTCCCATAGTCCATTGTGAGAAGTGCGGAATAGTCCCTGTGCCGTATAATGAACTGCCGTTAAGACTTCCTGAAATAAAGGACTTTGAGCCGGGGAGAGATGGTGAGAGCCCGCTTGCAAGAATAGAATCATTTGTAAACTGCGAATGTCCAAAATGCTCTGGTAAAGCCAAAAGAGAAACAGACACAATGCCCCAATGGGCAGGCTCTTCATGGTACTTTCTGCGATATATTGACCCTGATAACAATGATGAATTTGCAAATCAAGAAAAGTTAAAGTACTGGCTGCCAGTAGATTGGTATAATGGAGGCATGGAGCACGTTACACGTCACCTAATTTACTCAAGATTTTGGTACAGATTTCTTTATGATATAGGGCAAGTACCATATAAAGAGCCATATGCAAAGAGAACGGCGCAAGGTCTAATTTTAGGTCCTGATGGCGACAAAATGAGCAAATCCAAAGGAAATGTTGTTGACCCTAACAAGGTTATTGACGAATACGGTGCAGATGTTCTTCGTTCTTATGTGCTATTTATGGGGGACTATGAAAAAGCCGCCCCATGGTCTGAAAGCAGCGTAAAAGGCTGTAAAAGGCTTGTTGACAGAGTGTTTAATCTTTATGAAATGCTGACAGATTCTAATGAATATTCAGACAAACTTGAATCTTCATTTCACAAAACCATAAAAAAGGTTACATCAGATATAGAAACACTTAAATTTAACACAGCAATAGCGGCTATAATGTCGCTTCTAAACGAAATATATGAAAAAGGCTCTATCACAAAAGGGGAAATGAGGGCGCTGCTTACAATTCTCAACCCCTTTATACCTCATGTTACAGAAGAACTTTGGGAAATGTGCGGTTTTGATGGCTTGCTTGCAAATGCTGTTTGGTGTTCTTATGACGAGGAAAAATGTAAGGATAGTGAGATTGAAATTGTAATTCAAATTTGCGGCAAAATACGTGAAAGATTGATGATAAGCGCTGAAAGCTCATCACAAGAGGCAATAGAAAAAGCAAAATCTCTTGAAAAAATTGCAAACGAAATCGCAAATAAAACTATAGTAAAAGAGATTTATGTAAAAGGTAAGCTTGTAAATATTGTTGTAAAGTAGCCTATTTAACATATCGGCTGTGCCAGGCACAGCCGATAGTTATAACCGTATGAAATGTTATACGTTTTTACAAAAGGCTAAAAAGTAGTGTCTGCCTGAAAAGAATTGCAGCAAGTAGCATCAACTTGTTTTGGCTTTTGCACACAGCTGCCAACTTCGATATTATTAAGTGTGCAGTAGTTGTCAGGTTTGCTATGGAACTTGCAAGTATCAACAGTACAGCCTATTGATTTGTTTTTGTGCTCTCTTTCAATTTTCATTTTAATCTCCTACTGATTTTATATTTGCGTTTCTCCGCTTTCTTATTTTTTTACGAACATCGTTATTTATGGGGTGTAATAATTGGATATATCATATATTGAAAAAGCTTTATCGTTATTAGAAAGGGAAACACCGCTTAAAGCACATGATTGTGGTAAGTTTTGTGATGCAATTTGTTGTAAAGGTGATGTACTTAACAGCGCTGTATTTTTATTTCCAGGGGAAAAAGAGATTTTCTTAAATCAAAATTATAAGTTTTTACATACAAAAGCAAATTTCGGATATGATGCTCTTATTTGCTATGGCAAATGCAACAGAAAATACAGACCATTTGGTTGCAGAATCTTTCCTCTTTTTCCTCTTGCTACGAAAATAGGTGATAAAGTGAAAATCAGTGTTGTTTTTGACCCAAGAGCAAATATGATTTGCCCGTTATCAAATAACATGAACGTTATTTCAAAAAGTTTTATCAGAGCCGTCAAAAGGGCAGGAGAGTATTTAATTTTAGATAAAGAAATAGAGAAATATTTACTTTCTTTATCGCAAGAACTTAGAGAATATGCCGATTTAAGTCATAAAATAGGGATTAATTAACTAAAAAAGGTTAAAGTTAACAGTTTATTCATAAATATGCACACTCTTAACAACATTTTACCTATATAAATATAAGTGACATTAGTTGCTCATTTCAATTCATTTTCTCTTTCCAAAACAGTGCTCCGATGAAGTCGGAGTGCTGTTTTTTAATTTTTAAAATAAAAACATTATTTTTTAAATATTAAAAATTAACCTTGACAAGTTGTTAGGACTTATGTTATATTATCGACTGTAAAGGTTACAGTCTTTACAAATAACGGGTTAGTAGGGATTATTGTGGCGAAAAATTTAGAGGTTATATTGCTGCTTGATTTTTACGGTGATATGCTCACCGACAACCAGCGCAATTTTTTAGGGTATTATTATAACGATGATTTATCTCTTTCTGAAATTGCGCAGAATGAGGGTATTACCCGTCAAGGCGTGCGTGATGCTGTAAAAAGAGCTGAAAATCAGCTTTTTATAATGGAGAAAAGGCTTGGGCATGCAAAAAGGTTTCAGCAGGTACGCCGTGGTCTTAATGAAATAGTTGAGTGTACTGATAGTATAAATGATTTTAATATGCGAAACTCTTTATCAAGAGAGGTAAATGATGCAGTAGTGCGAATTAAATCAATCGTTTCATCATTAGTAGAGTAAAAGGAGATTTTATGGCATTCGAAAGTTTATCAGATAGAATAGAATCTGCTTTTAAAAGGCTAAGAAGCAAAGGCAGCCTAAACGAGCAAGATGTAAAAGAGGCAATGCGTGAGATTAGACTGGCGCTGCTTGAGGCTGACGTTAACTATAAAGTTGCTAAGGATTTTACAAATGCTATAACAGAGCGGGCAATTGGTGAAAAGGTTATGGAAAGCCTTACTCCCGCACAAATGGTTGTAAAAATAGTTAATGAAGAGCTAACGGCACTTATGGGCGGCACTCATTCAAGGCTTGCAAGTGCCTCACGTCCGCCCACGGTTGTTATGATGTGTGGGCTTCAAGGCTCTGGTAAAACAACGCACTGTGCAAAAATCGCATTAAGGCTTAAAAACAATGGCAACAGGCCGCTGCTTGTGGCATGTGATATATATCGCCCTGCGGCAATAAAGCAGCTTCAGGTATTGGGCGAGCAGTCTGGTGTGCCTGTATTTGAAATGGGCACTGAAAACCCTGTGACAATAGCTAAAGAGGCTATAAAACTTGCTAAAGAGCAAGGGTATGATTATGTTTTTATTGATACTGCAGGCCGACTGCATATTGACGAAGAGCTTATGAATGAGCTGAAAAATATAAAAACTAATGTTAAGCCGCATGAAATACTGCTTGTAGTTGACGCTATGACAGGGCAAGATGCTGTTACGGTAGCAACATCTTTTGACGAGGCTCTTGGTATAGACGGTCTTGTGCTTACAAAGCTTGACGGTGATACGAGAGGCGGTGCAGCGCTTTCTGCAAGGTCTGTTACTGGCAAGCCGATTAAATTTGTTGGTATAGGAGAAAAGCTTCAGGACCTTGACGTTTTCCACCCTGACCGTATGGCATCAAGAATCCTTGGTATGGGTGATGTGCTTTCTTTTATTGAAAAGGCAGAGGTTTCACTTAGCGAAAAAAAGGCTGAGGAGTTTGAGAAAAAGCTAAATCAAAACAAACTTGATTTTAACGACCTTTTAGCACAGTTTCAAGAGATGAAGAAAATGGGCTCTATGAAAGATTTGCTATCTATGCTGCCAGGTGTCGGTAAAAAAATCAAAAATGTAGACATTGATGATAGGCAAATAGATAGGATGGAGGCTATTATCCTTTCGATGACAGAAAAGGAGCGGCAAAACCCCAATATAATAAATCCATCTCGCAAAAAACGTATTGCAGCTGGCAGTGGTATGAGAGTTCAGGACGTTAACAGGCTCTTAAATCAATATAGGCAGATGCAAAAGATGATTAAACAATTTAGCGGCAAGGGCAGTAAAAAAAGGATGCGCCAAATGCAAAGTCAAATGGGCAATATGGGCGGAGGTTTTGGCGGCTTTCCGATGTAAATTAGATATAAGGCATAGGCATTATATAAATTATTAGTATTTTTTGGAGGAATAGTAATGGCAGTTAAAATTCGTTTACGCCGTATGGGTGCGAAAAAATCACCTTTTTACCGTATAGTAGTAGCGGACTCACGCTACCCTCGTGACGGTAGGTTTATTGAGGAGGTTGGATATTACAACCCCCTTACAGAGCCTGTAGAGGTGAAGATTGACGCTGAAAAGGTCAATAAGTGGATTGCAAACGGTGCGCAGCCCACAGATACAGTCAAGGCACTGCTGAAAAAGAACGGGATAATATAAATTCGTTCTTTCTAATTAACTTAATTGCGAAAGGAGTATAAAGCTATGAAAGACTTACTTACAACAATAGCGAAAGGTTTAGTTACAGAACCTGAAAAAGTTGTAGTTACAGAAGATGAGCCAAATGAAGAGGGAATAATCGTTTTCCACCTTAATGTTGGTGATGAGGATATGGGCAGAGTAATCGGAAAACAGGGAAGAATTGCAAAAGCTATTAGAACTGTTATGCGTGCAGCGGCTGTCCGAAAAGATGTCAGAGTTCAAGTAGACATTGATTAGATACAAGTTTTTGCCGCCGCTTTAAGCGGTGGCAAAAGTTTTTATGGAGTAATATGAAAAAAGAATATCTTGAAATAGGGAAAATAGTAGGCACCCATGGGGTTAGGGGAGAGTTGCGCTTTGAATTGTGGTGCGATGATATTTTCTTTTTAGAGAAAATTGAAAACTTATACTTTAATAACGATGGTACAGGCAAGATAGAGAAGAAATCTTTAAGGCAGCACGGTAAAGCGGCATTGTTGTCCCTTTATGGGGTGGACAGCATAGAAGATGCAGCCTCTTTAAGAAATAAGCTGCTTTACATCAAGCGGTCTGACGCCGACATAAAAGAAGGCACTTGGTTTATACAAGAGCTAATCGGAAACACTGTAATAGACTATGACAACAATGATATTATTTATGGTGCAATTTCAGAAGTCTCGCAAACAGGCGCAAATGATGTTTGGTATATAAAAAAGGGCGAAAAGACAACTCTTATTCCTGCGATAAATCAGGTAGTAAAAAAGGTCGATATTGATAACGCAAAGGTTTACATTCGTCCTTTAAGGGGGCTTTTCGATGAAGATTGACCTACTTACACTTTTTCCAGAGATGTGTGAAGCCGTATTAAACACCAGCATAATCGGCAGAGCAAGGGAGAAAGGGCTTGTTGAGTTTTCATGCCATCAAATACGTGACTATACAAAAAATAGACAAAAACAAGTAGACGATTCACCATATGGCGGCGGAGAGGGAATGCTTATGACGGCACAGCCCATTTATGACTGTTATAAAGCAATTGAGAAACTTAGAGGTGAAAAACTCCACCTAATTTATATGACCCCAACGGGAAAGACACTTACCCAAAAGCGTGTAAAAGAACTATCGAAGCTTTCTGGCTTTGCTATTTTATGCGGAAGGTACGAGGGTGTAGACCAAAGGGTTATAGACAGTATTGTTGACGAGGAAATTTCTATTGGCGATTATGTTGTTACGGGCGGCGAGCTGCCAGCGCTTATTCTAGCAGACGCTGTTTCAAGAATGATTCCAGGTGTTTTGTCTACAAAGGAAAGCTACGTAAAGGAAAGCCATTTTAATGCTTTACTTGAATATCCGCAATACACAAAGCCATTTATGTGGAATGATATGCCCGTACCAGAAGTTTTAGTTACAGGACACCATGCAAATATTGAAAAATGGCAAAGAGAACAGTCACTAAAACTTACTTTTGAAAGACGTCCGGACCTTTTAGCAAATATAAGGCTATCAGCACAGGATAAAAAGTTTATAGAAAGCCTTAAAGAGTAGGTTGGTAATAATTGATATTTTTTAGGGTATTAATATAGTAATGTTGCACAAAAGGGTAGACAACATTTTATTGATGTTTAGTATAACATATAAAATATCCTTAAAACTGCTAAAATAGCGTTTTTCAATTGACTTTAAGCCCGTAATTAGCTTATAATGTAGAAGAATTAAGAATTATTTTCTTTCGTAAATATAGTGAAAAATCACTTTTTTTAATATTATGTGGTAGATATGGAGATATAATAGTATGTGTGTAAAAGATGTTATGGTGCAAAATCAAGTAGGGCTACATGCAAGGCCAGCTACATTTTTCATTCAAAAAGCGAATGAATTTAAATCCTCTATATGGGTTGAAAAAGAGGAAAGAAGAGTAAATGCCAAAAGCCTTTTAGGTGTGCTTTCTCTTGGAATAATGGGCGGTACGCAAATAAGGATTATCGCAGGAGGCTCAGACGAGGAGCAAGCTGTAAATGAGCTTGTAAAACTTGTTGAATCTGGCTTTTCAGAATAAGAGTATTAGAAATGCACCGCAAGTTTGCGGTGCATTTTTTATTAAGGAGTTTTTATGGAGGAAAACAGTAAAAGGCTTAAAAGACTTAAAACAAAAGCTAATATGCTGCCAGAAACGCCCGGTGTTTATATAATGAAGAACAAGGTAGGCGGCATTATTTATATTGGCAAGGCAAAGTCACTCAAAAACCGAGTAACGCAGTACTTTAGCCAAAAAGGGCAGGATATAAAAAAGGTGCAAATAATGGTTGACAATGTATGTGACTTTGATTATATCCTTACAGACAATGAGTTTGAGGCGTTAGTGCTTGAATGCAGCCTTATAAAACAGCACAAACCAAAGTATAACATCTTGTTAAAAGACGATAAAGGGTACCATTATATAAAAATAATTGATGGCGAGTGGAAAAACTTTGTTTTTTCACACCAAAAATTAGATGACGGAGCTTATTATCTGGGTCCATACACGAGAGAATACTTGTTTACACGCTCTGTTCATGACGCTAAGAAAATTTTTAGGCTGCCAACTTGCTCTAAAGAGTTTCCAAGAGATATAGGTAAAAGCAGGCCGTGCCTAAACTACCATATAAAGCAGTGCAGTGCCCCGTGTGCTGGTAAAATAGGAAAGCATGAGTTTAATAAATGCGTAGATGATGCAATAGCATTTATAAAAGGAACAGACAAAACAGTTGTAAGAGAAATTGAAGAAAAGATGAAAAGAGCGGCAAAAGAGCTTGACTTTGAAAGGGCCGCTATTTTGCGGGATAGGCTCGTAGCTATAAAGAAAATGACGCAAAAACAAAAGATTGTGTCAACAACGCACCCAGAGCAAGATGTAATGGCGTTTGCCGCATTCGAGGGTAAAGTCTGCTTTGCTGTGCTAAGATTTAGCGGTGGGCGGCTTTGTGATACGAACCACTTTATTTTTGATGAGTTATCGAATGAGGCGGCAATGCGTGCCTCGTTTATTTCAGCATATTACGAAATAAAAGATAGAGTACCAAAAAGAATAACTGTTGACGGCAAGGTAGAGGGTTTAGAAGTTTTAGAGCAGTATTTATCAGAAAAACGCGGTACTAAAACAGTTATCGCCCTGCCACAAATAGGAAAGCAGGCAAAGCTTGTGGAAATGTGCCGTAACAACGCACTGCAAAAGCTTACAGAGCATGTAGAAAGTAGAATAAACAGAGAATTAGATGCTCTTTTAGAGCTTCAGGGAATGCTAAAACTTGAAAATACACCACGTTATATAGAGGCGTATGATATTTCTCATACGGGTGGCACAAATGCAGTTGGCGGAATGGTTGTTTTTAAAGATGGTAAGCCGTATAAAAAAGCATATAGGCGGTTTGCTATAAAGAGTTTTGAGGGGCAAGACGATTACCGAGCCTTGTTTGAAGTTTTAGACAGAAGATTTTCAGAGTATGAAAAAGCAGAAGATTTAACTGAGGGTTTTGGAGTTTTGCCTGACTTAATTCTTGTTGACGGCGGCAAAGGGCAAGTAAAGGCAGCAAGAGAAGCAATAAAGCAGCACAATATCGAAATTCCGCTATTCGGTATGGTTAAAAACGCAAAACACCGCACAGACGCCATTGTTACAGAGGAGTTTAAGGTTGGTTTAAGCGTAAAGCATAGAGCCTTTACTTTGGTAACAAATATTCAAGACGAGGTACACCGTTTTGCGATTTCCTACCACAAAAAGAAACGCTCAAAAAGCGCTGTAAGCTCTACACTGTGCGAAATACAAGGTGTTGGTGAAGCACGTGCGAAGGCTTTAATTCGGCATTTTAAGAGCATGAAAAACATTAAAGAAGCGAGCATAGAAGAATTAAAAGACGTAAAGGGTATAAGCCTTACAGTAGCGGAAAACGTTTTCAAGGCATTTCACCCAGAACAATAAACTAAAAGTACAATGGGCGCAGTGTTTTCACGGCACCCATTGTACTTTTATTATGTATAAGAGGGGATACAAATGCACTAAATCTTCATCAATTTAATTATAGCAATAGACATCTAATTTTGTGTTTCAAAAACTATAACGCTTATTTCACTAAATATTAATGATGTGCCATCATAGATAGCGGCACTGTAATTCTATTTTGAAAGTATCATGATTCTTTATTGATTTCATCAATTTTTTTATTAATTTGTTCGATTTTTTTATTGTTTTGATTGATTTGCATATATATCATAATACACACAGTTAAAGCAGCTGCGATTAGGCCTGTAATTATGCAGTATGCTATTTCAGGATAATCTACCGTAGGTAAAATAAGCATAATCCAAGCAGTTAAAATAAAGCTAAGAAAGCCAAGAAAAAATTTTATTTTATCACCTCATTAATACATTTAGTTCAAAAAGATTTCAACAACAGGTACGATTTGGTCAGGCTTTATACGAGGAATGCTTAAATGCACATCGTCGCCTTTTTCTTCAAACTGTACTTCAGAGGCATCGTTTAATAACTGTGCGTAAGCGATTTTGCCAGCAAGTCCTTTAAGTTTTAAGCTAAAGGCAGGGTAAGTAAAAATGTGTGCATAAAGCATTTTTCCGTTTTGTGTATACTTTACACCATCAGAATGTGGAATATTTGACTGTGTACAGCCGTAAATACTTTTAGAGTTATATTTCATCCATTTACCGATTTCAGTCAAGGCGTATTCTGCTCGGCTATCAAAGTAGCCTCTTGCCGTAGGCCCCACATTTAATAAGAGGTTGCCCCCTAAGGAAACTGTTTTAATAAGCATTCTTATTAAAACTTCAGGAGATTTCCAAGTCATTTCATCTCTGTAGTAGCCCCAAGAGCCAGAAAAGGTTTGGCAAGCCTCCCAAACCACAGGGTTGCCGTCATTATCTTTTACCCATTCGTCAGGCTGCATTTGTTCAGGAGTCCATAAATCCTGCTCAATGTCTGTTCGGTTGTTTATAATTATATCGGGATTAATATCTCTTACTGTTTTAATGAGCTTTTCGGCTTCCCAATCGTCCTTACCCTTGCCCCTAAAGCCCTTATAAGGCTCGTTAGCATATGAAAAGTCGAACCAGATTATATCAATATTGCCATAGTTAGTAAGCAGTTCTGTAACTTGATTTCGCATATACTCTGCATACTTTTTCATATCTCTGCCTTCATTTAATTCTTTTGCGTTTTCATCATCACGTCTTGGATGAAAGATGTCAAGCGGAAAATCTGGGTGATGCCAGTCAATAAGAGAGTAATAAAAACCTACTTTTATACCCTCTGCTCTAAAAGCTTCCACATATTCTTTAACAAGGTCCTTGCCGTATGGGGTATTTGTGGATTTATATTCGGTATACGCTGAGTCAAAAAGGCAAAAGCCATCATGGTGCTTAGATGTTAGCACTACATATTTCATTCCCGCATTTTTTGCAAACTCTGCCCATTTTTTAGGCTCATACATATCAGGGTTAAAATGGTCAAAATACCTTTGATAAACATCTTCAGGGGTTTTTTCGACACTCTTCACCCATTCATGGCGGGCAGGTAGAGCATAAATACCCCAATGAATAAACATTCCAAATCTGTCATGAACAAACCATGACGTGTCGCCAGGAGTTTCCCGTACATTATGCTGCATAAAAATTCTCCAATCATTTTAATATGAATGACCTTTTGAAAGATTGTAAATAGGTACATTAATAAAATAATATCTTGTATTTACAAACAAGTCAAGAGTTTATAGAAAGCTTATAATATTAAAAGCGAAATACATGAAGCGGGCGAATTGCCGACTATTGCATAAAATCATATACAGTGATATAATTAGTAGTAATTTTATTGAATAGAGTGATTGTGTGGGCAGAAAGAAGTGGAAAGTATCAAGTTGTGATAAGGACGTTGCTGCATCAATAGCGGAAAGCTGCGGCATAGAGCCTTTTGCTGCCTATATCCTTTGCCTGAGAGGATATACAGATGAGTATGAAGTGGATTCATTTTTATATGATGGAGAAATTTCAGACCCTTACACCTTGCCTGACATGGAAAAGGCTGTTTTTGCAATAAAAGAGGCAATAAACAGTGGTAAGCTCATAACAATTTTTGGTGACTATGATGCAGACGGTGTAACAGCCACGGCACTTTTATATATGTACCTTAAATCAAAAGGTGCAAATGTAGACTTTTACATACCCGATAGGTCGCTTGAGGGGTATGGGCTTAACGAAGAAGCTATTTTTACTCTTAAAGAAAATGGAACAGAGCTTATAATAACGGTTGACAATGGCATTAGCGCTATTAAAGAAGTGCAGCTTGCAAAAGACCTTGGGATTGAAATGGTTATTACAGACCACCACAGACCAGGCGAAAGCCTACCTAAAGCGCTTGCAGTAGTAGACCCTTATAGAGAAGATTATGACGGAGAATTTAAACAGTGGGCAGGCGTTGGCATAGCATTTAAGCTTGCTAGTGCGCTGGAAGACGGGGATGACGAAAAAATTCTTTCAGACTATGCTGATATAATTGCGCTTGGCACAATAGCAGATGTTGTACCGCTAAAAGGTGAAAACAGAATTCTTGTAAGACGTGGAATAGAGAGCATAAACTCGGGCAAAAGTGTGGGACTTTCCGCCCTTAAAGAAATGGCGGCAGCAGGAAGGTGGATAAATTCAACTTCGGCGGCATTTATACTTGCACCAAGACTTAATGCCGCAGGCAGAATGGGCTCTGCGAAAAGGGCTTTAGAGCTTCTTGTTACAAATTCAAAATCTAAGGCAGAATCTTTGAGTGAAGAAATATGCAGTGCTAATGACTTGCGCAAAAAAGAGGAAAAAGAAATACAAACGGCAGTATTAGAGCAGCTTGCAAACGAGCCATCTATAAAATATAGCCGTGTTATTGTTGCCTGTGGCGAAAATTGGCACCAAGGAGTAATCGGCATTGTAGCATCAAGAATTTGCAATCTGTTTGGCAAACCCACCATTATAATATCAAAAGATAACGGCTCTGCCAAAGGGTCGGGCAGAAGTATTTCTGGCTTTTCATTGTATGATGCGCTCTTTAATGTAAAAGATGTGCTTGACAAGTTTGGAGGGCATACACTTGCGGCTGGAATGTCCCTGCCAGCAGAGAATATTGAGATATTTAGAAAGAAAATTAACGAATATGCAGAACAGATAGAACCCGTTTTTCCAACCTTGAAAATAGACTGCAAGCTAAATCCAGCAACACTAAGCCTTGATTTATTAAAGGCATTGACCGTGCTTGAGCCTTGCGGAGCAGATAACAGCCAGCCGCTTTTTGGGCTGTATAATATGCAAATTTCAAGTATTCAATCTGTAGGAAACGACAGGCACTTAAAACTGAATTTAAAAAGAGGAAACTCAAATATGACTGCCATGTACTTTTCAATGCCAGTTACAGAGTTTATTTATGACTCTGGTGATTATGTTGATTTGGCTGTAAGACTTGATAAAAATGAGTATATGGGCGAGACTAAGCTAAGTGTTCATGTAAAAAACATAAGATTTGCAGGAGCAGATGATGACGAGGTATTAAACTGTAAGTATTTATATGAGAAGTTTAAAAGAGGGGAAACTTTAACATTAAAAGAGGCTGAAAAACTTCGCCCCGAAAGAACACTTCAAGAGAAGTTATATCGCTATATAAGAGAGAAAGGAACCTGCTTTGCAAATGCAGAAATGCTTTGCAAACGGCTTTCTCTTGAAACTAATAAAATAGCGGCAATAAAGGTTGCACTTGATGTTTTTTATGAAATGTCGCTTATAGAATATACACAAGACAATATGAAAATTTCACCTACAATCGGAGTTAGGGCAGACCTTAACAATTCTCAAATTTTGTTATCGCTAGGCAGGAGGGAGGCTTTGCAGTGAGTGGCGTACAGGAGCTTTATTCAGATTTTATTAAATCTGTTAAAGAGCAATTTCAAAAGGAAGAAATAGAGGAAATAAAAAAAGCTTTTAAAACTGCAAAGGCAGCACATGCTGGGCAAAAACGCAGTTCGGGAGAGCCTTATATTATTCATCCTCTTGCTGTTGCATTTATTTTGCTGAATTTTGGCATGGACTCTCAGTCCGTTATTGCTGCACTTTTACATGACACTGTTGAGGATACCTCAATTTCGCTTAAAGAGGTTACATCTCTTTTTGGAAATGAAATAGCAGCACTTGTAGACGGTGTTACAAAGCTTGAAAAAATCCCGCTTCATACAGAGCAGGAGCAGCAGGCAGAAAACTTGCGGAAAATGCTGCTTGCCATGTCGAAAGACATTAGAGTTATAATTGTAAAATTGGCAGACAGGCTGCATAATATAAGAACGCTTGACTATGTAAAGGAGCAAAAAAGGCGGGACAAGGCACGTGAAACTCTTGAAATTTATGCGCCAATAGCTCACAGGCTCGGTATACGGGCTATGAAAGAGGAGTTAGAGGACAGGGCTATTAGTTACCTTGACCCTGTGGCGTATAAAGAAATTGGAGATGCGCTAGAAATACAAAGCCATGCGCATAAAGATTTTCTTGAAAAGACCAAACAGGCTATATTAGAAAGAGTTACGCATGAGGTAGAGGGCGCCCAGATTGACGGGCGAATAAAAAGTGTTCACGGAATTTATAGAAAGATGTATATGCAAAGCCGTGACTTTGATGAAATTTATGATATATATGCAGTAAGAATTATAGTTGATAATGTAATAGAATGTTATGACTGCCTTGGTGTTATTCACGATATGTACAGACCCATACCAGGCAGGTTTAAGGATTTTATTTCTACTCCAAAGCCTAATATGTATCAGTCGCTGCACACTACCGTTATAGGCAAAGAGGGCATACCCTTTGAAGTGCAAATACGAACAAAAGAAATGCATATTACAGCAGAGTATGGTATAGCGGCGCACTGGAAATATAAGCTTGGGCTGTCAGGTACTGCAAAGTTTGATGAAAGATTAAAATGGATAAGGCAGCTTCTTGACTCTCAAAAAAACGTTTACGATGTTGAAGATATACTAAGGACAATTAAGAGTGATTTAGTTCCAGATGAAGTATTTGTATTTACACCCCAAGGTGACGTTGTAAACCTGCCGTCAGGTGCTACTGTTATAGATTTTGCATATGCCATACACTCTGCTGTTGGCAACAAAATGGTTGGCGCAAAGGTAAATGGCAGAATTGTACCGATAGATTATGAGGTGGAGTCAGGCGAAATTGTAGAGGTGCTTACCTCGTCACAGCAGGGCAAAGGTCCTAGCAGGGATTGGCTTAATATTGTGAAAACAAGTGAAGCGCGCAGCAAAATCCGCAACTGGTTCAAAAAGGAAAAGCGTGACGAAAATATAATAGAGGGCGAAAAACAACTTGAAAGAGAGCTTAAAAAGAATAAAATTCGCTTTGAAGACGAGCATTTAGCAAAGCTTTTAGACAAACTTGTAAAACGGCAAAAGTGCAACGATATTGAGGACTTTTTTGCCGCTGTTGGTTACGGCGGTATTCCGCTAACACGCATTATGCCGTTCTTAAAAGAGGAGTATAACCGCACAGTAGTTGAGGAGACACCAGTAGACACAATTGAAGTTAGTGAAAGCAAGTCCCGCACTACGAGCGAGGGTGTTATTGTAGAGGGTATTGACAATTGTCTTGTAAAGCTGTCACGCTGCTGCAACCCTATTCCGGGGGACAATATAATAGGCTTTATAACACGTGGTCACGGTGTTTCAATACACAAAATAGACTGTACTAATGTACCTTCAGACATTGACAAAAGCCAAGAGCCTGAAAGGTGGGTTAAAGCTTATTGGGATAAAACTATTAAGGAGTCCTTTAGGGCGTCACTTTCCATACTTTGCATTTCAAGAGTGGCTTTAATGGCAGATATATCAGGGCTTTTAGCAAGTATGAGAGTTTTTATAAATTCTGTAAACACACGTGAGAATAAAGATAGCACCGTAAACATTTATATAACAATAACGGTCAGCAGTGTTGAGCATCTAACGAGTGTAACACAAAGGCTTGAAAAGATTGATGGTGTTATTTATATAGAAAGATTTAAATCATAAAAAGGAGAGATTTTAATGGATAAAAAATTGTACCGCTCTAAAGAGGATAAAAAGCTTTCAGGGCTTTGCGGAGGGCTTGGCGAGTTTTTGGGCATTGACCCAACAATAATTAGAGTTCTTGTTGTAATAGGCACATTTTTCACTGCTTTTTTCATGGGAATTGCGCTGTATATAGCGCTGTCTATTATAGTTCCAGAGCACCCAGGCGAGAGCGCAAATGCTAAAGAGGTGGACTATAAGTTTGTAGACCCTGATAAAGACAGCGGCGGTAAAAAATAAATGAAAGCAGTAGTTCAAAGAGTTACTTTTGCCAAGGTAGAAGTGGGCGGAAAAACAGTTGGCGAAATTGAAAAAGGTTTTCTTGTTTTACTTGGAGTAATGGGGGAAGACACAAAAGAAGATGCCGTATTACTTTCAAAAAAGATTTCGGCACTTAGAGTGTTTGAAGATGAAAATGGTAAAATGAACCTTGCCTTAGCTGATGTAAACGGCGGTGTGCTTGCTGTATCACAGTTTACTTTATGCGCTGACGTAAAAAAAGGCAATCGCCCCTCTTTTACGCCGTCTGCACCACCTGAAAAGGCAGAAGAGCTATATGAGTTTTTTTGTGCTCAGCTTTATGAAAATGGAATAAAAACAGTAGAAAAGGGCGTCTTTGGTGCCGATATGAAAGTTTCGCTAACTAATGACGGCCCTGTTACAATAATATATGATACAGATATTTGGAGTAAATAATTATGATGGTAAATTGTATAGAGCTTGGAGAATATCAGGCAAATTGTTACATTTTGTGCGATAAAGAGACAGGAGAGGGTGCTGTGGTTGACCCAGGCGGGTTTAATAATGAGCTTTTATCGCTTATTAATAAATCCGGGGTTAAAAATCTAAAGTATATTCTTTTAACACACGGCCATTTTGACCATATACTTGGCACTAATCTCCTTAAAGAGCATTTTCCAAACGCTTTAACGGCAATTAGCAGCCCTGATAAAATATGCCTTAAAAGTGTGGAGCACAACCTTTTAGGCGAGAAATATGCCGATGTTTTTGAAGAGATTAAAGCAGATGTTATATTAAAAGACAACGACCTTATAAAAATAGGGGAGTCCACCCTTAAAGTTTTAGAAACTCCTGGGCATTCAAAGGGTAGCGTTTGCTTTATTTCAGAAGATGATGAGTTTGTGATAACAGGGGACACCCTATTTTACCTCACCGTCGGCAGAACAGACCTTGACGGCGGGGATTATGAGCAGCTAAGCAGCTCTATAGATAAGCTAATGCTACTTGACGATTCATTCGTAGTTTACCCCGGTCATAACAAGGGAACAACAATAGGCAGTGAAAGAAAAAGAAACAGATTTTTAAGACACAGAGATTTTCATAAAAGATGAATATATACTGCATTGATAATAATTTTCATTATGAACTTGAAAATATAGTAAGACTTTTTCTTCCAGATGAAAAAATAAGGGTGTATAAAGACCTTAAAAGCCCGCCTGAAGCACCTTATATAGCAGCAAAGTATGACAGAGCCTTTAGCACAGTATATGTAAAGGCTGATTTTGATTGTAGTCCTTTAGAAAAAAGTGCGCCTCTTTTAGAAAACGAAAGTGACGATAAGGCAGAGCTAAAGCTATCGGGGCTGCTTTTTGAGCTGCTAAGTAACCATTTTAACTACCGCCCAAAGTGGGGGATTTTAACGGGAGTTAGACCAAGTAAATTAATGAGCAGTTTAATTAATGAGTATGGAAAGAGAAAAGCCGCTGATTATTTTATGGAAAAGCTGTATGTAACAAAGGAGAAAACGCAGCTTGCTTTAGAGGTTGCAAAGTCACAGCGCCATATTACAAAAATTTCAAAGCCAAATTCAATAAGCCTTTATATATCTATCCCTTTTTGCCCGTCAAGATGCTCATACTGCTCTTTTGTGTCACATTCTGTAGCGTCACCCTCATTAAAGAAAAAAATACCCCTTTATGTTGACCTAATGTGTGAAGAAATAAGGCACACAGGTAGGCTAATAAAAGAGCTTGACTTAAAGCTTTTAAGCGTATATTGGGGCGGCGGAACGCCAACGGCGCTTGATGCAGAATCTTTAGAAAAGATTTTTATAGCAATTGAGGAAAGCTGTGACTTAGACAGCGTAAGGGAATATACAGTAGAAGCTGGGCGGCCTGACACAGTGTGCAAAGAAAAGCTTTCAGTTCTTAAAAAGCACGGTGTATCAAGAATAAGCATAAATCCACAGACGTTTAATGACGAAGTGCTAACGGAAATAGGCAGGCACCACACAAGCGGGCAGACTATACAAGCGTATAACCTAGCAAGAGAAATGGGCTTTAACAATATAAATGCAGACCTTATAGCGGCACTTCCAAAAGATACGCCGCAAAGCTTTGAAGACAGCGTGAAAAAGGCAATCGAAATGGGGTTTGAGAACATTACAGTTCATACGTTTGCTAAAAAACGCTCGTCTGATTTTTCAGCAAATCAATCTGAAATAGCGCATACTGTAAAAACAGCCGAAAGAATGGTTGAAACGTCACAAACGCTTTTACGAAATGCAGGTTATAAACCATATTATATGTATAGGCAAAGCAAATCGGCGGGTAATTTTGAAAATGTAGGCTATTCTAAAAGTGATATGGAGTGCCTTTATAATATATTTATGATGGAGGAAATTCATAGTGTGCTTGCCGTAGGCGGCAAAGCGGTAACAAAGCTTAAAGACCCGCATGGCGCATATATTGAAAGAGTTTACAATTTTAAGTACCCATATGAATATATTTCACGCTTTGGAGAAACACTTGAGCGTAAGAATAGAATATCACAGTTTTACGAAACATATCGTATATAAAGGAGATAGTTAATGGCAAATATAAACAACACGCTTGAATATATAACAGAAATGGCGAAAAGCAGCCCAAACGAATTTCGGGATTTATCTGAGGGCAGATACAAAGCTATATTAAATTCAGTGGCTAAAAAAATTAACGAAACAAAGGTAAGCGAAATTATTATGCTTGCAGGCCCCTCCTCTGCCGGGAAAACCACAACGGCAAAAAGGCTTAAAGCTGAGATTGAGGCAAAGGGGCATAAAAGTTTTACTATTTCTCTTGACGATTTTTACAAAAACCGTGTTGATTCACCACGTTTTAGTGACGGGTCTTATGATTTTGAATCAGTAAATGCGTTAGATTTGCCGTTTTTAACAAGCACTTTATCAACGCTCGTTACAAAGGGAGCGGCAATGATGCCAAAGTATGACTTTATCACAGGGGAAAGAAGAGCAGAGCTTAGAGAGCTAAAAGTATCAGAGCAGGATATAATTATAGTCGAGGGGCTTCATGCACTTAACCCTATTATTACTGACAACTTGCCTCAGGACAGACTTTTTAAGATATATATAAATGTTTCAAGCAGGATTTATGACGAGAGAAATAATATAGTGCTTAATAAGCGTAATATGAGGTTTGTAAGGCGGCTTATACGTGATTATCGTTATAGAGGCAGCTCGCCCGAAAACACATACAGGCTGTGGGACTCTGTTTGCCTTGGTGAGGATAAATATCTGTTTCCCTTTAGAAATAACGCTGACGTTAGGATTAACACCATTCATCTGTATGAAACGTGTGTATTTAAAGAGAGGGCGCTACCATTATTAAAGCAAATTGAAAAAGATTCGATACACTACAAGGACGCTAAAAGACTCATTCGCGGCTTAAATAAGTTCCCCATAATGGATACGTCACTCGTGCCGAAAGACTCTCTTTTAAGAGAGTTTTTAGGAAACGAATAAGGAGGCATTGGTTTGGCAGCAGAAAGAAAGCAATCATTACTAAATGGTGCGGTAGTGCTCGTTATTGCTACAACTCTTGTAAAAATAATAGGGGCAATCTATAAAATTCCGCTTACAGGTATAATAGGGGCAGAGGGTAGAGGGTATTTTGCCTCTGCTTATAATATTTATACACCAATTTATGCTATATCAATGGCAGGGCTGCCCGTTGCAGTTTCACGGCTCGTATCTAAAAACTATGCTTTAGGGCGCTACCGTGATGTAAAGCAGGTGTTTAGGGTAACGCTTCCTGCTTATTTTCTACTAGGTGTTTTGGGCACAGTATTTTTACTGCTAATCTCTTATCCTTATACGAGTATGGACTGGGCGTTATCAATAAATTCTCCAAAAACACTAATTTCACTTATAATGATAGCGCCATCAATTTTGTTTTGTTGTGTAGTGTCTACATATAGAGGTTACTATGCAGGGCTTAACAATATGGTTCCAACAGCAGTTACAGAGGTGCTTGAGGCGGCGGGCAAGTTAGTGTTTGGTCTTTCGTTAGCCGTTTTAGTAGAGCGCACAGGCTTAATGCAATATGCACAAAGCGGAGTTGTTTTCGGTGTTAAGGCAGAAAGCAATGCACAGGCGGCATCTATAATTTATCCGTATGCAGCAGCTGCGGCAATACTCGGCGTTACACTTGGCACCGTTATATCTATGATTTATGCAGCTTTGCGCCACAGGCTAAAAGGTGATGGAATAACAGAGCAAATGCTTATAAACTCGCCAAAACCATTAGGCAACAAATATATAGCAAAAGAGCTTTTTGCCATTGCATTTCCCTCTGCTGTGAGCGCACTTGTATTAAATATTACAAACCTTATTGATGCATGGATGGTTCAAAACATACTAAATGGAGTTGTAGGTAATCACCTTTCGGTAATTAAAGGTATGTACGGAAAAAGTCTTATGATGGGCGGAGTTCTTGATGAAAATATAAAGAGCTATTTGTACGGTGCGTTTGATACGGCTATGGACTTTAGAAACCTCATACCAACTATAACAATGACACTTGGCATAAGCGCTATACCAATAATGTCCGCAGCTTGGGCAAAAAAGAATACGCTTGGTGTGCAAAATGCCGTGTCAACGGTAATAAGAATTGTCTCTCTTATTGCTTTTCCAGCGGGTATGGGTTTTCTTGTGCTCTCTGAACCAATATTAGGGCTTATGTATAGGGGTACAAATTCGGCATCATCTATACCAATTACGGCAAATGTGCTTGCAAGCTATGGTTTGATGATGATTTTTCTCACACTCTCTGCACCAACTACAAATATGCTTCAAGCCATTGGCAAAGCATCTGTTCCTGCAAAGGTTATGGCTGCTTCATGTGTAGTTAAGATAGTTTGCAACTTTATTTTTATTCCTATCCCAAAACTTAATATTTATGGGGCACTTATTGGAACGGCGATATTTTATGTAATGAATACAGTTATTAACCTTTTCGTGCTTATGAAAAACACAGGAATAAAAATAAAATACAGTTCTGTATTTATAAAACCGTTATTAGCCTCTATTGCCTCTGGTGCAGCAGCATATGCTTCTTATGGCTTTTTAGAGAGAGTTTTAGTGTTCGGAGATGCAAATTCAAGGCTAAATGGTGCATCGCTTGCGTGTGTGCTTTCTATAGGCGTTGCCGCTGTAATTTACCTGATTTGCGTACTTTTAATGAGAATTCTTGAAAAAGATGACATTTTAATACTACCAAAAGGAGAAAATATTGCTAAAGTACTTGAAAAGTTTAGATTATTAGGTTAAAATATGCCAAGGAAGATGAATTATGAAAAACGCTTTTGACTTTAATAAAAACAAATACACTATAGAAGACCTGCTTTTGATTATGAAGATGCTGCGCTCTGAAAAGGGCTGCCCATGGGATAAAGAGCAAACTCATAAATCAATAAGGCATAATTTTCTTGAAGAAACGTATGAAGCACTTGAAGCTATTGACAGTGAGGACCCAGTTCTCCTTAAAGAAGAACTTGGAGATGTGCTTTTACAAATTGTATTTCACTCCCAAATAGAAGATGAGAAAGGCGTTTTTACATTTTCAGATGTTGCAGATGGGATTTGTAAAAAGCTTATTGTCCGCCACCCGCACATATTTAAAAATGTCAAGGCTAAAGACAGTGCAGAGGTTCTTTCTAACTGGGATGAGATAAAATTTAAAACTAAAGGGATAAAAAGTCAAAGCGAATCTATGGAGAAAATCCCAAAAGTTTATCCCGCACTCATGAAAAGTCAAAAGGTACAAGAAAAAGCTAAAAAAGCTGGCTTTGACTGGGAGAATATAGAGGGTGCTTTTGATAAGGTGGCTGAAGAGACGAGTGAGTTAAAACACGCTTTATTAGAAGAAGATGCCAAAAAGATAAGTGATGAGCTTGGTGACCTTCTATTTTCCGTTGTAAACGTGGCAAGGTTTTGCAAAATGGATGCGGAAACGGCACTTTCAAAATCAACAGATAAATTTGTAAAGAGATTTACATTGCTTGAGGGCTTAGCAAACGAAAGCGGGAAAAGCCTAAAAGAGATGAGCCCCAAAGATATAGACGAGCTTTGGGAGGAAGTTAAAGAAGTCCACAATAAGGATTTGCTTGCAAACCCTTTAGGATAAAAACTAAAATGGAGGAAAAAAGATGAATAAGACAGATCTTGTAAATGAAGTTGCAAAAGCAGGTTTTTCAAAGAAAGATGCAGATGTAGCTGTTACAGCAGTAATAGACAGCATTACAGAGGCTCTTAAAAGCGGCGATAAGGTTCAGCTTGTAGGATTTGGTACATTTTCAGTTCGTGAGCGTGCAGCAAAAGAAGGCATAAACCCCCGCACAAGAGAGAAAATTCAAATTCCAGCAACAAAAGTTCCTGCATTCAAAGCAGGCAAGGCTTTAAAAGACGCTGTAAAATAAGCGAAAAATTTACCCCGAAAGGCTTTGGCTTTTCGGGGCGCATTTTTAGGAGAGATTATGAGGTTAGACAAATTTTTAAAGGTATCAAGAATAATAAAACGAAGAACGGTAGCCAATGAAGTGTGCAGCGCAAAGCGTGTTTCGGTTAATGGGCTTGTAGCGAAGTCTTCTTATAATGTAAAAATTGGCGATATAATTGAAGTGCAAATAGGCGAAAGGCTTACAAAATATGAAGTGCTTTCGATAAATGAACACGCAAAGAAAGACGAAGCTTCTGATATGTATAAGGTGCTATAAATAAAGTAGGATTACATAGATACTGTTTCCATAACCTGCAAAGAGTTTTCATCAAGCGATATTTCTTGTAGGAGCGATTCAAAATTAACATGATTATTTAGCTTTACGGTATACTTTAAAGAGAAAATATTTTCCTCGCTGCCAGCTATATATTCAGCTTTAACTAACTCAAAGTTTTCTACTGTTACTTCTTTCTCTTTTAATAACTCTTTTACAAAGTCCATTGTTAGGCGTTTTTCACTTGTTGTAACATATATACTTCTTATGCTGTTTGCATTAAAGTTCATTCTAAGCTCAAGCCGGCGCAGTGGAACATTTGCTATAAAGATAGCAACAAGAGCCACAAGGCTTATTTTCAAAAATCCCATTCCAATAGTAAGCCCAAGGCATGCGGTTACCCAAAGCGTTGCAGCTGTTGTAAGCCCTGTTACAAAAAGCCCGTCGCTTGACTTCATTATAGCACCTGCACCAACAAAACCTATGCCTGTTAGCACACCGGCTGCTATCCTTGCCATATCCATTTTTAAGCCGCCTTCAACACCGGTATCATAAAGTGTATTAAACAATTCTATTGCAAGAAGTGAGGCAAGAGCGGCACCAATGCATACAATAGCGTGTGTTTTCATTCCAGCTGGGTGATTCCTGAACTTACGTTCAAGTCCAATTAGCATGCCCGATATAAGGGCGAGGAAAAGCCGAAGAATAATAATCTCCCAAGTCAGCTCTCCTATTTGAGAAGAAAACATTAATATCCTCCTTATAAATTATTTTGTGCTTTAATGTTTTAATGCGATACTAAACTTTAATATTGATTTAACATTTTTCGCCCGTATGGGCATTTATTATGTTCTTAAATAGTCCAATGTGAGTGTTGGATATAAATTTATCCATATGTAAACTGCCGAAAAACCAGCGCTTAAAAGTGCATGTTGCAGAAAGCTCATCAAAATAAGCATTTAGAGCGGTCACTCTTATTTGGTCTGTTTCAGCAAGTTTTAAAAATCCTTTAATTTTTGAAGGGGGTTCATGTGTTATAATAATGTCCACATGGCAGTCCACCTCATCAAGATTTTGTGCGCCTCGAAGTAAATCCGCCTGCGTTGGTATTTCGCCCTTATCCCAAGATGCCGTTTCAAATCTTACGTCTAAATCAGGGCTTTCACCCCCGCCCATTGTAAAAACAGTTAAATCATCAATATTAAAAAGCTCGCCACGCATAAGGTGCATAATGTTTGGCTTTATTTCGTGAACAAGTCCGCCGTTCCAAGTTTTTACGGGGTATTTGTCAAGTAAAGTAAAGTTTTCATGCGTTCCGTCTATAAAACAAATATTATATTTACGTTTTGATAAAGAGTGCAAAATCTTTTGTTCTTTTTTGCTATCGTCCCAAACGAACCCAAAATCACCGCATATAATTAAGGTGTCTCCTTCTTTTAACATTTTTAGTTCACTTTTTGAAAGTCTCTCGGGAGAGCCGTGCGTATCGCCCGTAACATAAACCAAAGTAAATCACTTCCGTATTTTAATTTAACAAAATGTTTATTTTTACTAAAATTAGTGCTATAATATACATATAATTATATTACTATTTATTATATACCATTTGGGGTGCCTTTGTCTATGAGAAAAGTGCTAATTTTTTTATGTTCTGCCGTAATTTTTGTATCAAATCTAACAATTTTGTCATATGCGGCATATAATTCAGAGCTTGTAAGTTATGCTCCTGACATATTTTTTCTTGCCAATACAGATACAGATGTTGCTGTTTTCAGTAAAAACGCAAAAGAAACTGCGGCGCCTGCATCACTTGTTAAAATTGCCACAGCAGTTTTAGCAATTGAATTTTGTGAAAACATAGATACACAAGTTACAGTTTCAAAAAATGCCGTAGAGCTTTTATATGGAACGGGAAGTTCCATAGCAGGATTAGTTGAGGGCGAAAAAATAAAAATGAGGGACCTGATTTACGTTCTTTTACTTACGGGTGCGAATGATGCTGCAAATGTAATTGCGGAGTATGTAGCGAAAGATATTCCTACATTTATAAATTTAATGAATGACTTTGCAAATGCGGTAGGGTGTGAAAACACAAACTTTACAAATGCTCATGGGCTTGACAATTCAGAGCAAAGGACGACAGCATATGATATGTATTTAATACTAAAGCATGCAATTAAAATTCCTTTATTTAGAGAGATTGTTTCAGTTTATGATTATAAAGTTCCTGCCACAAACAAAAGCAGTGCAAGAGTAGTCTATAACCGCAATCCTGTGATTAATAAGTATTCAGAATACTACTATAAATATATGTGCGGTGGCATTACAGGCAGTACAGAACTTTCGGGAGAAAGTTTTGCTTCGTTTGCTCAAAAAGATGGCTACACTTATATATGTATTGCAATGAAAGGCGCTTATAAAGCCATAGGTAAAAGCACAGAAAGAAAGAACACTTGTTATGCCGCAAGCAAAGAAATGTACGGCTGGGTATTTGACAATATGCGCCTTAAAGTAGTTGCAGACAGTACTCGTATAATAGATGAAATAGAAGTTAGAAACGGTAAAGACAGCAGCCACGTTGCCCTAATACCTGAAAAGGAAGTTACCGCCCTCGTTCCTTTAAGCGCAAAGCTTGAAGGCTTATCTATAGTAACAGATAAGCAGACAAAGCCAAGCAGCATATCAGCTCCCGTTAAAAAGGGTGAAGTAGTTGCAAAAGCAAACATTTACTACTCTAATACAGTAATAGCCACAGTAAACCTTGTTGCGCTAAATGATATAGAAAGAAGCGGCAAAAAGACGGCAGTATCTATAGTTAAAAGCCTTTTTACTTCAAAGCCGTTTTATACTGTTCTTATTATTTTTGCAACAGGCATTGTGATATTTTCAATAGCGGTTTATATTTTGGGTAAAAAGAAATCTGAAAAGAAAAGAAAATTAGGCTCGCATAGGCAGAAAAATCCTTATACCCAATTTAAAAAATGACAACAGAGGTTTTAGCGTAAAAACTAAAGGAAAACGGAGAAAACGGAAGATTGTGTGAGCTATATTAAATTTATTGAAAAAATGTGTTGACACACGTCTGTCAATGTGATAATATATCGTAGCAATTGGGAAACTAATTTAATCTACTTATGTCAATTTTTTGAAAGGAATGGAAAGTATATGTCAACTTATATGCCTAAAGCAAGCGAAATTACACGTGACTGGCACCTGCTTGACGCTGCTGGCAGAACACTTGGTGAAGTTGCCGTTGAAGCTGCTGTGCTTTTAAGAGGCAAGCATAAGCCCACATTTGCCCCACATGCAGATTGTGGTGATTGTGTTGTCATTATCAATGCAGAAAAGATTGTTCTTACAGGCAAAAAGCTTGAGCAAAAAACTTATTATCGTCACACAGGATATATAGGAAATCTCAAAGCTGTGAAATACGGCACTCTCATGAAGCAAAAACCCGAATTTGCAGTTGAAAAAGCAGTTAAAGGTATGATTCCTGATACTGTTATAGGCCGCAAAGCATTAACAAGGCTTCGTGTATACAAAGGCGCAGAGCATAAACAGCAAGCACAAAACCCCGTAGCAAGGGAATTTTAACGGAAGGAGGACAAAATTATGTATGACAGCAAACCATATTTTTATGGAACAGGTAGAAGAAAGAAGTCTGTAGCACGTGTTCGTGTTTACCCTGGAACAGGTAGCATTACTATAAACGATAGAGATATTGACGATTATTTTGGACTTGAAACACTGAAACTTATTGTCCGCCAACCGCTCACTCTTACAGAAACGCTGGACAAATTTGACATTATCTGCCGTGTATCAGGTGGCGGCGTTACAGGTCAAGCGGGTGCAATCCGCCATGGTCTTTCACGCGCACTTTTACAATGTGACGAGAACATGCGCGGGACCCTTAAAAAGGCAGGATTTTTAACAAGGGACCCTCGAATGAAAGAAAGAAAAAAGTACGGTCTCAAAGGCGCTCGCCGCGCACCACAGTTCTCAAAAAGATAATAGTATCAAACAAAATTACCCGAAAGCTAACGCTTTCGGGATTTTTATTTTATCTTATTTATGAGAATCTGCTGATTTACTATTTGATTGTAAATTATATGCGGTTTCCTCTTTATATTTCATTTTATTAAGCTCTTTCAATTCAAACAATAGCCACACACCTGTAAAAATAAATGCTCCTATATCTGATAGGGGAGCAGACCACCAAACGCCCTCTAATCCCCAATAATAAGGGAGGATTATCAGTAGCGGTATAAATATAAAGATTTGCCTTGACAATCCTAATATAGTAGCCTTATTTGCTTTCCCAACGGCTTGAAAATAGTTAGACCCCAACATTTGTACACCTACTAAGGGAATAAACTTAAAAAATATACCCATGCCATGTACGCCCATTTCAATTAGCCGAGGATTCTTATTGAATATACTAACTATCTGTGCGGGCCATATTTTTGAAATTACAAAGCCGATAGCTATAACCGTTGTGGCGGATACGATTGAAAGTTTCAATGTGTCTTTTACCCGATTATATTCCTTAGCGCCCTTGTTAAAGCCTAATATAGGCTGTGCTCCTTGCCCTATACCCATAGCAGGCATTACTAAAAATGTAGTAACACTCATAATGATACCAATTGCAGCTAAAGCCAGCTCACCGCCATAGCGAGACAAGCTGCGGTTAAGTATTAAATGCTGAATGCTGCTTGTTATCTGTATTGTAAATGTTGGAATTCCCAATTTTATAATCTGTAAAGTTGTCGATTTATTAAGTTTTAAGTTGTTTGCCTTAATTTTAAGCGAACTTTTTTTAGAAAAGAAATAAAACAGTACACATATGCTAGTTACTATATATGAGATTACAGTTGCAA
>DASRNG010000156.1:0-14170 GCA_035647555.1 Oscillospiraceae bacterium | reverse complement strand
CACTTGATATAGAGCCTGAAAACTCAAAAGATGTTACAATTCCTTTTAATGGCTTAACTGATTCTAACACATACCATATAGACTTTACATACCTTGACGGCGAGCATACCGTAGCCGTAGAGCAAATCGAGCTAATTTCTGTGCCGCTATCCTATGAAAAAGCTAAAAAAGGCGAATGTGATGTTTCGTCAAACGAAAACACAATAACAGTAACGTTTGATAATGGCAGTGTGCTTTTTGATAAGAAAACGGGCTTTTTATCCTCTTATACTAAAAATGATACACAGTTCATTTTAGAGAGCAGCGAAATAACACCAAACCTTTTTAGAGCCTTGCTTGACAATGATGCAGTAAATAGAGAAGCTTGGACAGAAAAGTTTGGGCTTGACAATCTAAAGTATGAACTTACAGGTCTTAGCACAAATACTGATAACGGATTTACAAAGGTAGAAAGTTTTTATACCGCATACGGCAATAAAATGCCCTTATTTGATATTAGCTTTACCTATATAGTAGGTACAAATGGTGTATTGGAGCTTACAGCTGCTTTATCAGAGTCCGTAAAAGCCGATGAGGCACTTTATGACATACCTCGGTTCGGAATTTATTTTGCTATGCCTGAAAACTTCTGTAAAGTAGAATACCTTGGCAGAGGCGTGGCCGAAAACCTTTCTGACATTAAGTCCCACGCACCAATAGGGCTTTATAGCGCAAACGTAAAAGATATGCACGAGGATTATATAAAACCGCAAGACAACGGCAACCACTGCGACACAAGGTACCTCAAATTAACAGATGAAACAGGCTGTGGTATAGCAGTTTATGCCGATAAAGGCTTTACTTTTAACGTTCATAACTACAGTCAAGAGCTTTTAATAGGTGCAAAACATCGTGAAGACATTATAAACGAGGGCGCCACCTTTATAACAGTAGATGGCTTTACACGAGGCACAGGCTCTGCAAGCTGCGGACCTGATACTCTGGATAAATACAAGGTAAATGCCGCCGAAAAACTTGAGTTTAAGCTTACTTTCGTACCAGTAAAATAAATAAAAACTAAAAAAATCCCTTTGGACAGCATTTACAGTCCAAAGGGATTAAATTTTTATGTGCGGTGTATTGTTTTTTATCTTTTTGCTTGTATCTTTTCTAATTCTTTTGCCATAAGCTTTCTAATCTCTCCCGAAAGTCCTTTTATCTCTTTCCTATTCATATCTTTTGTTTCTATAGGCAAAAGAACTTTAACCGTAACATTTGCAGGTTTTATATTGCCTGTTTCTTCATATGCATTCCGTGTTCCATCTATAAGAATAGGCACAACCTTGCACTTTGCTTTTTCGATTATTTTATATACACCATTTTTGAACTCACCTATTTCACCTGTTTTAGAGCGAGTCCCTTCTGGAAAGATTAAAACATTGCGCCCATCTTTAATAAGCTCTGCTGCAGCGCTAAGAGACTTTAGTGCCTCTCTTGCATTGTCTCTGTCTATGTATATGCAGTCCATAAGCTCCATGCAGTAGTTAACCACAGGGTAAGAGGCAGCCTCTTTCTTAACGATAAAAGCACATGGCTTTTTAAGGCACGTTACAACGGCAGGAAAGTCAAATAAACCTTGATGGTTTGCTACAAAAAGCACATTTTCATCATCAGGTATATTATCTTTTCCCTCAACAATAAAGTTTACGCCTGCAAACTCTACGAGCGAGTTCATCCACTTTGTAACAACTTTATCGACGTATGGTTTATATATTTTATAATCACCCGTAGCTTTAAGCCTGCCAGCTTTCCATATCTTTGGCAGAAGAACAGCAATAGAGCCACCAAACTTTGTAAACCAAAGTATAGTTTTAACGGACTTCAACTAATTTGCCTCCTTAGCCGCTTTTACCTTGTTATACATTTTTGTAAAGGTATCAGCTATCACATGCGCTGTATTAGGGCCGAGTGAATTAGTTTCTTCATAGTGTCTTCTATCAAGTCTATCTACCACTTGGTCTATATACGGCAGCTCTGGGTGCAGCATAAAGTCATTAGGCGATACAATATAGCCTATTTCGTCATTTGCTAAACCGAATATTACCATATCCTTGTCCTTTGCTATCTCTGTAAGCGGCAGCGGATTCTCTTCTGGACCTTTACCCTCTGCCGATTCATCTTTTGATAAATAACCGCCATAAACAAGCTCTGGATATATTTCTCCTGGTAGGAAAAGCGCTCTAAAGTCGCCAATTTCAAAATAGCTCATCTCTGTTAAAAGCCCAAGGTTTAGTTTGCCCTTGCCTATGTCGTGCGGCTGTGTTGGTATAATTCCAACTTTTGCAGCGGCTATAAGCACATAATTTTCAGCCTCTACATAAAACTCTTGCTTTATAAAATTTACTTTTGCCTCTAACTTCTTTTCATTTTCAATAGAAAGTGCAACGTCAGCGAGGGCCTCACCCGTTATTACTGTTGATTTTTCATTGTCATCATCCATAGGGTACATGCTTATAAGTCCGCCAATAGCGCCAACAAAATATGCCGTTTCCGCTCCCGATTTTTCAAATATTCTTTTTGCTAAATAGGCAGGAAAATCAGCACTTACTTTAGAGTTCTTACCTAAAAGTGATTCAGAGTGCGAGGCAAAGTTTAATATATGAACCTCACGACTGCCATCTTTTGGCACAAAACGCAGCCTTGTCATAAGCGTGCTGTAAGCTATAGGCAAGCGGGAATCTCTTTGCCAAGTGTCTGGCACATCTTTGTTGCCCCAGTAAAGGTCACCCTCACGCCCATCTTCAAACGCCATCTCTACTGCTTTTTTCACGCCCTCACGCACAATTTCACAAAACTCTGGGTCCCTCCCAGTCTTTTTAGGAATTTTTTTGCCTATTGTAGGGCCCCAAAGCCCCATGGTATCAATAGATGCATGGTTATGAGTGCTGCAAATTACAATAGAACGGCAACCCGATTTCTCTTTAAAATCTGCCAAAAGCTCTTTAATAATGTCTGTGTCATACTTAAACAAGCCTATTGTATCAGTAGAAACGAAAACAACTCCGCCCCTGCCTGAATTATCGTCAATATAAACAGCCCTTACCATTAACTCATCTAATACCCCTGTTGCTGGGTTATTACCGCGATAACCTGCTACATAAAATTGCCGTGCGTTCATGTCAGGCGGCATAATAACCGTTTTGCCAAACCCCACTGTAAAATAATCTGATTTCGGCTCACTCATATAATCAAATTCAGCTTTTTTTAATTCTTGCGGCGGATTCTTTTCAAACCTCTTTTTAGCATTTTTGGATATCCGCCCTGCAATAAAATTAGTTGCTTTACCGAGTACATTCATAGAATACTCCCCCTTTTCTGTTAAAATTATTTTCACTATAATTTTTCATAACTATTTTAACAAAAACCAGTATAAAATACAACCATTATTTACTGTTTGCTTGATAATACATAGCCTTTATGATAAGATTAGTTAAAATTTAACGGTTAGGAGCGAAATGAATGACTTTTGATTTCACAGGACTTAGCATCGTAGCAGAAAAAGAGCAGGAGCTTTACGCTGCCAAACTTTTCTCAGAAGAAATTGAGAAAAGAACAGGTGTGCTTCCGAATGTGGGTGAAGATGAAAAGGGACCTTTTATATCGTTTAAAACGTGTAAAAGCGAAAGACTCCCACATAAAGACTGCTTTGAAATTGAGCAGAACGAAAACGGTATTATAATTTACGCATACGGTATCCGTGGATTTATTTTCGGCTATTCTTATTTTTTAAGAAAGACGGAATATGATGGTAACACTATTACTTTAATAAAAGATATTAAAGGTAAATATATCCCTGAAAAAGAGATAAGAGGGCATCAAATGGGCTATAGAGATACGCCAAATACATATGATGCTTGGGACCCAGACCAGTTTTTCCGTTATTACCTTGACATTATGGCGTTTGGCAGTAATATGTGTGAGCATATTCCTTATGAAAAAGGTTATTCTGATAAAAATCCGCTTATGCGCTATGATGAAGAAGAGCTGCTAATTGAGGCGTCTGCTCTTGCTGATAAGGTTGACATGGACGTTTCTGTTTGGTTTCCTAACAACACAAACAAAACGGAAGAAGAGGCACTTGAAAGGCGGGAGAAACTCTTTAAAAGGATTCCACGGCTTGATGTTGTGTTCCCTCCTGGCGGTGACCCAGGCAAACTTTATGCAGACGTATTTGTGGACAGGTGCATAAAAATTTCAAGAATCCTTAAAGAAATACACCCAAATGCCAAAATGTACCCCTCTGCTCAAAAGCCACATGAATATCCAGATTGGGGATACACATTTATTGAAGAGCTTGAAAAGCTGCCTGAAGAAATTGACGGCATAATAATGGGTCCTAACCATGCGTTTCCTTTGCACGAGTTAAGGCGGCGTCTGCCCAATAAATACCCACTTAGGTTTTATCCTGATATTACACATAATGTCCGCTGCGAATACCCTGTGCACTATCTCCTTGATGACTGGCATTTTGCACTTGGCAGCTGCCTTGGCAGGGAAAGTGTAAACCCACGTCCCGTAGAGTTTAGAACACTTCATAGGCAAACTAGAAAGTATGTTACAGGCGGCGTTAGCTACTCTGAGGGCGTTCATGACGATATAAACAAGTGTCTTTGGGGCGATATGGACTTTTTCGGGGAAACAGACCTTAGAACATCACTAATTGATTATTCAAGATTCTTTTTCTATGGCGCTCCAGCAGAAACTATTGCTGACGGTATTTTTATGCTTGAACAAAACTGGCAAGGTGACCCTGCTGAAAATCCTACTATTGATTTATCTTTTAATTTGTTTAACTCCTTATCAAATGACTATCCATTCTTAAACGACAATTGGAGATTTAACCTTTGCCTATTCAGAGCAATTTGTGACTATTTAGTAAGAACAAGAAGATTGTTTGAGCTTTCTCTGCTTGAAGACTCTCGTTATTTCCTAAAAGAGCGTAATTTAACAAAGGCGAAAGCAGTTCTTGAAACAGAGCTGCCAAACAGCTACAAAGAACAAAGAGGTAGACTTGATACAATCGCTGCGGCTCTTTTTGAGCAAATTGGGATACAGCTTGACTGTGAAAACTACCATGCACAAAGTTACGAAAGAGGCGCAACTCTTGAGACTATAGACTTACCTATAACGGACAGACTATGGTACCTAAACCGCTTGGCATATGCCGAAACGCTGCCCGAAAATGAAAAATATGACTTTATTGACAGGCTGCTTAATAGAGATAAGGTTGAAGATGATGAAACATACTTCTCTTTAGCACTTCACGGGTTTGACGCTCTTGGGCTGCGGCAAGAGGGCGAGTTTTACATCAACTTTTTAGGAGATAGACCTAAATCTAATGACGGCACAGTGCCCATGAGCATGCTAAAGCTTTATGACCATCATTCGCTAAAAGCTAATATTGGCGGCTTTACAAAAGACACTGATTATATTCTAAAAATAGTTTATAACAGCAAAAGCAAGGTAGAAGCGCTAAAACACCATAAAATAGTTGCTAATAACACAGTAATTTATGAAGGTGCGCCATACGGCGGCGAAAGAGACGAAAACTTTGACAAAGAGATGCTTTCTGAAGGGTTTGAAAGTGCCTCCTATGTCCTTCCTAAAGAAGTTCTTTCAAGCGGTGTTTTAGAGCTTGAGATGACAGAGCCTATCGCAGGGTTTCAGCTTTGCGAGTTCTGGATAACAAAGAAGGTATAGTATGAAAATAATAATAAGTGACACTGCTAAAGAGCTTGGCAAGGCTGCCTCAAAAAGCATTGCAAATTTTCTTAATAAAAAAATTAAAGAAAATGGATATGCCAGAATAGTTGTTTCAACGGGCGCTTCACAGCTGCCAATGTTTGAGTGTTTGGTAAGGGAGAATGTGGACTGGTCAAAGGTTGAAATGTTCCATCTTGACGAGTATATCGGAATTTCTGAAACACATATTGCAAGCTTTAGAAAATACCTTAAAGAGCGTTTTGTCAGCAAGGTAAACCTTATGAATGCCTATTTTGTTGACGGCTCTGTAAGCAGCATTCCTAAGCTTTCAGAAAAGCTTAGTGAGCGAAATGTTGACCTTGGCATTATAGGCATAGGCGAAAATGCACACATTGCTTTTAATGACCCGCCTGCCGATTTTGATACAACTGAAAGCTATATAATAGTGGACCTTGATGATGAATGTAAAAATCAGCAAGTTCGTGAGGGCTGGTTTTCATCGCTTGAAGATGTTCCAAAACAAGCAATCTCAATGAGCGTACATAAGATTATGCAGTCAGAAAAAATTATTTCTGTTGTACCGTATGCAGTTAAGGCAAAGGCAGTAAAGGAAACGCTTGAAAATGCTGTTTCAGCAGAGGTTCCAGCCACAATATTAAAAAACCATCCTAACTGGGAGTTATATCTTGATAAAGAATCTGCATCCCTTATCATAAAATAATTTACATCTGAAAAGAGACCTTTCCGTTTAATCGAAAAGGTCTCTTATTCTTTTTGGTTACCGATTTGTCGTGGTTACAAGGTCGCTTATGTCGGTAACAATATCCCCAACTAAGCCGTTGTCCGTATCATCTGAAGTATCGCTTATATTCCCGTCCTCGGTGTTAAGCATTGTGTCCGTAGTAGTTGTTACGGTCGTGGATGTTGTCGTAATTGTCGTTCTTGTTTTGGTATCTGGAGTTGTGCCTTTGCAAGCACCAAGCAAAGCTAAAGCACAAAGCACAACAATTGCCGCCGTGATTTTCAGCACTTTCATTTTCTCACCTCTTAATTCAACTGGTATTAGCAAAACTATAAAGTTTAGCTTTTCCCGCCTTTATTTTTGCCCGAGACTTTCTGTTTATTCATTTTGTAAGAACTCCGTTGTCCGAATATAGCAGTATGAGAATATTTTCCTCAAATCCTGTCTCAGGGTCAATATAAACTAACAATTCTTGCTTGTTTTTTCCTACACAATAGTATTCATAAGCAAATTTTTCTCCGCCTGAATCTGTCGGTATAACTGTTTTAGAGATATTTTTAATAGTAAGATATTCACTTAAAAATTTTTGAGCATCTGTTACAGAGTATTTTGGCGAGTCTATAATCTCATGCGTTTTGTGATTCATAATATACCCTCGTGCATCAACAGATACAACATCTCCCGTATCAAGCGCCACGCTTACTTTTACTAAATCAGGGTAACAAATAACCCCGTTTTGAACATATGCTAAATTCACCGTACATATTCCATCTGTTGTAGTAAAATAACTTTCTGTCATATTTTCTATTCCGTGTTTTTTCAAAAAGTCAATTGCAATATCAACTGCCTCTGACGGCTTTTTTACAGACTCTCCTGCATATGCCCAGCCTAAAAAATAGCACATAAAACCACCATGTTTAGTAATCGCTATAGTAAACTCAGGACCATTAAACACATAACACGGAAGGTTTCCGCTCTCTTGTTCTCCTTGTGACAAGGTTTTTATATCAACATTAAGGTATTCTGCGGCAACTTGTCTTGCCTTATCAATACTTATAGCATCTTTACCCTTAGTCATCTCTGGCTCTTTCTTCATCACATTATCAGCAAAAGGTCCGTCATAAAGAAGTGTTGGAAAATCTGCTAACTGCTCTTCAGAGTCTGCTAATACACCGTTAAATTGTATTTTTACATCTTCTGTCTTTTTTCCTATTTCTTTAGTTTCTGCTGCACTTTGTTTTATGGAATAGTTAAGGTTTCCAGCAAGTTCCTCTGCAAGAAGATAGCTCACCTGCTCTGAAAGTTTTGATGCTACATCCATCATCGAAAAAAGGCTTTCTGTTTCCTTAGATGTGATTTTTTGCCCTTTAGAAACTTTTTCATTAAGTGACATTGTATAGTCACCCACTTGTGACAAAAACTTATATGTGTTCACAAGCTCCTGGTGCTGTGCCGGCAGTTCTGCTAAAGCATTTTTTGCCGCCGTACTTTCAAGCCATACTTGTGACGCTATATTCGCAAGCATGGGTGAAGTGTTGGCATAAATTCCTTTTTGCAAATTTGAGCTAATACTATCCATATATGTGGAAAGGTTTGATAGCGCTCTTTGTTGTGCGGCGTTTAGATTTCTTTCGTATTTATTCACTTTTGCGAAATTAACTCCGCCCCAAATTGCAAGTACTATAATTAAAGAAGTTAAAAAACTTACACTTCTTATTCTTAATCGTCTGCTCATATCTTTTTTCATAAATTACAACCCCTGATTTATTCTTAGTATTAAATTCTCCAAAAGTTAAAAAATTATGTGTTATTTCTTTATGTTTGATTGCAAATAATCAGAAAACATTGTATAATTACTTGATAAACTTTGTTATTTTACTTGGAGGCAATGTATTGGCTATTTATTTTGACAACAGCGCTACTACAAAACCATGCCAAGCTTCTATAATCGCAACTAGAAAGGCAATAGAGGAATGTTACGGTAATCCGTCATCACTTCACTTTTTAGGAATAAATGCAAATGACGAGCTTGAAAATGCAAGAAAAAGCGTTTCCGATTTACTAGGCTGCTCTGCCGATAACCTTTATTTTTCCTCATCTGGAACAATTGCTAATAATGAAGCAATTTTCGGCACATATGAAAGACTTAAAAGAATGGGCAACACCATTGTTACAACTGAAGTTGAACACCCATCTGTACTAATGCCTATAAAAAAACTTAAAGAGCTTTTTGGTGTAAATGTTGTATATCTATCATATGATAAATATAACGCTATAAACGAAAACGAGTTGTCAAACGCTATAACGAGTGACACTATATTAGTTAGTATGATGAGTGTAAACAACGAAACAGGTGCTATTTTGCCCGTCTCAAAAATTCACGCTGCCGTTAAAAAAGCTAATGCTCCTGCTATAATACATAGCGACTGTATTCAAGCTTTTGGCAAACTTCGATTTACACCAAAAACACTAAAGGCAGACCTTATTAGTATAAGCTCCCATAAAATACACGGACCTAAGGGAACAGGTGCGCTTTATATTAAAAATAAAAATAAAATAAAACCCCAAACATTAGGCGGAGGGCAGGAAAACGGCATTTTTTCAGGCACTGAGCCTATGCCGTCAATAATGGGATTTGCCGCCGCCGCTCAAAATACCCCCAATATAGAAGAAACGTATTCCTATATCACATCTTTGAAAAATAAACTTTTAAGCAATTTGGGCGGCTGTGACAAAATAGTTGTAAATTCACCCGAAAATGCCATTCCCCACATTGTAAATCTTTCTGTACTAACAAAAAAGTCAGAGCCTATTGTAAACTATCTGTCTGATAAGGGAATATGCGTTTCTGCTGGCTCTGCTTGCACAAAAGGAAAAAGAAGTCAAACACTTATCTCAATGGGGCTTAGTTATGATATAATAGACAGTGCTATAAGAATTAGCTTTTCAAGATACAACACGATAAAAGAAGTTGACATACTGTCAGAAGAACTTTGTAGTTTAGCAAAAAGGATTTGAAACAGTGAAAGAAATAATATTAATAAAATATGGAGAAATAGCACTTAAGGGGCTTAATCGCTCCTCATTTGAAGCAGCTCTTTTAAAAACTATAAAAAGCAGGCTTCTTTCTTTGGGGGACTTTTCATATACTAAATCTCAGTCCACCCTTGTAATTGAGCCGCAAAGTGAAAATATAGACTTAAATAAGGCAGAAGAATTAATCTCTAAAGTCTTTGGTATCGCCGCATATGCTAGAGCGGCAGCGCTTAGCAAGGATATGGACGATATATTAGATAAAACGCCTTTATACTTAAAAGAAAAATTAGAGTCCGCTAAAACATTTAAGGTTGAAGCAAAGCGGTCTGATAAAAAGTTTCCCCTAACTTCACCTCAAATATCCAAAATTTTAGGCGGAAAGATAGCTTCTAAGTACCCGCATTTATCCGTAGACGTCCATAACCCTGATATTACCATAACGATAGAAGTTCGTGACAAATACGCATTCGCACGGGCAGACCAATTAAAAGGCGCTGGAGGGCTTCCTACAGGCACAGCAGGAAAAGCAGCTTTGCTCGTTTCTGGCGGCATAGATAGCCCCGTTGCAGGGTACATGATGGCAAAACGTGCAATTGAGCTAATTTCTATACACTTTGCCTCACCGCCATACACCTCTAAACGTGCAGAGCAAAAAGTTCATTCTCTGTTAATGAAAGTTGCAGAATTTTGCGGTAAAATAAAGCTGTATGTTGTTCCGTTTACAAAGGTGCAGGAGGAGATTCAAAAAAACTGCCCCGAAAACTATTACACGCTAATTATGCGCCGTTTTATGATGAAAATTTCGGAAACCATAGCAAAAGAAAACCGCTGTGAGGCGCTTATTACAGGCGAAAGTGTCGGTCAAGTTGCAAGCCAAACACTAAGTGCTTTAGCAGTTACAGACGCCATTGTAAGCATGCCTGTATTTCGCCCTTTGATAGGTCTTGATAAAACCGAAATAATAAAGATTTCAAGAGATATTGAAACTTTTGATATTTCCGTTCTCCCTTTTGAAGATTGCTGCACAGTTTTTACACCAAAACACCCAAAAACTCGCCCACATCTTTCGGAAGTAGAAAATATTGAGAAAAACTTAAATTATGATTTGCTATGTGAAAACGCTATAAAAAACGCAAAAATCATTTACGTTGACCATAATGGCATATCGGAGAAAAGTAATGAACGATAACACCTTAACTAAATATGCAAAAGAGGTTATAGAGCTTCTTTCATTTCATAATTTATCTCTTTCTGTTGCCGAATCGTGTACAGGCGGTCTTTTAAGCAAAATTTTAACCGATATTAGCGGTATTTCAGCAGTTTATAAGGGCGGAATTTGCGTTTATAGCAATGAATCTAAAATTAACCTGCTTGGCGTTTCGGCTAAAACCATAGAAACACACGGGGCGGTAAGCGAGAAAACCGCATATGAAATGGCACTTTTCGTATGCCGCAAGTTTAATACTGATGCTGGCATTGCCATTACAGGCATAGCAGGTCCTCTTTCCGATAACACAAAAAAGCCTGTAGGGCTAATATATATAGCAACAAACATTCATGATGATGTAAATGTAATAAAGCTTAGTAACACGTTTGAAAAAGATGTAAGGAACTCCAATAGATATGAAGCGGCGCTAAGGTCGCTGCAAATGCTTTCAGAAAGACTGCACTCTTTGAAAGGAAAATGATTATGAGCAATAAAGATAATAAAAATGAAAACAACGTTAATCCGAAAGCCGAAACAAACAACTCGGAAAATAATGACATATCTTCATCTGACCAAAAAAAACTTGAGAAAGAACTGCAAAAAGAATATTTATCACGTTTTCATTCATATGAAGAAAAAACAGTTCGCAACGAGCGCATAGCAACAGGAAGCAGCGCTAAAGAAGAATCTAATAACAACAAAAAAAAGAAAAAAAGCACAGTAGCTATTATAAGAACTATAATCCTTATAATATCAGCAGTGGCATTCATCGTGTCGGGCTTTGTTATAGCTAAGCGCGGTTTTGATTTTACACAAACAAAAAAGCTCGATAATCAAATAGATAGCCTTACTATGCCAGATGATGAGTTTGCCTTTCCCTCGACTTCAAGCGAGTATCTTGAGGCGCTTATAGAAAAATATCCCCACTTAAAAGATGTGGACTTTCCGTCTGGATTCAATTATAAATACGCACTTTTATATGCCGCAAATAAGGATTTTGTAGGCTACTTAACAATACCGGGAACAAGAATAAACACGGCTGTGCTACAGCACAGTGACGATATGTATTATTACGACCATGATTTTTACGGCAAATTCTCAAAATACGGCTCTATTTTTGTACCCGCATATAACAACATGATTTACCTTGATATGAATACCACACTTATGGGTCACCATATGAAAGACGGCTCTAGGTTCCACGATTTAAAGTACTATAAAACGAAAGACGGATACAAAAAACACCCTCTTATTGAGTTCAACACCGTATATAGCAACTATAAATGGAAAGTTTACGGCGCCTTTATCCTTAACGGTGCTAAAAGCGGTGACGATGGCTATTTAATGAACACAACATTTAACAACATAAGCGAGAAAAGTTTTAAGGAATATATAGCAGAGATAGATAAACGAACACTCTACGAAACAGGTGTGGACATTCTGCCTACTGATAAAATCTTAACACTTATAACTTGCACCTATGAGTTTGACAATGCTCGTCTTTTCGTAATAGCAAGAATGTTAAGACCAGGCGAAAGTGAAGAAATTGACCTTTCTCTTGTAAAAGATAAATCTTCCCCCATTAAGTACCCAAAAGCTCTTTATGATAAAAGAGGAAAAACAAACCCTTATGCAAACGATGAAAAATGGTTTCCAGAAAAATAGGAGGTAAATATTGTGATAAAAAGGTTTTTTAATTATACTTACAATAAAGATTCTTCATATGCAAGTGCGAAAGAAACTGCGCTAAAATTTGTATCCCCTGAAAGCAGTGCAGATTTTGAAGACCACTTTGATATGGATAGCCTTTTCGGGGCGCTTGAAGATGCCCTTAGCTTAGCTGATGTCATTGTTATTACCGCCCCCTTGCCGCTTTATAATGAGTTAAAGGCTACTGTGATTGACGCTTTTGGTATGGAGCCTGAGCAAAACCTTGCAATTAAATTTGCTTTAGGGTCTTCCTCTTTGGAAGAGGATGCCATAAAAGCTCACTGCACAGTTCCGCTATCCTCAGAAATCCTCCTTACTACTGACGGTACATATAGCGGCTTTTATGTAGAGTCACAGGGTCAGTATATTATGATGCTGCCTCTTGATAAAAACAGGCTTACGTTTTTGCTTGAAAAAGAAAAGCTGCCTTTTATAGAGCAGTACTTGCCTGATGAAGACATAGAGGGGGAGCAGCCCCTTCCCAATGATGAAAACACAAATGAAAGCGAACCTCAAGATGAAGAAAAGGCACCTGAGGGTGACAAATATGCCTATGAGGCGTTTTCGCTAATTCGATTATTAAGAGAAAACTCCCATAAGGTTGCCTTGCCTGCAAACCCTCCCTCAGAGTACTTAAAATCAATACTATCCAATAGTGATGAGTATACAAAGCAATTTAAGTTTACTCCTCATATTGAAGACAAAAGCAACAAAAAAACGGGTGAATACGCCGCACAGATAGCAAAAATTTCAAGAGAACTTGCCGCAGCTGATATAGGCGCCTCTATTTCTGATGTTTTTAGTGAGACTGATGCTGAAAATGGTAAAGAAACATTTATATTTATATGTGTTGCAGATAAGCGCAAGGCTATAGTCCGCAAGCTTTTTGCAAATCCAGGTGAAAGTGATGATGAACTTTTAACCGAGGCAGCATTTGAGCTTGTTCTTTTAATAAAAAAGCACTCGTCAGACCTTTATGCAATAAAAGAAGCTTTATATGATAACGAGGAAACAGACGCCCCACTTGATGAAAACGACGATATTTATGACGGTGACGGTGATGCTAATGAAGATGACTGGAGCGACCTTTTTGAAACGGCAGAAGAAAACGAGCCAAGCTCTATTGGTAAAAAGGGTGTTGTTATAGCGGTTGGTTTAATTGTTTTGGCTCTTTTAATAAGTATTTTAGTAGGGCTAAAAACCACAGGAGTATTCGACAGATTTTTTGGAAAAACTGAAAAGACTACTACAACCACAACTACAACTACTGAAAATACCCCTATGACAAATGTTCCTGTAATAACGGCAGTTAACCCAAGCCAAACCTTAAACCCAAGCGAAACGGCAGACCTTACTAACACTACGGAATCGACTACAAAACCCACTGAAAAACCCACTGAAAAACCTACTGAAAAACCCACTGAAAAACCTACTGAAAAACCTACTGAAAAACCCACCGAAAAACCTACCGAAAAACCTACTGAAAAACCCACTGAAAAACCCACTGAAAAACCCACCGAAAAACCCACCGAAAAACCCACTGAAAAACCTGACCCTCAAATAGATGACGAGTAAAAAAGTTAAGGAGAAAATAATATGGCAATTCTTATAACTGGCGGAGCGGGATATATCGGCTCGCATACCGTAGTAGAACTACTTAGCGGCGGATATGAAATTATAATTATTGATAACCTTTACAACAGCTCGAAAACAGCTCTTGAAAGGGTTAAAGC
>DASRNG010000155.1:0-26506 GCA_035647555.1 Oscillospiraceae bacterium | reverse complement strand
AATATCTATGAATGGGGGGTTATTTATGGATAAAGACATTATCTTTAAAAGCTCAATTTTTGGCGGCTTTAATAAGCAAGACGTAACACGGTATCTTGCAGCCGTCAATGCCGAAAAGTCTGAGTTACTTCAAAAATATTCAGCTGCATGTAGTGATGCTACATCATTTTTAAATAAAATAACAAAGCTTGAGCAAAGTCTAGAAAAGCTTGAACCTGTATCACAGCAGCTTGAAATAGAGAAGTTAAAATCAGCAGAACTTGAAAAAGAGAAAGAAGAACTTGCTGCCAAAAATGAAGAAATTCTTAAAAATCTAAAAGATGTAACCGAAGAAAAAGAAAAACTTTTGGCTGACCGTAAAAAACTAAAGAGTGCTGAGCTACAGCTTGGTGCCGCTATGCTTGATGCACGACTGCACTCTGAAAATCTTGTGTCAAAAGCGAATGAAAAGATTTCTAATATCAACAGAGAAACAGGAGAGGCAATCACAAAAACTGCAAACAAAATGGGTGATATCTCGGCAGATATAAGCGAGCTTGCCACTGTTTTTAATAATGCAATTGCAAAGCTTGAGGAAAGAATGCACGCTATAGTAAAAGATATGAGCGGTGTTGCAGACTGTTTAATCAAAGATTCTAAAAGAGGCTTAGGGTCAAATGAGGAAAAAATAAAAGATAACTCTGATGACGATATAGACGGTGATTCTTCCGGTTCAGTTTATATATTTGGTTGATAAGATGAAAAAAACAAGGATTTTAACACAAGATATACGTAAAGCTGCAAAAAAGTTAAAAGTTGGGGATAGAGTGCTGCTTAGCGGGTATGTTTATACTGCACGTGATGCCGCACACAAAAGAATACTTTCATCTCTTGAAAACGGTGAAAGCTTGCCCTTTCCTATAAAAGATGCAGTAATTTATTACACTGGTCCAACACCTGCTAAAAATGGTCTTGCTGTTGGCAGTGCAGGCCCTACAACCTCAAGTAGAATGGATATTTATACACCAACTCTCCTTCTAAACGGGCTTTGTGCTATGATTGGCAAGGGTAAGCGTAGCGAAAAGGTTGTAAGTTCTATAAAAGAGAATGAGGCAGTTTATTTTTGTGCCATTGGCGGTGCAGGAGCACTATACAGTAAAAACATCAAGTCATGTGAGGTAATTGCATATCCAGAGCTTGGCTGCGAGTCTATAAAACGCTTATTAGTAGAAGATATGCCTCTTATTGTAGCTGTTGATGCCTTTGGCACGAATATTTTTAATAACAGAGGGAATTATGAGTTCAATTAATTTTACAGAGTTTTTATCATTAGTTGCAAGCAGTCCAACACTTGCTATTACTTCACTATTAACGCTTGGGGTTATTTTAGTAAATGGCTGGACTGATGCACCAAACGCTATTGCCACCTGTGTTTCAACAAGGGCAGTACGTCCCAAAGCTGCGATAGCAATGGCTGCGGTATTTAACTTTTTTGGTGTGCTTGTTATGTCTGCAATAAATTCTCAGGTAGCACAAACAATATACAATATAGCAGACTTTGGCGGTGACCCGAAAGCGGCACTTATTGCCCTTTGTGCGGCAATGTTTGCAATTGTAGTATGGGCTACCGCAGCATGGAAGTTTGGAATACCAACGAGCGAAAGCCATGCTTTAATAGCAGGAGTTTCAGGTGCGGCAATAGCTCTTCAAGGCAGTTTTAGCGGAATTAACGGTGCAGAGTGGGTAAAAGTCTTATACGGTCTTTTGCTATCAACACTTCTAGGTTTCTTTGCGGGATTTATTACTGTCCGTATAATAGAGTCTATATTTAGGAATATAGACCGTAGAAAGACGATTGGATTTTTTAAGAATGCACAAATATTCGGCGGCGCAGCAATGGCGTTTATGCACGGAGCGCAAGATGGGCAAAAGTTTATTGGTGTATTTCTTTTAGGAATTTTTCTTTCCAAAGGACAAGCTGAAACAACAAACTTTGCCATACCTTTGTGGCTCATAGTGATATGCTCTGTTGTAATGGCTGTTGGTACGTCTATTGGCGGGTATAGAATAATAAAAGCTGTAGGAATGGATATGGTAAAGCTTGAAATGTATCAAGGCTTTTCAGCAGACCTTGCAAGTGCCGGCTGCCTGCTGTTATCCTCACTTACGGGTCTGCCCGTCAGCACTACACACACAAAAACAACTTCTATGATGGGGGTTGCGGCATCAAGGAGAGTCAAAGCAGTTAACTGGAACGTGGTTAAAGAAATGGTTGCTGCTTGGATACTCACTTTTCCGGGCTGCGGTTTAATTGGCTACCTAATGGTAAAACTGTTTTTATATATTTTCTAATTGAAAGGATTGCAATATGAAAGAGAAGTATAATTATTTTGACATGATGATAAACGCATCAACTTACTGTGTTGATATGGCGAAAGGTTTAACAGAAGCATTAAAAAACTTTGACCCATACAAAGTGAAAGAAACACTTGACAGCCTTCACACAATAGAGCATGAGGCGGATAAAGTTAATCACGATATGATGGAGAGACTTGTAAAAGAGTTTTTACCACCCATAGAGCGTGAAGATTTGATAGCTTTAGGTTCAGAGCTTGACAATATTACGGACTGTGTTGAAGACGTTTTTCGTAAAGTATATATGTATAATGTTACGGTGCTAAGAGGTGACTTAGATAAACATACTGCGCATATCGTTCTTATGTGCCAAAAAGTATCAGAGCTTATGGGGGAGTTTAAGAATTATAAAAAGTCTCATAAAATAAAAGATATGATTATAGAGATAAACAAGCTTGAAAGTGATGGAGATAAGATATATGAAGACAGCACAAGAAAGTTGTTTATAGAAAAAAATGATGCAATAGACACATTTATTTGGGCAGATATATATAGGCGGCTTGAGCTTTGCTATGACGCGTGCGAGCATGCGGCAGATGTTGTGGAAATAGTCGTTATGAAAAATAGCTAAATCGGGGATATATAATTGATGAGCGAGTTCATTAAACTTAGAAAAAAACTTATTGAAAAAGAATTTAATAGAATGAATAGTAGGCAACAGGAAGCGGTTTTCAGCACAGAAGGACCGCTCCTTGTTCTTGCTGGAGCAGGCACGGGAAAAACAACGGTGCTTGTTAATAGAGTTGCATATATAATAAAATACGGCAACGCTTATCACAGTGACTTTACATATCGTAAGCCTAATAAAAAAGATATTGAGGAGATAAAAAGCTTAATTGAAAAAGGCGGCGAGCCTTCTTTTGATTTAGAGCCACTACTTAAAGTTGATGTTCCAAAACCGTGGCAGATATTAGCTATCACTTTCACCAACAAAGCGGCAGGCGAGCTAAAAACAAGGCTTGAAACAATGCTTTCTAAAGACGGGGCAGACGTGTGGGCAAGCACATTTCACTCTGCTTGTGTTAGATTTTTAAGGCGTGATGGTGAAAGGATTGGCTTTTCAAGAAATTTTACCATTTATAATACGGATGACTCTAAGCGTCTTATGAAAGAGGTTCAAAGGCTGCTTAATATTGACGATTCACGTATACCAATAAAACAACTGCTATCAGAGATAAGCAAAGCGAAAGACTCTTTAATTTCACCAGAGGAATATGCCAAAGATGCGGCAAATGACAAAACAAAAGAAATAATTTCTATGGCTTATACAAAGTATCAAGAAATGCTTAAAAGAGCTGACGCTATGGATTTTGATGATATAATAGTAAATGCTGTTAAACTTTTGTCTGAAAATGAAGATGTTCTAAACTATTATCAAAACCGATTTAAATACGTTATGGTCGACGAATATCAAGACACGAACCATGCACAGTATATTCTTACATCCCTAATTTCAGATTTACATAAAAACTTATGCGTAGTTGGTGATGATGACCAAAGCATTTATAAATTCAGAGGTGCTACAATTGAAAATATTTTAAGCTTTGAAAACCGATTTAAAAGTGCGAAAACCATAAGGCTTGAAGAAAACTACCGCTCCACTTCAATAATTCTTGATGCCGCTAATGCCGTTATTGACAACAACAGTGAAAGAAAAGGTAAAAACTTGTGGACGAGCAAATCAGGCGGTGAAAAGATTACGCTGTACCTCACTTCTAATGACCTTGAAGAGGGAAAATATATTTCAAATGAAATATTAAACAGAGTTTCATCTGGAGCGAATTTTAACGATTTTGCAGTACTTTACAGAACGAATGCACAGTCAAACAGTATTGAGCGTGCCTTTGTCTACAACGGTATTCCGTATAGAGTTATAGGAGGGCACCGTTTTTATGAGCGTAAAGAGATTAGAGATATTATTGCGTATTTGTCTGTTATTGTAAACACTTCTGACACTGCACGAATTCAAAGAATTATTAATGTGCCTAAAAGGGGAATAGGGGATAGCACAGTAAATTCTATAGCACAAATAGCAGATAGCCTTAGTCTTAGTTTTTATGAAGTTCTTTCAAATGCGGCGGAGTACCCAATGCTTTCAAGAGCTGCTAATAAACTTGAAGACTTCACCAGGTTAATTGAGGACCTTAAAAAAGCAAGCGAAAAAATGGATATTGGAGACTTTTTCAACTATTTACTTGAACAAACAGGTTATTTAGTGCTGCTTGCAGCAGACAAACAGACAGAGCAAGAGCGAAAAGATAACCTTGCAGAGCTTATGACTAATATTATACGGTATTATGAAAATAATGATGAGGCCACCCTTAACGGCTTTTTAGAAGAGGTTTCACTTTTAACAGATATAGATAATTATAACGAAGAAAATGAAGCAGCCGTTATGATGACGCTTCATGCCGCAAAAGGTCTTGAGTTTCCATGTGTCTTTTTAGCTGGTGTGGAAGAAGGTTTATTTCCAAGCAATCAAGTACTTTATTTTCCTGATGAGCTTGAAGAAGAAAGGCGTTTAGCTTATGTAGGAATTACAAGGGCTAAAGAAAAACTTTATATAACAAATGCACAGTCACGTATGGTTTACGGCTCTACATCATTTACAAAGCCGTCAAGATTTATAGATGAAATACCAAAAGAGCTTACAGAGAGCAACTTTGAAAAAAGAGCAGCTAACTTTAGGTTTGGTGGCTTTAGTGACACCACAAGGGATACTCAGGAGTATTTCAGCGTACAAAAAAGCAGCCACCAAAGAAGTGACCGCAGCAAAGCAGCTAAAGCCGCTCAAAGGGGTTTCAGTGGCTCACAGCCTCAGAATAAAAGACCAGATAAGGTTGTTAAAGACTATAAACCTGGTGATAAGCTAACACATAAGGCTTTTGGCGAGGGAATGATTTTAACCGTTACGGCAATGGGTAACGATAAACTTCTTGAAGTGGCATTTGAAAATGGCACAAAAAAATTAATGGCAAACTATCTTAAATAAACTTGCCATTAATTTGAGCTGTTTACTGTTTATGTGTATTCTGCAAACGGCGTATGTATATTAGAAAGATTAAAGTCAACTATTCTTTGCTTACGGTTATACCTGTAAATACTAAGAATAAGACCAAGCCCGATATATAAGCAAAGTGTGCTTGACCCTCCAGCACTAAAAAATGGTAATGTTATGCCTATTACAGGCAAAAGTTTAAGGCACATACCTATATTAATTACAACTTGAGACACTATCATAATAGCAACACCATAGCACATAAGCCGTGCAGAGAAATCACGGGCACTCTTGCCTGTTTTTAATATCTTTGCTACAATAGCAGCGATTAGTAATAAAGCAAATATAGAGCCTAAAAGTCCAAGCTCTTCACCAACAACACTAAATATCATATCGTTTAGCGCCTCTGGGACTACACCGTTTTGAGTGTAAACGCCTTTAAATAACCCTTGACCAAAAAAACCGCCCGACCCTAATGCGGTGACACCTTTTTCCTGTTGATATATTTCATCAGGGTAAAGTTCAGGGTGAAAGAGGGCTAAAAATCGATTTTTATGGAAAGTTCCAAAAAGGTAAATCCATAATAAAGGAGACACCGCAACGCCAAGTAAACTGCCTGCGGCAAAATACCCCCAATGAAGACCAGCGAAAAACAGCATACCAATAGCTATTGCAACGAAAACGACGGCAGAACCAAGGTCACCAACAAGCAAAACAAGACCTGCCGCAAGAGCTGCATGTGCCCCAAGAACGGCAAGGCTTTTAAGCTCGTTTAACTTATCCTTTACAAGTTCAATATGCATGGAAAAGGTAATAATGAAACCAATTTTAACAAGTTCTGACGATTGAAAGTAAATGCTGCCAATGGCAATCCAGCTTTTAGCATCAGGGCGTGCATCAGGTGCGGCGCCAAATATACGGGTGAATAGCATAAGCAATATACAAAAAATGCCGATAAATGGCCACAACTTGCCAATCCATTCATAATCAACAATTGAAATTGCAAGCGCCATAATAGCGCCAAAAGCAATTGCTATTACCATAACCCTAAAATCACGTGATACTACCATACCGTCAGTAAGTAAATACCTCGTTGCACTATGCACCATGATAGCGCCAAATATAGAAGTTATTAAAGAAAAAGCAATTAATAGTTTATCTAAACCTGCGAAATAGGATTTCACAGATGGAATAATCCTTTTTATCTCATCACATCCTCTTTATTTATTATACAGTCTTTTATAGCCTTTTTCAATACTCAAATCAAAAGTAAACGTTAAATTTTAAGGAGTAAAAATGCAGAAAGTTAGCTCTTTTTCACCAAATCAAACAGAAAACTTTGCCTATTTACTCGGCAAAAAGCTAAAAGGCAAAGAGGTTATCGCTTTATTCGGCGGGCTTGGCATGGGTAAAACCACTTTTGTTCGTGGATTAGCTAAAGGGCTTGGTATTGATGAAAGTGATATAAGCAGCCCTACTTTTGCCCTCGTTCATGAGCATTATGGTAAAATTCCATTATACCATTTTGATATGTATAGAATAGAGTCCTATTATGACCTTTGTTCAACGGGTTTTTTCGATTTTCTTGAATCGAATGGGGTTTTATGTATAGAGTGGAGCGAAAACATTGAAAACGTTTTACCAAAAGACTCTATACAGATAATGATTGAACGGGGAAATAATGAAGATGAACGAATACTTACTATAATCGGAGACGAATATTATGAAAATTCTTGGAGTTGACAGCAGCGCAAAAACAGCAAGCGTTTCAATAGTTGAGGACGGAAAAGTGCTTTCACTATTGTATTATAACACGGGGTTTACACACAGCCAAACACTTATGCCAATGATAAAAAGCGCCCTTGACATAGCTTCTATTAAGATTTCTGAGATTGACGCTTATGCAGTAAGCATAGGGCCTGGCTCATTTACAGGTATAAGAATAGCAATAGCAGCGGTAAAGGGAATGGCACAGCCTTTATCTAAACCATGTATAGCCATATCAACTCTAAAGGCGGCAGCATACCCATTATTAGAACACGACTGCACTGCTGTAAGCGTTATGGATGCCAGACGGGAGCAGGTTTACGAAGCGATTTTTGACTGCTCTGAAAACAAGCTTTTAAGGCTTACTGATGATAGTGCAAACTCAATAAATGATTTATATGAAAAGATAAAGGATATTAAAAAGCCGCTTTATTTTATAGGTGACGGTGCAGATATTTGTTTTTCTGCCCTTAACAGCAAAATGCCAAATATAAGATTAGCGCCAGAACAAATTAAATACCAACGAGCAGATAGTGTAGCTTTTTTAGCTTTAGAGAAGTATAAAAAAGGTGAATTTATAACGGCTGAAGAATTAAATCCTTTTTATCTTCGTGATTCACAAGCAGAGCAAAGCTTAAAAAAGAAAAAATAATACTATAAAAGGAGAAGTAATTATGTATAAAATTTCTTTAGGTGCAGACCATGCAGGATTTCCGTTAAAAGAAGAGCTAAAAAACTATCTTGACTTGAAAGGAATAACCTATATTGATTGTGGAACCTTTTCCAGTGAGTCTTGCGACTATGCAGTTTACGCCAAAAAGGCGTGCGAAAAGGTTGTAAAAGGGGAGGCGGAATTTGCCCTTCTTTGCTGTGGTACGGGTGTAGGTATTTCAATAGCTGCTAATAAAGTTAAGGGGATTCGTGCAGCCAGTGTTTCAGACTTTTTTAGTGCAAAACACACAAGACTTCACAATGATGCAAATGTACTATGCCTTGGCTCAAGAGTTGTAGGAGCAGGTCTTGCTACGGAGCTTCTTGATATATTTCTTAATACAGAATTTGAGGGCGGCGAAAGGCATATAAGAAGAATCTCACAAATAACAGAAATTGAAGAAGAAATATAATAAAATCCAAACAAAAGTACCGTGCAAAAAGCACGGTACTTTTGTTATGTTAGTTTATTTGTCTTCACCTAGTAAGGCTACAGTTAATGCACCATATAAGGCAGCTTGATTACCAAGACCTGTTTTGCGTTTTTTAATGTTAAGTCCTGTACCCTTAAAAGCAAATCTTTCAATGCCGTCAGTTATACTATCAGACATTAGCTCATAAATGAGTGGAACTCCACCAAAAACAAAAGCCCCAATATCAAGCAGGTTAGCAACAGTTGCAACAGCTTTTCCTACCATAAATCCAGCATGATTAAACATTTCTATAACCTGTTTATTACCTTTGAAAAATTCTGCAATAACTTCTTCAATAGGCTTTTTTTCGCCAGGATTTGCTGCCAGAAAAGCATTTTCAAGAGCATTGCAAGAGGCAAAGGCTTCAAGACAGCCTTTATTTCCACAGCCGCAAGCAGGTCCGTTTTCATCTACAACAATATGGCCTATTTCGCCTGCGTTTCCGTTAGTGCCTTTGAAAAGATTATTGTTTATTACTAAACTTCCACCTATGCCATAAGAAAGTGTAATCCACATAAAATTATCATAATCTTTGCACACGCCAAACTCTTTTTCGGCAAGAGCACATGAGTTTACGTCATTCTCAATAAAGATTGGAAGCTTAAATCTATCGCCTATACACTCTTTTAAATTTAAGTCACGAATGCCAGAAAAGGGTGAAAAGACCCATATACCATTTTCGGAATCAGTAAGCCCTGGCACGGATACGCCAATACGTTCTATTTCAGGGTTCCTGTCAAGTGTCCTTTCAGTAAAATCTATAATGGCTTCGGTAACAACTTTTTTTGCATCCCGACCTGAAAACAATGGTATTGTAGAAATTGAATGCAATTTGTTGTTTTCATCTGAAACGGCTCCCGAAAGCTTAGTACCACCAATATCAAGACATAGAATTGCCATTAAATACATCCTCCAATGAAAAAATAGTTGAAAGTTATCACATATCAAATTAATAATACCATAAATAAACGCAATGTAAAGGATTATTTTAAACTCTTAAGGTTATACCAGCTTTTTCTAACCCGTTTAGGGCCTTTTTAACAATATTATCAGCTTCTTTATCTGTAAGTGTTTTATCGTCTGCACGAAGAGTAAGTGAAAATGCTACACTTTTCTTGCCCTTTGGCACTTGCTTGCCAATATAAATATCAAAAAGCTCTATGTTTTCAAGCAAACCGCCTATAGCTGTTTTGATAATATCAGAAAGTTTAGAGACTGGTGTATTAGCATCGCAAATAAGAGCAAGGTCACGTGTTGCAGCAGGGAATTTTGGCAGTGGTTTATACACACGGTCTTTTATGGTGTTTGCAAAAAGTTTTTCAAAAGAAAGTTCAAAAACAAAGCACTTTACATCTATTTCATAATTATTAAGAACCTTAGGGTGTATTTCTCCTATTACTCCTATACATTCATTATCAATTGAGATTTGAGCAGTTCTTCCTGGGTGGTATGAGGGGTTATCAGCTAAAGCGCTAAAATTTACTTTACTAATGCCAATTTTATTAAATAATTCTTCTATTATGCCTTTAAGAGTATAATAATCAGCATTTTCGCCGTACATTCCTGCGACAAGAGATACTGTTTCTTCAGGTAGTTCATTCTTTTCTTTAGGCTTATACAAAGGCGATAATTCAAATAAAAACGCATCTTTATTGCGATTATTATAATTGCGTGAGAGCGCCTCTAATAGACAGGGGAGGGAAGTTGTACGCATAATGCTTGTATCCTCACCAAGAGGGTTACTAATTACAACAGAATTTCTTTTTTCGCTGTCAGGCGGTAGGAGAATTTTGTCATATGCCTTAGGGCTAAAAAATGAATATGTGACAATTTCAAAAGCCCCAAACGCTGTCATTAAATCGGATATATCTTTTTCAAAAATTTGTTCGTCTGTAAGCTTGCCATCTGCAACGCCTGAAAGCTCAAGGTCAGGTATATTTTGATAACCATAAAAACGAGCAATTTCCTCTGCAATATCAGCTTGATGTGTTACATCTTCTCTAAAAGAGGGAACATATATGTTGCCATTTTTAACCTTAAATTCAAGTTTTTCAAGAATTTTTATATGCTCATCAGCAGAAAGGTCAATTCCAATAAAACTATTTACCCACTCATGATTTAGTGGTATTATTACAGGCTCTTTTTTCGTGGGGTAACAATCAATTATCCCGCCTACAATTTCGCCTGCACCAATCTGCTGTATAAGAGAGAGCGCTCTTAGTAGCGCTGTATTGCAAATTTCACGGTCAAGCCCTTTTTCAAAACGAGCAGACGATTCTGTTCTAAGCCCAAGTTTTTTTGAAGTTTTGCGAACTGAGGAGCCGCAAAAACTTGCCGATTCAAATATTAGTGTTGTCGTATCAGCCATAACACCGCTATATTCGCCGCCCATTACACCTGCTACGGCAATAGGTTTTTCACTGTCTGCTATAACAAGCATAGAGCTTAAAAGCTTTCTTTTAGTACCGTCAAGGGTAGTAATATCCTCACTGTCACCAGCGTCTCTTACTACAATACATGCGTCTTTAACAAGCCTGTAGTCAAATGCATGCATAGGCTGTCCAGTTTCAAGCATTACAAAATTAGTAATATCAACAATATTATTTATAGGGCGCACACCAGATGCCCGAAGCCTTTCTCTAATCCATAAGGGAGATGGCTCTACCTTTGCGTTTTTAACAATGGCAGCACAGTAGCGGTAGCATTTATCAGGCGCTTCAATCTGTACTGATAACTGCTCATGTATATCTCCGCTTGTGTTTTTTATCTCTACATTCGGATATTTTACAGTTTTATTAAACGTTGCCGCAGCTTCTCTTGCAAGACCTAAAACAGAAAGGCAGTCTGGTCTGTTCGGTGTAATTTCAAACTCGGTTATTGTGTCCGTAAGACCAATAGATTTTTTTATATCAAGTCCAAGCGTTTTGTCACAGTCATCACCAAGAACAAAAATTCCGTCACTTAGTGCATATGGAAAATCATTTTGAGTAAGACCTAATTCTGATAAAGAGCAAAGCATACCATAGCTTTCTACACCTCTTAATTTGCCCTTTTTTATAGTTTTACCACCGAAAACCACAGAGTTATCTAAAGCTACTGGCACATAATCACCTGTTTTAAGGTTTTGAGCGCCTGTAACAATCTGTAAAACAGTGTTGCCGCCTGTATCTACCTCACAAATCCATAAATGGTCAGAGTTTTCATGACGACAGATTGACATTACTTTTCCAACAACTATATTAGTAAGTTCTTTGCCCTCTATTTCATAGCTTTCAACCTTTGAGCCTGACAAGGTCATAGCGTCAATAAATTCTTTTTGTGAAACGCATGGGTCAGTATAGTCTTTAAGCCATTTTTCTGATAATAACATATAAAGCCTCCTTAAAATTGACTTAAAAATCTTAAATCATTTTCAAAAAATAAACGTAAATCGTTAATAGAGTACTTAAAGAGTGTTAGCCTTTCAAGCCCAACACCAAACGCATAGCCGCTATAGATTTCGGGGTCTATGCCGCCATTTTCAAGCACCTTTGGATGCACCATTCCCGCACCCAATATTTCAATCCAACCCTCATTTTTGCACATTGAGCAGCCTTTGCCGCCACATACAAAACAAGAAACATCCATCTCACAGGAAGGCTCTGTAAATGGAAAGTGGTGAGGGCGAAGCCGAATTTTTGTGTCGTTGCCATAAAGCCTTTTTGCAAACTGCATAAGGCTGCCTTTTAAAACACTCATAGAAATGCCTTTATCAACAACAAGCCCCTCAACTTGATGAAATACGGGAGAGTGTGTTGCGTCAACCGTGTCTGCACGGTAAACCCTGCCAGGGGCAATAATACGAATTGGTGGTTTTGTGTTTTCCATCACCCTAATTTGAACGGGAGATGTTTGCGTGCGAAGCAGTATTTTTTCTGTTATATAAAAAGTGTCTTGCGTATCACGTGCAGGGTGGTCTTTTGGGATATTAAGCGCCTCAAAATTGTAGTAATCCCACTCAACTTCAGGCCCTGTAGCTATTTGAAATCCCATACCAAGAAAAATGTCTTTAACCTCGTCAAGTACAACAGTAAGAGGGTGACGGCTGCCAAGTTTGCGGCGAGTTCCCGGTATTGTAACGTCAATAGCCTCAGATTTAAGTTTTTCTATCTGCTCACTTTTTGCAAGAAGCGTCATTTTTTCTTCAAGCGCATTGCCAATAAATCCTCTAACCTCATTAGCAAGTGCACCCATTACAGGGCGCTCTGACGGTGAGAGGGAACCCATTTGCTTGAGTATTGTTGTAAGCTCTCCCTTTTTACCTAAAAACTTAACCCTAAGAGTTTCAAGCTCTTGCCGTGATAGTGCACTATCAATCTCACCTCTTGCGGTGCTTTTAATCGTTTTAAGCTGTTTTTCCATAGTTTCAGTCCTTTTAAAAAAATAATCGCCCCATAAAGGGACGAAGAAACTTCGCGGTACCACCCTAATTTTTGCCTTGTAAAGAGCAAACACTCTGTTATCTTTAACGAAGATTAGCCGTTCTTGCCTACAAAAAAAATTCAACAAGACCGCTCGTAAGTGAAATTCGGATAAAATTACCGCAAGCGAGCTTTCAGCCGCAGCAACGCCTCTCTTTGTACGGAGATATATTTTATCTTACTATCTTAGTCATAGCGTTTAGCGAATTTTATCATAATTTTTACACTTTGTCAATAAAAAGAAGACACAAAACGGTGAAAAACCTTGATTTCATTGTTATATGTGATACAATAAAACTAATCTTTTTTAAGGAGTTATTTTTATGGATGAAATAAGACTTGGTGTTCAGCTTTATACATTGAGAGATTATTGCCAAACAATAGAGGGGTTTGAGGAAACGTTAAAGATGCTAAGCAGCATTGGCTGTGACGTTGTGCAAATATCTGGAATAGGTGATTTTGCACCAGAAGAAAAAGCAAGACTTACAGAAAAATATAATATGACCGTTTGCCTTACACATATTTCATATGACAGGTTTTTCAGCGATTATGATAATTTAATAAACGAACATAGGCTGATTAAGTGCAAAAATATCGGCATAGGCTCTATGCCCTCTGATTCAAAAGTCAGCGCAACGGCTATTTCTGAGTTTATAGAAAAAACTTCAGAAATTAGTGAAAAACTAGGGAAAGATGGTTTTAATTTTAACTATCATAACCATGCTTTTGAGTTTGAAAAGCATGACGGAAAAATTACAATGGATAGACTTATTAACGAAACTCCAAAAGAAGCATATGCTTTCGTGCCTGACACATATTGGATGCAGTACGGGGGAGTAACACCGCAAGATTATCTTAAAAAGATGAACGGCAGGGTAGAGGTTTGCCACTTCAAGGATATGAAAATTGTAGATTCTCACCCACGTTTTGCCGAATGTGGGCAGGGGAACTTAGATTTAGATAGCTGCTACCGCACTTGTAAAGAAATTGGGGTTAAATACATTGTTTTAGAGCAGGACGATTGCTATGACACACACCCATATGATGCTGTGAAAATTGGCTTTGAGGGCCTTAAAGAAATAGCAGCAAGAAACTCATAATTGTGAAAGGTGAATATTATGAATTATCTTAGAAGCTTTTTATTCGGAGTTTTATATTCTGCTTTGTTTTGTGTACTGCCTCTTTTAATTTTTGTGATAACAAAAAGTACAAACTCTGCGGGACTGTTAATTTTTTACCTTATTGTCGCATTTACCACTTTAGGTTTTGTAGCTTATAGCGTTATATCAAAACACGAGCCCCCAAAGAAAGCTAATAAAGAACTTCTTGAAAAACTTGAAACTCTTGAGCTGCAAAACACTGCAATAGCATTTAATCTTAATGAAATAAAAAAGTCTGTGAGAAATAATGAGTTTGAATAATTTTTTTAAAAGAAATATGTTTTTTCGGATAGCTGCAATCACTTTGCTGCTAAGTTTTAGTGTTTTCCATGTTACAAGTATTGCCTTTGCGGCAAATACTTATGATGATTTTACGTATTCTATACTTGATAACGGCTCTGTAAGGATTGATAAGTTTTCCAATATGTATACAGAGCATTTGGAAGTTCCGAGCAGTATTAACGGCATGGTTGTAACAGAAATTAATGCTCGTGCATTTATGCATAAAAGGAATCTTTTAAGCGTTACAATACCCAAAAGCATTATAACAATAGGGCAAGAGGCTTTTAGTGACTGCCTTTCACTAAAGACTGTTAATTTTGGCGTAAATGTAAAAAATCTCGGTGCTTATGCATTTAATAACTGCACGTCACTTAGTGCTATAAATTTATTAAATATTGAATCAATAGGTGATAAATGTTTTTATAATTGTACATCACTGAAAGCAGTTGATATGGGAAACAGTCTTGTTTCTATAGGCAGTAACTCTTTCTCAAACTGTTATAAGCTGTCAGAAATAACTTTTTCGCCAGTTCTTTTAGATGTTGGGGATTACGCCTTTTCAAAATGCAAAGAATTAAAATCTGTTACACTTCCTGACACTCTTAAAAGTATTGGAAATAGCGCATTTACTAATTGTGATTCTTTAGAAAATGTAACTTTCGGCAAAGGTATGCTTTCTATTGGTGCATACTGTTTTGAAAACTGCCCGTCACTTTTGAAAGTTACAGTGCCACCTAATGTAATGACTATTGGCAGTAGAGCTTTTGTGCTTCGCAGCGGAACAGACTTTTCTCATTCTGACGGTTTTTCAATTACATGCCAAAAAGGCTCAAGTGCGCAGGTGTATTGTAATCAAAATAATATTAAATCTGTGCTAAAAGATTTTAAGATGCTTTTTCTTATAGGTGATTTAAACGGCAATGGAAAAGTTGAAGTTATTGACGCACGAACCGTTTTGCGTTTTTGTGTTGATTTAGAAAAGTATACACCAGAGCAAATGTATTATGCTGATTTTGATAAGTCTGGCACATTAGAAATAACAGATGCAAGACAAATACTGCGTGTAGCTGTGGGGCTTTCAGCATGAAGAAAACGGGAAAAATTGCCGTGGGTGGAATTATATCGGCACTATCTATATCCTTTATGTTTTTAACCGCAGTTTTACCGTTTTTTACTTATGTTTTTCCTATATGCGCTGGAATACTTATGATAGTTGTAAATGAGGAGCTTGGGCGCATTTGGGGAATAAGTGTTTACTTTACTGTTTCTATTCTTTCAATTTTAATAGTAGCAGACAAAGAGGCAGCGTTAATATATATTGCCTTTTTTGGGTACTATCCTATTATAAAAGAGAAAATCGAGCGCCTTAATAAAGCGCTCGCATACATAATTAAACTATTGATTTTTAATGCTTCAACAACTATCTCTTATTATTTAATAATTAAACTTTTCGGGCTATCAGCAGAGGAATTTAACGAGTTTGGAAAGTATACAATTCCAATTCTTTTAGGTTTAGCAAACATTCTATTTTTCTTGACAGATTGGTTATTAAATATTTTAATATCTTTATACAAAAAGCAATTTCAAGCACGTTTTCATAAGATGTTTAAGTAAGTTTTTTTGCAGTATCTTTGCAGATATCTTTACCTATCCACATATCCTCCCACTTTTGACCAGCTATTTGCTCTATTCTTTTCTTTTGTTCCTCGCTTATCGTGCATGTGCCTGTCTCGTGTTTTTCCTTTATTATGTCTCTTATAACTGCATGGTCGGTCTTAGTCATTTTATAACGATAAGTTGATATAACGGTAAACAACGCAAATATTGCGGGCAAAATAATAAAGTTAAGCCGCAAACCAAAAAGAGATTTCGCAGTTTGAAACTGCGGCTCTTTTCTTTTTGTGTCATATCCAAACATTTCAAGCGATGCCCCGACAGCAAACGACATTAAACTGCCAATAGTCTTTGAGAAAAAAGACCTAAATGTTGAAACCATACCCTCTCTATTTTCGCCTGTAATAAGCTCGTCAACATCAATAACATCGGGCTGAATGTTAACAGAAACAAAACCAGGACCAGAATACCCAAAGTTATATAAGATAGACGAAATGAGAATAATTACAGTTGTAACAGCAGAGGGAGTTGACGGGGTAATAAATATATTGAGTATAAGACCTATAACCATAAAAGGACCTAATAGTTTTCCGCAAAACTGCTTACCTTTATGCTTAACAAGAAGAAAGTTAAGCGGAGAGCCACTCGCTTCAGCAATACCAGATATTATATTAAGCGTGTTAAAAAGCCTGTATTTATTTGCAATGCTAATAATAAAATATTGGTCTGTTAAACTGTATAAACTTTTACTTATCATATGGAAAAGACTAATTATAAAGTATTGTCTAAAAGCTTTGTTTTTAAAAATACTTGCATAGTCGGCAATTATATTCCTTTTTGCCATACCGCTAAAATCAGCGTTTAAAGATGATGGTTCTGATGTTTTAAAGAAAGTATATAAAAGCGGAAGTGTGAACCAAATTGAAAGAATAATTCCAACCATTAAATATTTAGGGCGGTCAGCAGGGGAAGGGTCAGGCAGGGCGCCCAGCGCCACCTTAATATTAAAACCACTAAGTGCCAAAGCTGTAAATATAAATGAGGAAATTTGCCCAACAGAGTTCATTATATACTCTACCATTTTATATTGAGTTCTTAAAAAATAGTCAGGCGCTATGCTTGGCAGCATAGCAGTGTGCGGTATGCTTGCCATTGTATAAGCAACACCATAAAGCAGACCTGCTGATAGATAAAAAATAAAAATATTCCTAATGTTTCCCGATTCGGAAACACCAAAGGAATACCATTTCATAATATAAGAGAATATAAAGGGGATAATTGCCCACAAAAGATAGCGGCGATGCCTGCCAAACTTTGACTTTGTACGGTCGGTAATATAGCCCATAAAAGGGTCTGTAATAGCATCAACAATGCCACTTATTAAGGAAATTGTACCAGCCGTCTTTGTGCCAAGCCCCTCAACAAATGTAAGAAATTGAAGATGATAAAGATTTAGCGGATAACCTGCACCACCGAGCATAATGTTGGCAGAAGAATAAGAAATAATAGGACTTAAATAATCTTTTGTTTTCCCCTCTATTGCAACTAAACGTTTTAGCCTTTCGCCTAACCCCATAGTTTTACCCCTTATATATGTTTATTATATTTACTTGTTTTTGAGGTATGAAAGAGCCATCTTATACCCCTCAAAACCGTATCCTGAAAAACATTTTTCACAATAAAGCGAAATAAATGAAGTTTTACGAAAGTCTTCACGTTTATCAATGTCTGAAATATGCACCTCAACCGCAGGCAGTCCAACAGCTTTAAGGGCATCAAGTATAGCAACACTTGTGTGAGTGTACGCTGCGGGGTTAATTATAATACCGTCATATACTGAAAGAGATTCTTGAATACAATCAACAATCGCTCCCTCATGGTTTGACTGAAAAATAGAAATATTAACCCCAAGCTCTTTAGCGGACCGTGATAAAAAACGGCATAAATCATCGTATGTGTTCTTGCCGTATATTTCAGGCTCACGAGTACCAAGCATATTTAAATTTGGACCGTTAATAATTATGATTTGCATTCTTAAATGCCTCCAAAACCATATTAACATTGGCGTCTACAGAACCGTGTGCTCTTATAACTGTGTCAGCTAAAAGTTCATAAATAGGTGTGCGAACTTCGTATATCCTTTGGAGGTTTTCAATTGAAGTAGGGGTTGTTCTTCCGTCATTATACAGGTCTAAAAAGTTGCGCTCTACATACACGACAAAAGAGTTTTCTTTTATTGCTATTCTGTTTTCTTTTGACAAGATAGCACCGCCGCCAGTTGATATAATGTTACCGCTCTGTTTGCAGTATTTAAGCGCTACATTTTTTTCCGCCTCTCTGAAATAACCCTCGCCTCTTGTTGAAAAGATATCTGCCACAGACATGTTCTCCATTTTTTCAACTTCAACGTCAAGGTCGATAAATGGGCGCTGAATTGTTTGAGAAAGTGCCTGACCAATACTTGCTTTTCCAGAGCCAGGCATACCTATAAGTGTAATGTTCATTTTTTCTGAAAGAATTTTTTTCTTTACAGAATCAATAAAATCAGCCTCAAATGGCTCTTCTAAAAACACCCGAGCAGAGGAAGCGGCGCCGGCAGCTAGCATATAAGAGCCTGAAATAACTCTAATACTGCGCTCCATTGCTTGCTGTATAAGGGCAGTTCTAACGGGGTTATAGACAAAATCTATAACAAGAAATAATTTTGAAAACCCGTCAAGCTCAATAGGTGAGTGCCCATTATGAGGGTACCTGCCAACGGGAGTTGCATTTATTAAAATATCACTGTCATAATGTATGCTTATATTATCATAGTTGTTTTGACCGTGACGGGAAACAAAGACTACTTTAGCGGCTCCCGCCTCGTTTAATGCTACCTTTGCGGCATTAGCCACTCCGCCAGTACCTAAAATAAGGACCTTTTTATCTGTAACGTCAACACTATGTTTGCTAAGAAGAAGGTTGAAAGCATCATAATCAGTGTTATATGCTTTAAGTGTGCCATCCTTATCTTTAGTAACAAGGTTAGCAAATCGAGATTTGAGCGCAGAAGCTGCAACAGCGGTAGAAAGGTCATACGCTATCTTTTTATAAGGAGATAATATAGTGAGTGCTTTAAAGTCGTTATTTTTTAAGAGGGAGGAAAATTCATTAGTAGAAACTTCATGAACTTTGTAATTATAGTCACCTATTAGGGAATGAACAAACGACTCATAAGAGTAAGCCAAAGATTGACCTACTACGCCGAATTTATTGTCAGGCAACATTTCCAATGAATCACCATCTTTCATACCCTATAAAATACAACAAATAAACCTGTTTGTCAAATCTGTTACAGGTTTTATTTAGAAAAAAATAATTTAAGTTAAATGATTGAAGTTTATAAAATATTATGCTAACATAAAACACACGAAAGGAATGGTGTTATGAAAAAGATTATATTAGCTTTAATGACTTTACTATTGTTATTAACAGCCGTGTCCTGTGGAAAGGGAAATGGTGCAGGCGGTACTGAAAACAGCAGTGAAAGTAGTAGCGAGAGCAGCTCAGAAACAACAGAAACGAGCACGAGGGCAGGAGAGGCCGCAAACATAACTCAAACAGACACTCAAGGCACTAATGCACCAACAAATAGTAATAATCCTAAAAAGAATAACACAGGAAATAAAACCACTACAAAAGCAGAAAGCAAACAAAACGTCACAACAACAAAAAAAGGTAAGGACAACACGACTACAACAAAACCTGAGACCAAACCACAAAGTGGTGGCGGAGTTGTAATAGAAGACGGAGCGGACATAGATGACGGATGGTTTTAACCTTCACACGCCTTTCTTAGTTTATAGCCTATTGTTATATAGAAATTTCGTTAGCTATTCTATAAAGGTCAAGGTCAATTGACTTTTTCATTCCCAGCGCTTCTTTAATGTCAAGGTCTGATATTTTGTCAGACTGTGAGACGACTATTCTGTTACCAATTCCATTTAATAGTATGTGAACGGCGCGGTTTCCCATTTCGCTTGCAAGGACTCTGTCTCGCACGGTAGGGGAGCCGCCTCTTTGCACATGACCTAGAATGGTTGCACGGCTTTCAACGCCCGTGCATTTTTCTATGTAACTTGCAAAAGACTCTACATTTTCAATGCCCTTAACACCTTCTGCTACAATAATTATAAAGTGTTCTTTTCCTGTTTTTTGAGTGCGGCGCATTCTTTCAATTACATTGCGCTCAATATCAAACTCAATTTCGGGAACAAGAATGCAAGTTGCACCAACAGCAAGTCCAGCATTCAGTGCAAGGTAACCAGAGTTTCTGCCCATAACCTCTACTACAGAGCAGCGGTGGTGTGATTCAGTAGTGTCACGGATTCTGTCTACCATATCCATAATTGTGTTCATTGCTGTATCATAGCCAATTGTATAATCGCAAGAAGATATGTCATTATCTATTGTGCCAGGAATTCCTACACAAGGGATTCCCTCTTTTGATAGGTCAGCAGCACCTCTAAAAGAGCCGTCACCGCCGATAACGACAATACCGTCAAGACCAACTTCACGGCACACGTCTACAGCTTTATTAACGCCCTCTTCAGTATTAAATTCTTGACACCTTGCGGAATATAGCATAGTTCCGCCCCTGTGGATTATATCGGAAACCGAGCGAAGATTCATTTCATACATATCGCCGTCAATAAGACCTTTAAAACCGCGGCGAATTCCCATAACACGCATACCGCTTTCACAGCCCGTTCTTACAACTGCCCTGATTGCGGCGTTCATACCTGGGGCATCTCCGCCGCTTGTAAGTACACCGATAGTTTTCATAATATTCCTCCATTAATTTGTAACATAACATTTCAATTATATCATAGCATTTTGCATTTTTCAATAAAAAATAAAGATTTTATACAATAATAGTTCATTTATGCAGGGAGGTAAATCTATTCCCAAACAATAACATTTTCGTTGCCAAGTAGGTTTTTAAGCTCGCTTATTAAAGGGTCATTTAAGGTGGTGAGAAAGTCTTTTCCGAGAAAAGTATATTTGTTTTTATTTGAGAAAAATAAATACACAGGCATGTCGCCCTCAAAAATTGAAACAAGGTCTTTTATCTTTTCTTCTATTATGATATCAGTATGCGAAAGTTTTAAATATAAGCCCGCTTTTCTTTTTTTTGCGTTTTTGTTTTCAGAAGATTTAATAATATCCTTGTTTTCATAAGCGCTATATATATCTGTTACTTGTTTTACAGTTTCGGGTATTAGATTTATTTTACCGTCATTTTTCTTAGAAATTTTAACATTTAGAAAAAGGATGTTTCCCTCAGTAAAAAGCGGGGCATATTTAATTAATGTTTTAGGAAATATTATAAGCTCTGCCGCACCAGTGGCATCTTCAAAATCTGCAAAAGCCATAATTTCATCTCTTTTTGTAACCTTTTTCTTTATTTTAGTTAAAATACCAAGTACATCGGCATAGTCACCATTCTTAAAATTTTCATTAATATCTTCATCGTCACCGATAATGTCAGCAATATTTATGCAGTTTAAGTTCTTTGAAAGTTTTTCGTATTCATCAAGCGGGTGACCAGACATATAAAGCCCTGTAACTTCCTTTTCAAAAGCAAGAAGTTGTGATTTTGGTATTTCTGTAAGAGGTTTAACATTAAGTTCTGAATCTATAGATTCTTCATCAGTAGAAAAGAAGGCTAATTGACCCTCAAGGTTTTGTCGTCTTTCTTTTTCAAGGCTGTCAAGTATAATTGGAAGATTCTGAAGCATTTCACGTCTGTTGTAACCAAGGTTATCAAGAGCGCCGCATTTTACAATACTTTCTGCGGCACGTTTGTTAAAGTCGCCGCCATAAAGACGTTTACAAAAATCATAAAATGATTGAAAAGGCTCTGCTTCTCGTGTTTTTATGATTTTTTTAATAAAAGCTTTTCCAAGATTACGAATAGCAGATAAACCAAATCTAATATCGCCGCCCTCTACCGTAAAGCCATGATAACTATAATTTACGTGAGGCGGAAGAACCTTTATGCCTATTCTATAACTTTCACGAATATAAAGAGAAATTTTTACGCTATCATCAAGAACGCTTGTGAGAAGTGCCGCCATAAACTCCTTTGGGTAATATGTTTTAAGATAAGCAGTTCTATATGCTAAAAGCCCATATGCCGCAGTGTGACTTTTATTAAACCCGTATGATGCAAATGAAATCATATCAGAAAATATATCGTTTGCAGTTTCTTTATCAATTCCCTGATTTACTGCTCCCTTGACAATAACATTGCCATTTTCATCTTTTAGTCCATTAATAAAAATTTCCCGCTCATGCTCCATAACGTCATGCTCTTTTTTGCTCATGGCTCTGCGCACCACATCTGCTCTGCCAAATGAATAGCCTGCAAGAGTTCTAAAAGTTTGCATAACTTGCTCTTGATAGACCATGCACCCACAAGTTTCGTCAAGAATATCTTTTAGAAGGGGAGTTTTGTATTTTATTAGGCAGTTGTCTTTCCTGTTAGCTATATATGAATCTATAAAAAACATTGGACCTGGTCTATACAGTGCAATAGCTGCGGCAACATCTTCAAATCGTGTAGGTTTTAGGTTTATAATAAGGTTTGTCATACCTTGAGATTCGCACTGAAAAACACCAAGTGTATTGCCTTTTTGTAGTTCGGTATAAACCTTAGGGCAGTCAAGCGAGATGTTTTCAATAGAAAAATCAGGAGTATGCTTTTTTATTAAGTTTTCCGCATCTTTTATTACCGTTAAGGTGCGAAGCCCTAAAAAGTCAATTTTTAATAGCCCTAACTCCTCAATTTCTGTCATAGTATATTGCGTTACTACCGCATCATCATTTTTAGCAAGCGGTACATAGTCTGAGACTGCTTGTTTTGTAATAACAACACCTGCGGCGTGAGTAGAGGCATGACGTGCCATACCCTCAACTTTTTGTGCCATATCAATTATTCTTTTTACATTTTCATCATTGTCATAAAGCTTTTTAAGCTCGTCGCTTTTCTTTATTGATGATTCAATAGATATATTAAGCTCGTGAGGGATAAGTTTTGCAACAGTGTCACTTAAAGAGTAAGGCAGACCAAGCGCCCGTGCAACATCTCGTATAGCGGCTCTCGCTGCCATTGTGCCAAATGTTATGATTTGCGCTACTTTATCTGCTCCGTATTTATTAATGACATAATCAATAACTTCACCACGCCGCTCATAGCAAAAATCAATATCGATATCAGGCATACTTATTCTTTCGGGATTTAAAAATCGCTCAAAAAGAAGCCCGTGCTTTATTGGGTCAACACCTGTTATACCCATGCTATAAGCAGCAAGGCTGCCAGCGGCAGAGCCTCTGCCAGGGCCTACGGGAATATCACTTTTAACAGCAAAGTCAATAAAATCTGCTACTATTAAAAAATAGTCAGTAAAATTCATCTCGTCAATAACGTTTAACTCAAAATTAAGTCTTTTTTCATATTCTTTTGGTATTTCGCCGCCAAGTTTCTCAGAAAGGCGAGTATGAGAAATTCTTTTTAAGTACTCAAAGTGAGAAATATTTTCATCAATATGAAAATCAGGAAGTTTAGTAACTCCGTACTCAAATTCAACATTGCACATATTTGCAATGTTCACCGTGTTTTCTACAGCGTCTTTATAATCCTTAAAAAGCTCTGCCATTTCACTGCCGCTTTTTAAGTAAAATTCGTCAGACAAAAAGTCAAGCCCTGTGTCTTCATTAATTGTTTTATTCGTTTGTATGCATACAAGAACTCTTTGAACCTCTGAATCTTCTTTTAAGATATAATGCACATCATTAGTTGCCGCAAAAGGAATTCCCGTTTTTTCATGAATGGTGCGTAGACCGCTTAAAACTACTTCATCTTCCCTTGTGCCATGATTTTGAAGCTCTAAATAGTAATTATTATCACCAAATATGCTGCTATGCCAAACGGCAGCATCTATGGCAGAATCTATATCATTATTTAATATAAGGCTTTGAACTTCACCAAACATACACCCAGAAAGGCAGATAAGGCCATCGCTATATTTTTCAAGCAGCTCTCTATCAACTCGTGGTTTTGTATAAAACCCCTCAGTCCATGAAAGAGAAATTAATTTAATAAGGTTATGGTAACCCTCTAAGTTTTTGCAAAGCAAAATTAAATGATAGCGCTCTTTATCATACAAATGGTTTTTATCAAACCTACTACGGGGTGAGACATATACCTCACAACCAATTATGGGTTTTATGCCATATTTCTTTGCAGTTTTATAAAATTCCTGCACGCCGTACATAACACCATGGTCTGTAATAGCAACGCTTGTTTGACCGAGCTGTTTAGCTCTGTCAAATAAGTCTGGTATACGGCAAGCACCGTCAAGCAGGCTATAATGTGTGTGCAGATGAAGATGTGTAAATTCGGTCAATCTTATCACTTCCCTGACCGTGTTTATTGTTAAAAAAAATGGTTTTCTTATTGTTAATATTATACTTATACCTTTTACTTTGTCAATAAACTAAAAATATGATAAATAAGTGGTGACAAATGAAAACAGATATGATATAATTCACATAGTACTTATCAGGAGGATTCAATTTTATGTTTTTTAATAAAAAGAAGATAATTGCAATAATATCACTTCTACTTGCGGTTTGTGTGTTTGCGTCTTGCGGTGGCAAGCCTACTAAGATAGATGATTCAACTGTGCCATCTGATACTGAGGTAGATAATGCGTTAAACGATTTACCTGACGATACGGGAGGCGACATTACAGAGCCATCTACTGTACTTATCACGGGTCCTGCCTCTGTTAATGTTACATCTCCGCCAACACAAATGCCAACGTTTCCAACAATAACAACAAGGCCGAATAAAACTACAACTACAACTACCACTACAACCGAATCTGCAAATTCACTGCCTGATGATTTATCACAAATGTCACTAAAAGAAATACAAGACGCTCTTTTTGCTGAAGAGGATGCTAACACAGCTGGTAAAATTCTTACTTTTGCTGGTTTCCAGTATGACCCAGTACAAGGGATTTATTATTCTCATTTAAATCCTCTACAAAGAAAATTCGGATTTAATCCTCTTTATGATGCTGCCGCTCCTTTTACCGGGATGATATACTACACGAGGCGTGTCTTTTTCCAATATGATGAAAAAGACTGGATGATTCAGGTTTGGAAAGGTCAGTACGGCATAACTGTAGGTGCAGAGATTGGTGTTTATAACAAATCTTCTGACAGGGACTTTGAGCACTATGATTGTGCCGGTGATGATGACCTCGTCGAGATGACAATGTTCGTCTATAAGGGCAAGGACCTTTATTTCACAAGGGGACCGGAAGAACACTGGTGGCTCACCGGCTTTAAGCTTCTTGATGCTACTAATATTTCTGAAATAAGTGTACAGATTATAATGAAGCTTAAAGATAAGGCTATGGCAAATGCTATGGAAAAAGGACTTAAAAATCAAGAGAGAGATGGAATGACATACGTGAGAACAGGCAATACATTCTGTTTAGATTGGCCTTCCACAGCTGTCTGAGATAAATAACAAAAAAATTCTGCCGCAGATTATTATTATCTGCGGCACTTTTTATATTACTGCGTTATTAACTATTATATCTTCTGCCCATTTAGCCCACTTAAACTTTATACCTATGTCCTCATATGAAGGGTAATCTTTAGCTATCCACGAGCCGCCACACTGCTTAAATAGCTTTAACATTTCATAGGTTCGTTTTTCAATTATTTCTCTATTACCTGTGGGTAAAATCTTTTGAATGTCAATCGGGGAGTGGAACACGGTTTTCTTACCAAACTCTTTTGCAAGCACTTCACTTGGATAGGCATCTGGCTGGTCAAATTGAAAAACGTCAATCCCTGCATCAATAAAGTCATCTAAAAAACTGTAGTTATAACCACACGAATGCAGGAAGCATTTTATACCGGCCTCATGATAGGCATCACAAATCTTTTTATAAGCGGGCTTAAATAGCTCTATAAAAGACTTATGAGAAATAAAGGTTCTATCCTGTGTTCCCCAGTCATCATACATCATAACTCCATCAATACCAGAGCCATAAAGCTGTTTTGCCACCTTAATTTCATGCTCTGCTATCATGTCGCAAAAAGCTAAGACCATCTTTTTTTCAAGAACAGTATCCATAAGAGCGTTAGCCATAAGCCTTGCATCTCTAAGTTCAGAAAATACTGAGCAGCCTGAAATCATAACAAACTCATCACACTCTGATAAGTTCATTCTTTTAAGTCGTTCTCCATGCGTCTTATCAATTTTTGGCATCTTATAATTTTCAAAATCAGACCATTCTTTTATAACACCATAAATACATTCGCCTTTTGTTTTACCATTAAATCTGCCATAAATGTTTCCAAAGCGGTCAGTTTTAACTTCTCCCGAAAAACCCGTAATATCTAAAAGTTCTTGGTGTTTACCCCAATTTTTATATGGATTGGGTTTTTCCTCAATATATGTACGTCCGCTTACATAGCTAATGTCATTATAATTAGGATTAATAAAATTAAACCCTATTCTCGGTGGGTTTCTGTGCTCTATTATTCGTTTTATTATTTCTTTCGATTTCATATAAAACT
>DASRNG010000154.1:0-22602 GCA_035647555.1 Oscillospiraceae bacterium | reverse complement strand
GGACTAATTGGTGCTACTGAAAAAGCAGACTATAAAATAATTCTTGATTTATGCCCTGATATGGACAATAACGGTCTGTACAGCTTTTTAGAAAAGGCATTTTCCACTGGAAAGCCAACTTTAGCCGATGTTTTAACAGGAATTATTCCAAAAAGGCTTGCCGAGGTTCTGTTAAAGCGTATTAATATTTCACCCTCAAAAGACCCAAGAACGAAAAATACTGATACTGCCCTAAAAATTACTAACACTATAAAAAACTTTGAGGCTAATGTTATTGGCACAACAGGGTTTAGAAATGCACAAGTAACATCTGGCGGTTTTTCCGCAAGTGACATTAACATTTCTTCGCTTTCATCAAAATATGCTGATGGCATTTATATATGCGGTGAACTTCTTGATGCATATGGCATATGCGGCGGCTACAACTTGCATTTTGCATGGACTACGGGAAGAATAGCAGGTTATAACGCTGCTATAAAGGTAACTGAGAATGATTAGATTAAACGAAATAAAACTACCGCTTAAAGCTACAAAAGAAGATATAGAAAAAGAGGCGGCAAGGCTTCTTAAAATAAATAAAAGTGATATATTGTCTTTATCTGTTTATAGAAAATCTTTAGATTCTAGAAAAAAGCATGACATTCATTTTGTTTATTCTGTTGACATTGAAACACAGCTTAATGAAAAATCTGTAATTTCGCCATTACCACGAAATAGGGCGTCTATTATTGAAAAATATAGCTATACCTTGCCGCAGGTGAAGCGAGTTTCACAATTTCGCCCCGTTGTGGTGGGCTTTGGTCCTGCTGGGATGTTTTCTGCCCTGCTTCTTGCTAAGGCGGGGCTTAACCCTTTAGTTTTAGAGCGTGGTGACGATGTGGATACACGCATAAAAAAGGTTTCAAACTTTTGGGAAAATAAAATTCTTGATGAAAATTCAAATGTGCAGTTTGGTGAGGGCGGTGCAGGCACATTTTCTGATGGGAAGCTTACAACAGGCATTAAAAACTCCTTATGCCGTGAGGTTCTTTTGCGCTTTGTTCAATATGGCGCACCAGAAGAAATACTTTGGAATAAATCAGCACATATAGGCACAGACAAGCTAAGGGGCGTTGTTAAAGCTATAAGAAAAAGGATAATAGAGCTTGGCGGCGAGGTTAAATTTGGCTGTCAAATGACAGGTATTATAAAGGCAAACGGCTGTGTGCATGGTATTTCTTATGTTGATAAAAATAGTAGTAAGATAGACTTTGAAACAGATACAATAATTCTTGCAATTGGGCACTCAGCAAGGGACACTTATGAGTATTTATATAAAGCAGGTTTAGAGATTGAAAGAAAAGCTTTCTCTGTGGGGCTTAGAATTGAGCACCCGCAAGAGTATATAAACAAATGTCAATACAGCAAAGAATACAAAAACCCTTTGCTGCCAGCCGCAGAATACAAACTTTCAGACCACCCGCTACACGGCAGGGGTGCGTATACTTTTTGCATGTGCCCTGGTGGTATTGTTGTAAATGCCGCCTCTGAAAAAGGTGGTGTAACTGTAAATGGAATGAGTGAATTTGCACGAGATGCCGAAAACGCAAATTCTGCTATACTTGTGGGGCTTGAGCCTTCACTTTTTCCAAGTGCGCACTCACTTTCGGGCATGTATTTGCAGCGTGAGATTGAAAGAAAAGCTTTTTCTGTGGGTGGAGGATACTTCCCCACTTCTCAGCTTCTTAAAGACTTCTTAAACGATACACCATCAAAAAAAGCAGGAGGCGTTACACCGTCTTGCCCAACTGGTGTTGTTTTTGGCAATATCCGCTCTATTTTGCCAAATTGGGCAAGCGATACTATTTCTGCTGCTATTTATAGTTTTGACAGAAAACTTCGTGGCTTTAACCTGCCTGAGGCTGTTCTTACAGCGCCTGAAACACGCAGCTCTGCACCTATTAGAATAAAGCGTGACGAGTTTATGAATGCCACCCGTCTTATTGGGCTTTACCCGTGCGGTGAGGGTGCAGGATATGCAGGCGGAATTGTGTCTGCCGCTGTAGATGGAATGAAAGCGGCAGAGCAAATTATAGGCGGTGGGTATCCATACTAGCTTATAAATTAGCTTTGTTAACGCAAAAAAGACTGTATCGTATTTGCAAACGATACAGTCTTTTCTTATTTTACAGCACCTTAATTACATTGTACATTGAGTTTAATACAATCCAGTTTTGTGGGAAAAAGCTATTTAGCGTCCAGTAGCTCACACCTGCAAGGTTATACTCATTTACAGCGTAAAGCTTTGCCCTTATACTGCGTGCATCTTCAAACCATACAACATGCTCTCTGCCGTTAAAATCATAATAATTAAAAAACGGTGACTGTGCTTTAGAGTCAAACTTAATTTCTGACCCCACCTGTGAGGCTAAATTTGCTGCCGCTGTGTTTGACAGCGCCCTTGCTGCCGAGCCTTGCACAAATGGCAAAGTCCAGTCATAGCCATAGTTTGGTATGCCCATCAGTATCTTTTCAGGCGGTATGGCTGTTACAGCATAGTCAAGCACCCTTTTCACCTCGTTAAGCGGTGCCACTGCCTGTGCAGGGCCATATGTATAGCCCCATTCATATGTCATAAGTATTACAAAGTCTACCGCTTTGCCATGAAACGGATAGTCATGCGCTTCATAAAGCGTTCCCTTCTGGTCTGCCGATAACTTTGGAGCGAGAGCAGTAGTTACTATGTAGCCCTCCGCCTTTAACACTTCCGTTAGACGGGCTATAAATTGGTTATAGGCTTCACGGTCATTCGGAAAAATATATTCAAAATCCACATTTATTCCATAATACCCTTTTGGAAGTGTTTCTAATATGTTGTCTATTAAATTGTTTTGGGCAGTTTCATTAGTTAATACGGCATGGGCTATATCGCCGCTAAAACCGCCGCCCTCACGAATGTTTGTAATAACCATTAAAGGCGCAACATTTGCCGCTCTTGCCGCATCTATTATCGCCGTATCATTAAGGCTTGAAAGGCTGCCGTCCGCTCTTACCTCATAGCTAAAAATGCTGATAAAAGTAAGACTTGGCAAAGTATCTTTTAGCGTTTGTGTGCTGATATTTGGAAAAACATATCCATTAACATAAATAGAGCCGAGTTTTTCATCTGGTAGCGGTATTGTAATTACTTGACCTGTAAAAATTTCTGCTGGATTTGTGATTTGCGGATTAGCTGCAACAATAGCATCTACAGTTACAAAATACCTTTGTGCTATTGTGTAAAGGCTTTCCCCTGATGAAACTGTGTGCTGCACTGAAGTTACAGGCACTACAATTGCCTGCCCCACCATAAGCCTTTCTGGTGACACTATAGCATTGTCTGCAATTAGCCTTTCTGCCGAAACGCCATACCTTCTTCCTATTTGATATAACGTGTCCCCCGGCCTTACAACATGAATTAGCATATAATCAATCCTTTATGTATTAGTATTTTATCTCACTCTACTAATATATGAGGATGCATTGCCTTTGATACAAAAAGAGCTTAAAAGTGTGGGTAAAACCACCTTTTAATGCTTACCACCTGTTGTCTGAGTACTCGCAAAATGCGAACATATCCTTAATTTCAAGTTTACTGCCATCGTCTAATATAACATAGCCATTAAAATACCCGAATACTTGGTGGCATATATTGCCTACAAAAAGCACTCGTGTTTTCGTGTAATTATCAAAATAAGGGGTCATAACCATTTCAAAGCGTCCGTCTTTTGATGTAAATATCCATTTAGACATATAGTCGCCTTCCTTTTCAAGGGATACGCTTATTTCACCGAGTTTTTGGGCTTTTCCGTCAATAAACATCATATTGCCTGTGGTTTTTGATGCGTCACCAAATCCCCAAGTAATTTCAAATCCAAACATCTCACCGTTTTCAAGACGAGTTGTGCCGTTGCCCCAATACCAGTCACCCGCATAAGGCCATACACCTCTACCCCAATCAAGGCAGCAGAATGTATCGGAAGGGTCAAACTCTATTGTAAGGTCGTCTATCGTTATAGTGCCGCTAACGGGCATGCTTGTAAATTTGTTGTTAAGATAAAAATACTTGTCACTAACACTCGTAAAGGGCGTTGCCGTAGTAATGCTTTCAAGTTTATCCATCATCTGTATGTCAAGGTTTGCCTTATACGAAACACCTTTGTGCGTGCTATCTAAGGTTATGTATCTATGGTTCTTATTTACGTTTATGTCTAAATCGAACTTTTTATTTTTATAACTTAAATTGTGCGGGTGCATAGCGTTTGTTTCCATACCCATATTACCAAAGGTGAAAAGTTTTATAAAAGGAACTTCATATCTTTCACCCGTTTTCATATCACATACGACTAAAGAGGCATATCCCGCCATTGAAATATCCGCAATAACAACTTGTACAAAATAGCGTTCATTGCAAAACTGATAAAAATCCCACTCTTTTATCCTTAATGGATTTGTTTTTATATCCGAACGGGAATATTCATAAAGGTTATTTTTACAGTAACCTGATTTTGTAAGTGTGCCGTCCTTTTTCAGTAGCTGTGTCGCCTGTGTTATTTCTACCTGCTTATCTGTTTCGTCGATGTAGCCTATGTATTTATCACGCCGAAAGCCTGAAAAGGCAATAGTTATAACCGATGCAACTAAAATAAATACCAACAAAACAATAAAAAGAAAAATGTATGATTTTTTCATTTGAATCCCCCCAAAATCGTTTTTAATAACGGCACTTCAAACTTTTACCGCAGCTTTATTATAAATAAAAAACTATTCTAAGTCAAACGATTTTAAGCGAAAGAATCTAATCATCTAAAACTTCACGAAAACCATATACTCTGCTGTACTCCTTTGTTTGCTCATCTTTCTTAACGGTGCTTCTATTTTTTGAAAGCAGCTTTGTTATCGGGAATACATCAATCCAGATTTCGCTCTGGCAGTTTTTTTGTGATTCGTCAAAAATTAGCTGTAATCCTATGTGCAAATGCGCCACATCAATGTTGTTTACATTTTCTTTTACGCTATAACCAGTTCTTCCAAGGTAGCCAATAACATCACCTGCTGCCACCTTGCCGCCAATTTTCAAGTCCTTGTTATAGGGGAAATCTTTGCGAAAATGTGCATAGTAGTAATACCTTTTTTTATCGTGGCTTCTGATTCCTATTCTCCAGCCGCCGTATTGGTTCCACCCCAGCTCCTCTACCATACCGCCCTCTACTGCCACAATGGGAGTTCCGACAGAGCCTATCATGTCATGCCCTAAATGACGTCTATTAAAGCCATATGAGCGCCCCGCTCCAAAGTCGTCATACTCTCTGTAATAAAAACCTTTTGCAAATGGAGAAAATGCTTTTATGCCATACTTTCTCTCCCACCTTTTGCCCGTTTCAGAAGATTCGTCATCGACCTCTATTTCATACTCTCCTACAAGACCTGAAAGTATTGCTGTGTATGCCTCACAGTAAAAATCGTAATATTTAAGTCCATCAGAAATACATTCTATAGTTTTTCCTGATTTTATTTTATCCACAAGCGTGTCAAGCTGTGCCGTCTTAAACCCTTTAAAGTTGTTGCCATTTTTAGCAGCTGTATATGCCAAAAGCTCTACATAACTCACTGGGGTTTCGGTATCGTGGTACTTAATATCAAGTTTTACCGCATAATCAAGAGCCTCATAAGGGACATTAAAGTCCACCCATTTTATAAAATCTTTCTTTTCTTTGTTTTCCTCAATGTTTGTTAGTACTTTAGCACTTCTCTTTACACCAGAAAATGCCGCTGATGTGATAAGAAGTACACATACCATAAAGACACCGATAGCAATATAAGACTGCCTTCGCCCTAAAAGAATGAACATTAATTTTCCCCCTTGATAAACGCGAACCTGCTACTGCTTAACGTGTAAATGCAAAGCGCAAGATATTAATTTATCCTGCGCCTATAATGACTTTTACTTAAAAGCAAGATATTAAACCGCTTCAGTTATCGTAATTCCCTCTGCTGGTATACTGCTGTTCTTTAGCACTATATCCTTAATTTGCAGCACGCTTTCTTCGTTCACTTTTCCCTTTTCTACAACAACCTGAATCGTGTCATTACCGCATACCACAACAGAGTCACAGCCAAGCTTTGCAGAAACGAGCGTTTCAATAGCAGACTCTGTTTCAATCTTTTCTACTATCTTATCAAGTGATGCGGCAACATTGACGGCTAATTTCGAGTCTACCTCTGCATTGTCTAAAACGGCGTTTATGTTGTCCATAGCGTCGCCTCGTGCATTCTCCCTATTTAGCTTAATAGCTGCAAAGCTTTCATTTGAGGAAGTTGTATCTGTGTTTGATGCCGTATCACTTTTGTTTCCTACAAGCTGTGCCTCGCCAAGGTTTGGTGTCTTTTCGCCTGTTACACCAGTGTTTTCCCCTGATAAGTTTGAATCATAGTTTGTAAAATACCAATTTACAAACACTGCTGCCGCAAGCACAACAATGAGTGCCCCCATAATAAGCTGTCTTCTTTTAATCAGAACATTCAAGTTCATTCCTCCCTGTTAGTTTTCATTTTTGCAACAGACACCTTATTGCCTCTTATCGAAAAAAGAGCCGTTACAGTATCCGTAATTGCCTCTTTAATTAAATACGAATCTCCGCCCTCACAAACAACCGCAACCCCCCGTATTTTCGGCTCTACAACCGTTATTAAAAGCCCGCTTTGTGTACCTGCATCTGACTTTATTATTATATATTCCCCTGTACCGTTTTTAATGTCTTTATCTTCATATGATTCTATTTCAGATTTTACATTTTGCGCATAAACTTTTTCTACAGCACAATCAATTGTAACCATTACACGGCATTTGCCTGCGCCAGATATATCCGAAATGATTGCTTCAAGATTTTCTTCAAGTGTCTTTGTATACTCAGTTAAATAAACATCATTTTCGCCTGTTGTTTTTACCTTTTCTTTTTTTGCAGCTGGCAAAACTTCACTTATCGCAAGGAGAAAGGAGCCTACTACTGCTAATATTAATATTGCTAACAGCTTTTTATCGCTTCTGAGCTTATGTAAAAAAACATTCATTTTATTTTTATATTCATTCATAAAAAATCTCCGCCGCAAACCCTATTTCTTTAGAAATTGTATCCTCTATTTCTGTGTGCCTTTTTTTATACTCGTCCTTCAAATATATGCTGGCTTTACTTATATTTATTCCGTATTCGCCGTATCCATTTGCTTTCACTTTTACCCTGTGCCCTGATATACCCATTGAGCTTAGTAAATCGTCTATTATTGTTATTACTGCAATTTCATAATCTTTTAATAAACTTTCATTAAGCCTTTTTCTTTCGCTGTTAAAACTTTCATCCTCTACTTGTTTGTAATGGTGGAAAATCTCTCTTTTTAGTCCCTCGTTTGAAATTAATGGGGTTATTATAATTGTTATCATCGTAAGGCTTAAAAGCACCCTTAAAGCTTTTTTGAAAGACTCTTTTTCAACAAATAAAAGTACAATAGCGCTTATTATAGAGCATACTGATATATTTATAATCGTTCCTTTTAATATTTCCATATTACTATCACTCACACTAATTTTAATATTATTCCGCACGATACAATAAGAACTGTAATCATTATTGCCGCTGCTGCTAAAATAAGAGATGCACACAAGCTGACGTTTTTAAGAAGCGCCTGTTCCTTTTCGCACCCAAGAGCCTTTGCTAAAACAGCAGAAAGCTGAAGCAAAATAATCCATGCTATAACCTCTATTAATACAGGAAAGAATATCGCGAAAAGAGCTATTATTCCAAAAACGCCTACAGTGCTTTTCAGCAGTGACAGTCCTGCTGCTATAGATGAAAGCGCCTCGTTTATAGAGCTACCCACAACAGGCACACCCGCACCGATTAAAAACTTAATACCCTTTGCGCCAACGCTATCTGTAGCAGAGGCTAAAACACTTTTTATTGACAAAAGTCCTGAAAAAAGGGTTGCCGCAAGCCCTAAAATAAAAGTTACCCCTTTTTTTATTGCTGAAATGATGTTCTCGCAGTCAAAAATGTCTGAAATGCCGCCTACAAGCGCAAGGCAAAAAATCATGCCCATGAAAGGTGAATATAGGTTATCTACAAAATAAACAATAAATTCGCCAAATGCTAAAACGGCAGTGCTAAAAGAAAGCGCAAGGGTGGGCTTTCCTGACACGGCAATTACAGCAGCATAAATTGGGATAAACGCCTTCATAAAGCCTAAAACAGAAGAGAACAGACTTTTTACAACAGATAAAAATGAAATAAACGGTACACCTATAACTAGAGAGAGTATGGAGTACCCTATTAACTCACTCCCCTTTTTCTTTTCGCTGCCAGAAATTGAATTTACAATTGCAACTATGAGCATACAAGCTAAAATTGACATAAATGTAAAAGCCTTGTCCTTTAGCGAGCCTGAAAGCAAATCAAAAAATGAGCCTAAAACACGGTTAAATCCTACATTGAATATCTCATTAATTTCAATATCTGTTATACCAAGCTCTTGTAAAAGCTCTTTTGCGTCCTCGTCAAGAGATGAGTATATTTCCTGCTTTTTCGATGTGTCTAAGTAGCTGTCAATATTGCTGTAGGAGGCTGATGCAGTCTTTATAAAAATCGGTATAATCAGAATGAAAACTACTACTGTATAAATTTTAAGTTTTATATTTTTCGTCATTTTAATAATCCAAAAGCCATTTGTAAAAGCAGTTTTATAATAGGCAGTGAGAGCGATAATACAATTGCCTTAACAACAAGCTCTAAAAAACTTGCAAGGGCGTTTTCGCCGCTGTCTTTACAAACATCACAAGCAAGGCTGCCAGTTACCGTAATACCGCCCGCCTTTAGCAGTACACTTGTGTATTTTAATTGTGAATCTCCAAACTCTGAAATTTCTTTTATAGCATTTACTATGTCAAAAAAATAGCCAGCAGAAAAAGCGAACATAATACAAATTATTGAAAGCTGTGAGACAAGTGCTATTTCTGGGGCGCTCTTTTTTATCATCATTGTAACTACTACACCTATAATGGCAACGCCTATAATTTCTGTAATTCCTATTTTCATATGCCAAACATCTCCTTAAGCTCTGCAATCAAATCCATGATTTTAGGTAAAATCATTGCCACAACAATAAGCAGCCCTGCAATTGATGTTGCTACTACATACTCGTCCTTTCCAGACTTTGCAAGCACTTGGTTGAGCGTGCCCACAATAATACCTATTGCCGCTATTTTGATTACGAACTCTATACCCATTGTAACTTCCTTTCTGCTTACTTAAATTAATAATATTAATATAACTGCAGCACCAGCTGCTGCTAATGTTAAATAAAGCTTGCTAAGCCTTGCTTTTTCAGATGCGGAAAACTCTTTCCTTTTTGAAAATTGTTCTATACATTTCTCGCAAATTAAAAGCTGTCCTTCTGTATCTGTAGTCCCAAGAGTTTTACCAAAAGAGATTAGGGCATTTATATCATCTTGCAGCAGATATTCTTTTATCATCTCGCTGCTTTTTATGGAGCGTTCCCACACACAGGCGAAAGAGTCGTCATCATTTTTAAGCAGGCTAAGACATTCGCTTAAAAATGAAAGCCTTTTAAAACTTTCTTTGCTGCAAAGAGACTTAATTAGCTCGCCTGTTGTGGGATTGTCAAATTGCAGCCGCATTTTAACGGTTGTGAGCATTTCGCAGATTTCCTGAAAGAAATCGGCTCGAAATTTAAGCCCTTTTAGCTTATCACCCGACCAAACAAGGGGTATCAAAGCAAGGCACATAATTGCCGCATACCTCAATGTTAAAACTCCTAAAGCAATGTTTTACAGTCTATTATTTCTTTTACCTCACACGGGTTTTCTTTGCCACAAAGAACGGCAGCTTTCTTAAAGGCTTTGCTTTTTATGAGAAGATTTATTTGCGGTCTTGTCATTGCCTCATCTATTGATGAACCGTGCGCCGTTGCAACGAAACCTACTCCCGAATTTACACCCTCTATAATTTTTTTCGCTTCAATTAAGTCTCCTATTTCATCAAGCACAATAATATCTGGCGAAAAACACCTAAGGGCTATTTCAATGCCTATACCTTTTGGATAAAGTGATAATACATCAGTGTTAAACCCTAAATCTCTACCCTCACCGCCCGCCCCATATGCCGCAATTTCATCACGCTCATCAACAACTGTAAGTTTTTTCGGGTTTATAAGCTCGTCTGAGAAATATCTGCAAAGGTCCCTTAAAAGCGTTGTTTTGCCTGACATTGGAGAGCCGATTATCAAAAAACTATCCGTTTCTCCAAGCTTTGAAATAAGGCTTTTGCTGCAGCCGTGAAAATCTCGTGCTATTCTTATGTTTATAGAGGTAAAACACCTTACTGCCGTAATTTCACCGCCTTTTACAGATGCAGTGCCGCAAATGCCTGCCCTATGACCGCCAGGAATTGTTATGTACCCCCTGTTTATACACTCTGTATAAGAGTGAACAGAATATCTGCAAAGAGCCGCTGCCGCCTGCTCAATGTTTTCGGCACTAAGATACACACCATTTTGCGGATAAATTGATGAAATTCTGCCACTACTGCATAAATACATAACTGAACCGTCAACAATAAAAGAGATTGCTTTTTTTGACCTTAGTCTTATTTCATTTACTTTAGACATCTTATCTTCGCCAATTGATAAAAGCTCGCTTCTTAAATCCCTTGGTAAAAGTGATATAGCATCCTTGTAGTTTTTCATATTTAATTTTATTAACACTTGTCCCAAAATAGAACGAATTTTCTTAAGGCTATATTCACTGGGATAGTTAAGTCTTATCCTTTATATGAATTTTAATATTGAAACAACGGCGCTTATATGGTACTATTTGTATAATCTAATCTCACGAAAGAAGGTTAATGAGTGGACACAGAAAAAAACGCTGCCCCTAATGCAGAAAAGGGCGAAAAAGATTACACTAAAAAAAGAAAATTTAATATAGATTACAATTTAATTAAAACTGCTGCATATGAAAACAGGTTTATGTTTTTAGCTGCCGCCTGTACGGCTTTAATTATGCTTGTGGTTTACTACTTCTACAACCTTTTTCCTTTTGGGGATGTAACTATACTTAGAATGGATTTATACCACCAATACGGGCCGCTTTATGCCGAGTTTTATGATAGACTGACGAGCAGTGCCTCCTTTCTTTATTCATGGACTACTGGCGGCGGAAGTGGTTTTTTAGGCAATTTTTCAAACTATATATCTTCACCATTTTCACTATTAATGCTTCTTTTCGGGCATAGAAATATGCCTGAGGCAATAGCTGCAATAATTTTACTAAAGTCTGCTACTGCCTCTTTCACCTGTTCTTATTACCTTAAAAACTCTCAAAAACATAATACGCCTGCAACGGCAGCTTTTGGAGTTCTGTATGCCTGCTCTGGATTTTTTATAGCTTATTACTGGAACGTTATGTGGCTTGATGCGTTTTACCTGTTGCCGCTTGCCGCTCTTGGAATTGAAAAACTTATAAGAGAAAGAAAGTCACTGCTTTATTATTTTGTTCTTATTCTTGCTGCTTTAACAAACTACTATATGGCATATATGATTGCCTTTTTCTCTGTTTTGTATTTCCTTAGCTTTTATTTTGGCAACTTCTCGTTATCAGACACATACCTTGGAAAGCTTGCTAAAAATAAAGATAAAAAGTTTATAAAAAGGTCTACTGGAAATCTTGTACGCCTTGTCCGCAACTCTCGTTTTCTTGACAGCGGTATACGGTTCGCCTTTACAGCTCTTGGCGCTGTATTAACGTGTGCTTTTCTGCTCATCCCTCTTTATCATATACTTAGCGTTTGCTCTGCCACTTCTGACTCTTGGCCACAAAACTGGAAAGAGTATTTTACTGTTTTTGACTTTTTAGCAAACCACCTTGCCCACCTTAGCCCTACAATCAGAAGCAGCGGTGAAGATGTGCTGCCGAATATTTATGCAGGTATTTTGCCGCTTATGCTCGTTCCTTTATATCTTTTCTCTAAAAAAATACCTATACGAGAAAAGGTGGCAGATGCTGCTTTACTTGGTATTTTCTTTGCTTCGTTTTATATAAATAAATTTAACTTTGTGTGGCACGGCTTTCATTTTCCTAATGATTTGCCATACAGGTTTTCAAATATGTATTCATTTTTGCTTATTGTAATTGCTTTTAAGGCATATAGGCATATTAAGGAGTTCACAAGCAGGCAAATTCTAGGCTCTGGTTTAGCTATTGTGATTTTTGCCATTCTTGTGCAGGAAATAGGCTCTAAAAACTTCTCTGAACTTTCGCTGTGGATAACTATAGCGTTTGTGGGTATTTATGTAGCTTCGCTATATTTAATTAAGGACAAGAGATACCCCGCTTTTGCTGCCGCTGTTCTTCTTCTTTGTTCCGTTTGCGCCGAATATACAGTAGCTAACACCAACCACTACAGTATGGACCAAACAAAATCTTCTTACGCTGGTGACTATAATGATTTTAAGGCACTCAAAGATGTTCTTGATAAACGAGAAAACAATCAGTTTTATAGAATGGAGCTTTCAAAAATAAGGGCACGCATGGACCCCGCTTGGTATAACTACAACGGAGTTTCAACCTTTTCATCTATGGCTTATGAAAAGGTGTCTAATCTGCATTATTATTTGGGTTTATACAGCAACTATATAAACAGCCACACCTATAACCCACAAACGCCAATATATAACTCTATGTTTTCTTTGAAATATATTGTTGACAATGCTGATAAGCTTGAAAACAACAGCTTTTATACAGAAGTTGCCTCCATAGATAAATTTAAGGCATACCGCAACAATTACTACTTGCCAATAGCTTATAGAGTAAACCCTGACATAGCCTTTTGGAACCATGAGGGAACTAATCCATTTACTATTCAAAATGACTATATAAAAAATGCCACGGGCAATAATGAGGTGCTTGTAAATATACCCTCATTTGCAGCAGAATATAGCAATATTGACCCGTTTACTAACGAGGAGTTTGCAACAGGGATTTTTTACTATAACAAAGCTGAGGGCGTTGAAGAGGGCACAATAACGATGAACTTTATTACACCAAAATCTCAAAACCTTTATCTTTTCTTAAAATCCTCCACTTCATCAGTAAGTGCTATAGAGCTTTCAAGCGATTATGGCTACTCTGCTACTCAGTCTATTGACACAAAGCCATATGTTTTTGACCTTGGCATGCGTGAGGCGGGCGAGATTATTTCTGTAAAAGTGCCTGTAAAGGGCGCCTCTACAGGCATTTTATACATTCACATGGCAGGTCTTGATATGGATGAATTTACAAATGCCTACGAAACACTACAGTCTGACGCCATTAATATTACACGCTTTAAGGATACAAATATAAAGGGCGACATTAATGTTTCAGAAGACGGAATATTATACACCTCTATAAACTATGATAGAAGCTGGACTGTGTTTATAGACGGCAAAAAAATAAATCCTGACACCTATATAAAAATTGGCGATGCACTGCTTGGTGTGCCTATAACACAAGGTTTCCATACAGTTGAATTCAAGTTTTTCCCATACGGAATGCCAGTAGGCATAGCTATTACAATTGTTATGCTTGCTATTATCTTTGTTTTACATCTTCTTAGAAAGCTAGGCGCCTTTGATTTTAACCCTAAAACTGCAAAACAAGAACAGAAAGAACGGTTAGCTCTAGAAGAGGCTTTACCGCCTATTACACTTCACTCTATTGATAATGATACTAACGACGAAGTCTTTTATTTTGATGCTGAAAAATATAATAAACCTTTAGAAGATGATGAAAACCCCGAATCATGATGGGAGAGAATAATTTTGTTTGCGAAGATTAATAGCGTTGGGCTTTTAGGGCTTAACTCATACATGGTTGAGGTGGAGGTAGACCTATCTCAGGGAAAGTACAGGTTTGATATTGTAGGGCTGCCTGATGCAGCAGTGAGCGAATCCCGTGAACGTGTTGTATCTGCAATTAAAAACAGCGGTATGATTTTTGAGCCTACACGCCATGTCACTGTAAACCTTGCGCCTGCTGACACTCGAAAAGAGGGTGCGCTTTATGATTTGCCTATTCTTACCGCTATTCTTGCTGCAACAAAACAAATAAATGCTGACCTTTCCCGCTCTGCATTTATAGGCGAGCTATCACTTTCAGGTAAGTTAAGACGTATAAACGGTGTTCTGCCTATGGTTATTGCAGCAAAAGAAAATGGTATGCGTGTTATATATGTACCGTTTGAAAATGCTGATGAGGGCGCTGTGGTGGAGGGTATACAAATTTACCCTGTAAGAACTATAAGAGAGCTTGTAAATCATTTAAACGGCAAAAGCTTTATAAGCCCTGTGCCGCTTAAAAAATTTACAATGGCAAAGCCGGATGCACTGCTGCCTGACTTTTCTGATGTTAAAGGGCAGTATGAAGTAAAGCGCTCTCTTGAAGTTGCTGCCGCGGGAGGTCACAATGTAATTATGATAGGTCCTCCCGGCTCTGGTAAGAGTATGCTTGCTAAAAGAGTTTCAGGAATTTTGCCTGATATGACGTTTGATGAAGCGCTTGAAACAACGAAAATCTACTCTTTAGCTGGTGAGCTTAAAAACGAAACACCAATCATAAATAAAAGGCCTTTTCGCTCTCCTCACCATACTGTTTCTTCTGTTGGGCTTTCGGGCGGCGGCTCTGTTCCAAAACCTGGTGAACTGTCACTTTCTCACAACGGGGTTTTGTTTTTAGATGAGCTGCCAGAGTTTCCAAGGGTAACTATGGAGGTTTTGCGCCAGCCTATGGAAAACGGCACAATTACCATCTCAAGAGCGGCATGCACTCTTACATACCCTTGTGATGTTATGGTTATATGTGCTATGAACCCTTGCCCTTGCGGGTATTATGGCCACCCCGAAAAGCCGTGCAGGTGCCCTAAAGGTGCCCCGTCAAAATATTTGGCGAAGGTGTCAGGTCCACTTCTTGACAGGCTTGATATACATATTGAAGTGCCGCAGGTAAACTACTCCGAACTTTCAGACAATACACCATCAGAAAGCTCTGCCTCTATTCGTGAAAGAGTGAACAGAGCAAGGAAAATACAGCAAGAGCGCTTTTCTGGCACAGGCATTAACTGTAACGCAAAAATGACCTCTGGAATGACCCGAAAATACTGCAAACTTTCTAATGATGCAGCAGAAATACTTAAAACAGCATTTGAAAGGCTTGACCTTTCTGCAAGAGCGTATGATAAAATATTGAGAATATCAAGAACAATAGCAGATTTAGACGGCTCTTTACATATCAACACTCCTCATATTATGGAGGCAGTGCAGTACAGAAGCCTTGACCGAAAGTTTTGGAATGCGACAAATAAATAAAAATTAAAAAGGCTGTAGCAAAACATCTTTTGCTACAGCCCTAATTATTATCTATCAATATGTTTTATAAAAGCGAAGCGGCTTCCTTATCAAGTAAAATTGTAACATTTTCATGATTTTGAAGAATTGATGCAGGAACTGACGGCATAACCTCACCTTTTACCATATCCCTTATTGCTTTTGCTTTTTTGTCTCCCATTGCAATTAGTATAATAGATTTTGCTTTGCAAATATTCTCTATACCCATTGTTAATGCATAGTGCGGTATTTCTGAATCTGTAAAATAAATTTTGTTAGCCTCAATAGTGCTATCGGCAAGCCTTGTTTTGTAAGAGCCTTTTGAAAACTCCTCTGATGGCTCGTTAAACGCAATATGAGCGTTATTACCTATGCCAAGAAGCTGTAAATCAACCCCGCCCTTTTCACTTACAAGTGCGTCATACCGTGCGCACTCTGCCTCTGGGTCTGCTGCATTGCCGTCATGAAAGTTCACGTTTTCCTCTTTTATATCAACGTGATTAAAAAGTATCTCGTGCATAAATGTATAATAGCTGTTCTTATCATGTTTAGGGATATTGCAATATTCATCAAGGTTAAATGTTATAACGTCCTTAAAAGAAACCTCGTTTCGTTTGTGCATTTCAATAAGCGTTTCATATGTTAAAACTGGTGACGCACCTGTTGCAAGCCCTAAAACACTACCGGGCTTTTCTTTTATTTGTGCGGCTATCATTTGAGCCGCCTTTTGTGCTATTTGCTCTTTCGTATCAAAAATTTTTATATTAATGATAATCACTCCGTTTTTATTTTTCTTACTATTGCTATTGGGGTTTGCTCTCTGCCCTGCCCAAGGGGGTTATCCTCAAAAATGGCTTTGCACATCTCGATAGATAAAAACTCGTCTGAAACACCAAGCACATCTCTGCCTAAATCGTTTGCGTCCATAATTGCTACCATGCAGCCCGTATACTCCATTAAATCCTTTGCAACCTTTTCAGGATTTAGCGGTGCGAGCTTTGCAGCACGATTATAAGGCGGAATAGTATAGTCACACGGGCCGTCTATAGCCCTAGCTTTAGTGCCTGCAACTTTATAAAATACCCCTTTTATGCCAAACGGCTTTGTAACAGCAGAGCAAAATGCGGCAAAAAGTATTCTCATAACGCCCACATCTTGAAGTGCAAGCTCCATAGTCCATGGGCTTCCAAGCCCTATGCCGTATGGCGTTTTTACAACAAATTTGCAAAGTAGTTTCGCAAGCCACGACGGATTTATATCATCAATAGCAAAAGACCTGCCTTGACTAATTGCAACTATCTTTTCGCTTATAAATATCATATCACCGTCTTTTATATGCGGCTTTACATACTTGTCCATCATTTCTTTAAGGTCATCGCCTTTTACAACAACGTGTGTTTTTACAGGCAGCCTTAAAAAGTCACCATACGGTGTAGATATTTCTAACTTTTTATTCTCGTTTGGAACAAACTCCATATTAAAACCTTATCTTTCATTTATTAATTATTTTTTGTTTTTAGAACTTCTTTATACATTTCTTCAAAAACCTTTGCAAGTTTCTCTGCCGTTTTTATACCAAGCGAATTAGTCTCCTCATAATGTTTGCGCCCATGAATATCTTTTGCACGTGAAAGGTATGGCATGTTTTCATCAAGCAGAAAATCATTAGGCGGAATAATATAACCAACCTCATCATTTGCAAGCCCGAATACTAAAAGCTCTTTGTCACTGCATATCTCTACTAAAGGTTTTGGATTTATTTCTGACCCCTTACCCGTGGCGCTTTCCTCTTTACTTAAATACCCGCCGTATAAAAGCTCTGGAAACAGCTCCCCCGGAATAAGCAGCATTTTTAGGTCGTCAAACTCAAAATATGCCATTTCAGATTTTAGGGCGATTTTGAGCGGCGCCTTTTGAGAAGTATATTTATTCACTTTTAATATGCCTATAAGGCCTGCAATAAGAAGCACTGTATTATCTGCCTCAAAATAAAAGCTTTGGCGCATCATGCTTAAATTTGGTTTCAGCTTTTTCTCTTTTTTAATAGAAAGAGCGTAATTAGCTAACTTTTCACCAATCATTTTAGTTGACTTTGGTTTATCTTCATCAAGCAAATGCATCGTTATCATTCCGCCGATAGCGCCTACAAAATAAATAGTTTCCGCTCCTGTTTCCCTAAAAATCTTTCTTCTTAAATAACAAGGGAAGTCTGCACTTACGAGTGAGTTTTTGCTCGAAAGCGACTCTGAATGAGCGGCAAAATTTATAAAATACACTTGCCTTTCCCCGTCATCTGGAACAAAACGCAGCCTTGTCAATGTTTTTGAGAAAACTTCTGGTGTTCTAATATCTTTTTGCATATCAGGAACTTCAATTTGACCTTTAAATATATCCCCGTCCCTTTTATCCATATACGCCTTTTTTACAGCAGAGCGAACACCCGCTTTTACAACCTCTATATAATACTTATCCCTACCTGTTAAAGGCAAAGGGCCCCATATGCCCATAGTGTCTATCCCTGCGTGGCTATGTGTGCTAAGAATTTCAATAGAGCGGCAGCGAGTTTCACTCATAAACTTAGAAAGTGAGGATTTTATATCCTTAACATCTTTGTTTAGCATACCCACATTGTCAATAGAAACAAATACAACTGCCCCCCTGCCGCTATTGTCATCTATCCATACGGCATGTGCAAACGGAGTGTCAAGAACCCCTGTTGCTGGATTATTAATTCCATACCCTGCAACATAATACTTTTTTCTCTCTAAGTCATCTGGAAGTATTTCAGTTTTGCCAAACCCTACTGTAAACTTTTTAGATTTTACATTCTTTATATAATCAAACTTGCCTTTAGGTATAGGCTGTACTTCTTTTGATTTTTGAGCCATTTTAGCCCCGAGTTTAAAGCCTTTTCTTATTAGGTCTGATGCTATTTTCCCTTTATTCATACACATCACCGCCAATCAGTATATTGTATTCATAATTTTAGCACCGCAGAAAAAAAATGTCAACTTGATATACACAATTTCTAAAATATGTGGTAATATTAATATACTTAGTAATAAAGGTTGTGTTAATAATGAAAAAACTTTCAGTTTTAGCCGCTTCTGCCGCCGCTATTGGTGTGGGTGCAGGGTATCTTGCCTATAAAAATATAGATGATGAAAAAAAGAAAAGATTTAAATATGACACTGGCGACAAGGCTATAAGAAATGCTCTTCGTGCCCTATATTACGCCTACCCTGGTGGAAATTGGCCTTTAACACAAGAGTATATTCCACAAAACTTTTTTAAAGGGACAGAAACTTTTATTACCAAACCAAAATCTAAAGTAAAATGGTCTTTTGGCTATTCTGCTGATTCTCTTTTATCGTCAATAGATTTAATGTCAAGCAAACACTTTGTGGGCGGCTACCTTGCCTATCCGCCTAATGTTGTTGACGGTATCTTAGATGACCAGTGTGTGCGTGCTATTGCGCTTGACGATGGCTCAGGGCGCGGCATAAGTGTTTTTGCAGTTATAGACTGCATAGGGCTTGCAAGCACTGATGTTCGCAGAATTCGTGAAAGACTGTCTGAGTTTTCAAAACTTAATAACATAAACTGTATAAATATATCTGCCACGCACTGCCACAGTGCTGTTGATACGCAAGGACTTTGGGGTGAGCTTATCCCTGGTGCTATTATAGAAAACTTTAAAAAGCTTAGAAAAGGCGAAACAGATAACTTGCAGTCTGGCAGAAACCCCGAATTTATGGAAAACCTTTATGCCGTAACTGTTGACACGATAAAAAAAGCTGTAAGGGACATGAAAAAGGGCGAGTTATACTGCGGCGTTAGCAATGAAAAGAAATATTCCCGTGATAAACGAAAACCAAATGTTACAGAAGATGATATCACAATGCTGCGCTTTTCGCCAAGTGATGGCAGCCGTGAAACTATTGCTGTGTTTGCCGCTGTTCACCCAATTGCTTTAGGCTATAGAAACACTAAAGTTAGTGCCGATTTCCCTTATTACATGGTAGATGAGCTAAACCAAAACAATTATAACGGCATATTTTTTCAAGGCCCTCAGCTTGCCGTTACAACCTGTGATGAAGTGGTTGACGAGGAGCTTAAAGCTTCAGAGCAGGAAAGATACGAGAAGTTTGGCAGGGCGCTTGCACGCTATGCTATGTCACTTGTGGGAAGTGATAAGGAGAAAAGCGTAAAACCCATACTAAATGTAAAAATAACAGAGGTTTTCGTACCTTGCGAAAATGAAATTTTAATGATTGTTGGCAAAGCGGGTCTTGTTACAAACACTATCCTTAGAAGCGGCAGTGCATCAACTGACATAGTTTTCGTTACTGAGGTTGGCTATGTAGAGCTTGGTGAAAACCAATGCTTTGCTTTAGTTCCGGGAGAATTTGCACCAGAGCTGATTTTTGGCGGTGCTTATGATGCAAGTGCTGCTTATAACAAGCGTGATTGGCACTTGCCGCCAATGACCTCTATGGTAAAACCTGACTGTAAATTAACCGTTATCGGGCTTTGTAATGACTCTATAGGTTATATTTTACCCTCTAATGACTACGGCAGCATAATCGCTCCAGAGCATTATGAAGAGGCCGTTTCAGTTGGAAAAAGCGCAGGAGAGGTTATTGTTAATGCCTTTAGCTTTTTAACAGAAAGGAAAGAGAATGAATAATCATAAAATAAACTTTGTTGTAGTTGCTGATTTACACCACTACTCCCCTACCCTTGGCATAACGGGTAACGCATATACTATGAGAAGTGAATCAGACCAAAAAATGCTTGCAAAAACAGGTGCGCTCATTCGTGCAGCATTTGATAAGATGACATCTGACGACATTGACTTTATACTCATAGTTGGTGACGTTACAAATAATGGTGAACTTTCATCTCATGAAGAATTTAGAAAGATGATGTATGAATATAAACAAAAAAAGCCTATTTACATAATAACCTCTACCCATGATTGGTGCAGCGATAATAACCCAAGGCGATATGACGGTGACAATGTATATAATGATGTGCCAAGCCTTAAAATGCATGAGCTTACAGAGTTTTATAAAGATTTCGGGCTATCTGAAGCCCTTTCTGTATATACAACGCCCGCAGGAAACGCCTCTTACGCAGTAAGACCGAAAGAGGGGCTTACTGTGCTTTGTCTTAATGACGACTATAACGGCGAAGGCGGCTCTGGCTTTTCAGATGAGCATATAAAATGGATAAAAACACAGTGCGATGAGGCGAAAAAACGAAACGACAATATAATTGGCGCAAACCACCACCCCTACCTTTTAACAGAATTAGATAAAATGATTAATGGCAGCAAATCAGTTGAATATAAAAACCTCCTTGCAAACAAGGTGGCAAATGCAGGTATGCCAATAGCTTTTGTAGGGCATACACACATGCAGCATATAACAAGACTTAAAACTGACAGCGGCGGCGAATTTTATGAAATCAATGTAGCTGCTCTTTCAGGCTATCCTGCCGCTATGGCTTACTGCACAGCAACGGAAAATCAGCTAAAAATAAATGTTAAGTACCTTGAAAAATTTACATATGACGGCAAAGAATATACAAACGAATACCTTAGAAATCACGCTACTAACCTATTTACAAAGGTTGTAAAAGCTGCCGCAAACAACAATTTAGATGAATTTGTAGCCCTTGTCGCCTCTATTGGCATGGGCAGAAAAAAGGCGGCAAAACTTTGGAGGTTTCTCCGCCTGCCAATTAAAAAGCTTGACACAGCAACAGTTAAGGGCACTGCAAAACTTATAAATGCACTTACTTTTGGAAAAGGTATTGATAAAAAAGCGGCTAAAGAAGTGGGTGACGAGCGAGTTATTGATGTTGTGCTAGAGGTGTTCTTAAATATCCTTGACGGCGGCAAGGAAACAGTAAGTGAAGACAGTGCAAAATACAAAGTTATAAAAGATGCCATATCCTTGCCTTACAGAGCTGTATCTACACTGCGAATAAAAAATCCTTCTTTAATTAAAACCTTAAACCAAATACAAAATATAGTAAAACCAATTATGACAGGCGGTGAAATAGACTCTAACAACGCAATTATTAAATTTCCAACCAATAACTGATAAATTCATAAAAATTATTGACAATAAAGAGCCGTTGTGCTAACATATCTAAGGTAATGGAGAGATACCGAAGTGGTCATAACGGAACGGTCTTGAAAACCGTCGTGCGGCAACGCACCGTGGGTTCGAATCCCACTCTCTCCGCCAGTTTAGGGATTAGGAATTAGGGGTTAGTCATTAGCACTCTTAATTCAACAAATATAATCTGTTACCATGGAGAAGTACTCAAGTTGGTGACGAGGCGCCCCTGCTAAGGGCGTAGGTCGGGCAACCGGCGCGAGGGTTCGAGTCCCTCCTTCTCCGCCATTTAGTAATGACCAATTTTGATCGGTTCGTCATTACTAATTCCAAAGAATTGCTGCATAAGGGTAAAACCTTACGCAGCATTTTTTTCTTTGCCTAAAAGCTTCTGTAAATTACCAACGAACTTATAATTGATAACCACATCCTGTGTATTCTTACCATCAACCTTATAAAACTCGGATACGGTAATAGTATCAATAAGTTCTCTTGCAATATAGCGATCCAAATGCTGTACCTTCAAATATTTAGAAATACTGCTTACCCACCCGCTAACGTTTTTATCGTGACTTTTTTCTGCTTTTGCTTTCTTGCGAAGAGTAGGAATTCTTTCTTCTAATTCTTTCAACTCTTTTTCGTAATCTGCAAGCAAACTGTAGAAAAATGCTTCAGGCATCTTACCCGACAATTTCTCTTTATAGAGATTCTTAAACCCCTTCGTTACTACATTTAGAACACTTCTGCTTAAAATGACCTGCGGTATCAGGATAGAGAACAATGGTGTTATGACTGCAATAATGGCAGGGAACGCTTCTTGTTTTCATTCCTTCAACATTGTTCTCGTTCTTTCTTATTCGTTTTAATGCATCTTCAGTAATCCTTAACTTAACAGCTCGGCACATCAAACACCACCTCCAAAGGTTCATGATATTCAGATAATGGCATATCCTTTATTACTCTCAATTGCCTTAGTCGGATAATCAAAGCGCTGAAGGACACTCCCAAAAATGATGTCATATTA
>DASRNG010000153.1:0-4982 GCA_035647555.1 Oscillospiraceae bacterium | reverse complement strand
CAATAAAAAGGTAAAACCTAATTATGGACAATTTGAGTTAAAAAAAATTAAATTTGTCTAAAGTTAAAACGAGGTGAAAATATGGTTTCAAAATTTTTTGATGTTAAAGGAATGACTTGTGCTGCCTGCTCACAAAGGGTTGAAAAAACGGCAAGCAAGCTGCAAGGTGTTTCAAAAGCAAGCGTAAATTTAGCAAATGAAAAGTTATTTGTTGAATTTGATGATGCTGTTATAAGCCCAGAAGATATAGAAAAGGCGATTGAAAAAGCGGGGTATGAGGCACAGCAGGTAAAAGATAGCTCTGATATTTCAGTTGACATAGGAGGCATGACTTGTACTGCCTGCGCCCTTAGGGTAGAAAAGGCAATAGGGGGGCTTTCTGGTGTTGAAAAGGTGTCTATTAACCCTGCTAATGACAAGGCATCTATAACATATGACCCATCAAAAGTAAAAGTTTCTGAAATAAAAAGTGCTGTGGAAAAGTCAGGCTATACAGTAAGTTTGCCACAGGAAGAAAAGACAAAGGAAAAAGAAAGCCCAGCAGAAAAGACAGCAAGAACACTTCGCAAAAAGTTTATAGCCTCCCTTGTTTTTTCTGCACCGCTATTTTATATAGCCATGGCGCCCATGGTAACATTTATAAATTTGCCATTTCCTGCAGCGCTCGTACCAGATAATTATCCGCTCACTAATGCCTTTGTGCAGCTTTTTCTTACCTTGCCTGTTATGGGTATTGGCTATAAGTTTTATACAGTTGGCTTTAAGTCACTTGTGAAACTAAGCCCTAATATGGATTCATTAATAGCAATAGGCACGTCAGCTGCGGCACTATTTAGCATTTATAATGTAACTAAGATAATCGGCGGAGAGGCCTCCTTTGTTCACTCTCTTTATTTTGAGTCAGCAGGTGTTATAATCACGCTTATTCTTCTTGGAAAAACACTTGAATCAAGGTCGAAAGGGCGCACAGGAGAAGCCATAAAAAAGCTTATGGGTCTTGCGCCGAAAACGGCTATTATAGTAAAAGACGGTGTAGAAACTGAAATCCCTATTAACGAGGTAGAAAAGGGTGACATTATTGCCGTAAAACCAGGGGCAAAAATCCCTGTAGACGGCACGGTAGTAAAGGGGCATACGGCGATAGATGAATCTATGCTAACGGGTGAGAGCATGCCTGTAGATAAAGGTGTTGGCGACAGTGTATATGCCGCCTCAATAAACACTACAGGCACAATTAATTTTATAGCAGAAAAAGTAGGCAGAGATACGGCGCTTGCGCAAATTATAAAACTCGTTGAGGATGCCCAAGGCTCTAAAGCGCCAATAGCAAAAATGGCAGATGTTGTATCGGGCTATTTTGTGCCTATTGTTTGTGTTATAGCTGCAGTAGCAGGAATAGCATGGTATATTTATATGAGGGATATTGAGTTTGCGCTTACAATTTTTATATCCGTTCTTGTTATTGCATGCCCGTGTGCGCTGGGGCTTGCAACGCCTACAGCTATTATGGTTGGCACAGGCAAAGGAGCAGAAAATGGTATTCTTATAAAAAGTGGAGAGGCACTTGAGTTGGCACATAAAATAGACACCGTAGTTCTTGATAAGACGGGAACAGTTACAAAAGGGGAGCCTGCGGTTACAGATATTATAGCAGCACAAACAGTTGACAAAGACTTTCTTTTAAGGATTGTAGCCTCAGCAGAAAAAGGCTCTGAGCACCCTTTAGGGCAAGCGATTGTAAAAAAAGCAGAAGATGAGAAAATGGAGTTTTTCAGCATTGAAAACTTTAACTCTCTTACAGGCCGTGGTATAGAGGCTAAAATAGACGGTAAAAATGTGCTTGTGGGCAACCGAAAACTTATGGACGAAAAAGAGGTAGATTTATTAGAGTTTGCAAACATTTCAGACAAGCTTGCAAATGAGGGTAAAACTCCTATGTATGCAGCTATTGACGGTGGCTTTTCTGGCATAATAGCTGTAGCAGACATTATAAAAGATACAAGTGCAAAGGCAGTAGAAAGTCTTCATAAAATGGGCATAGAAGTTATAATGATAACGGGCGACAATAAAAGAACGGCAGACGCTATAGCAAAACAGGCAGGTATAGACCGTGTGTTTGCAGAGGTGCTGCCAGAGGATAAATCAAATGAGGTTGAAAAACTTCAAAAAGAGGGTAAAAAGGTTGCCATGGTTGGGGACGGTATAAATGATGCCCCTGCCCTTGCAAAGGCAGATATAGGCATAGCCATAGGCTCTGGCACAGATGTTGCTATGGAGTCTGCCGATATTGTGCTTATGCGCGGAGCTTTAACAGATGTACCAACGGCAATTTTACTTTCAAAGCGCACTATAAGGAACATTAAGCAAAACCTTTTTTGGGCATTTGGTTACAACACAGTTGGCATACCAATAGCAGCAGGGCTTCTTTATATATTTGGCGGTCCGCTTTTAAGCCCCATTTTTGCGGCGGCGGCAATGAGCCTTAGCTCTGTTTCGGTTTTAACTAATGCTTTAAGGTTAAAGAGATTTAAGGTAGAAAACGAAAAATAAAAAACAAAAGGGAGTAAATATTATGGCTAAAACATTATTCAAAATAGAGGGAATGTCTTGTGAGCACTGCGTAAGGGCAGTAAAAAATGCGGTAGAGGATTTAGAGGGCGCAGTTTTTGCTAAGGTAGAGCTAAAGTCAAAAACGGCAGAAGTTGAGTATGACGAAAATGTACTTGACAAAGCCCAAATAATACAGGCTATAAAAGAAGAGGGCTATGAGGTTTTAGAGGATTAAAGGCTTTTTAGCTCGTTTTTTGGTGCACTTTATTTTGAAAGTGCGTCTTTTCTATTTTTGATTGACAATACCTCTTAGTTTGATTATACTTTTAAATGTATATATAAAAAAAGGGAAGTGGTCTGATGAATATTACCGTATGGAACGAAAAAGCATGTGAGCAGCAAAAAGGGCGGCAAAAAAAGGCGTATCCACAGGGTATGCAAAAAGCAATTGCAGACATTTTTACTGGTGATGAGTTTAATGTAACAATATCCTCCCAAAACCTTGAGGGGGAGGGACTTTCTGACGAACTGCTTTCTAAAACAGATGTGCTTATTTATTGGGCGCACTCACTTCATAAAAAGCTTTCAGACGAGGCGGCAGAAAGAGTATATAATTACGTTAAAGACGGAATGGGCATAATATTTCTTCATTCAGCACACTTTAGCAAGCCTTTTCAAAAAATTATGGGTACGAGCGGCTCTCTTAAATGGAGAGAGGACGGCAGGCACGAGCGGCTTTACACCGTAAACCCTTATCACCCCATTGCAAAAGGGCTGCCAGAAAGCTTTGTGTTGAAAAAAGACGAAATGTACGGCGAGTACTTTGATATTCCCACCCCTGATGACATTGTTTTTATAGGCTGGTACCCAGGTGGTGAAGTATTTAGAAGCGGCTTTACATATCATCTTAATGAGGGTAGAGTCTTCTACTTTCAGCCAGGCCACGAAACGTACCCAATTTATTATAACAAGAATATAAAAAAGGTAATATATAACGCTGCGCTGTGGGCAGCAAAGAAAGACACGCCAACAGCAGAAACTTTTGTAAGCAGTGACTGCAAAATGGCGCTGCCTAAAACAGTAGGCATTTCATTTAAAGTAAAAAATTGAAAGGGGAAAAACAATGGTAAAGGTAGCATTAATAGGCTGTGGCGGAATAGCCAAAGGAGCGCATATTTCAGGTTATAAGAACATTAATAATGCAGAAGTTGTGGCAGTATGCGACATTCTGCCTGAAAGAATGGACGAGGCGGAAAACAAACTTGGGAAAAAGGTAAAAAAGTACACAGACTATAAGGAACTTATAGACAAAGAAGATATTGATATGGTAGACATTTGCACACCAAACTATCTGCATGCAGATATTGCGATTTATGCATTAGAGCATGGTGTCCACGCTTTTTCTGAAAAACCTGACACTATTTCAGTAGAGCGTGTGCTTGATATGAAAAAGGCGCAAGAAGAAAGCGGCAAGCACCTTATGGTTATGCGCAATAACAGGTACTGGCCGTCCTCAAAAGAGCTAAAAGCAATGGTAGACAGTGGCGACTTTGGCGAGATTTATACAGGCAGATGCGGCTGGATTAGAAGAAGAGGCATACCAGGCAGAGGCGGCTGGTTCACAACGAAAGAGATGTCTGGCGGCGGACCGCTTATTGACCTTGGCGTGCATATGATAGACCTTGCTATTTATCTTATGGGCAATCCACGAGCCGTTTCTGTTTCGGGCAGCACATACAACAAATTTGCTGACAGTGAAGATAAAAGTGATAGCCTGCACTCCAAATTTGGCGACGCTGTAGAAGACGGCGTTTTTGATGTTGAAGATTTAGCTATTGGCTTTATAAAGTTTGAGAACGGCGCTAGCTTACAAATCGAGTTTAGCTGGGCATCTAACATAAAAAGGGAAACAACTTTTGTAGAACTTCGCGGAACGAAATTAGGCGCAAAATGGGCAAACGGTTCGTATGAGATTTATGACGGCAAGAAAGGCAGCGTACTTAAAAATACTGCTAAAAAACTTGGACAATATAGTAAGTATAAAAACATACATGGAGCAAACTTGCAGCATTTTGTAAATGTGATAGAAAACAAGGAAAAGCCAGACTTTACGATAGACCAAGGTGTTAATATGATAAAAATCCTTAATGCTATCTATGAATCGGCAGAAACGGGTAAAGAAGTTATACTGTAGAGCTGTAAAATGAACGACTGAAAGGTAAAGGTGTAGATATTCATGAAAAATGCAGACAATAAAGGTAGTTTTATAATAGACGGCGGCGACTTTTTGTTAAACGGTGAAAAGTTTAACATTTATTCTGGCGCAATGCACTATTTTAGAGTATTGCCAGAATATTGGGAGGACAGATTAACAAAAATAAAAGCGGCAGGTCTTAACACCGTTGAAACGTATGTACCATGGAATCTTCACG
>DASRNG010000152.1:0-2951 GCA_035647555.1 Oscillospiraceae bacterium | reverse complement strand
ACAACAACTCACTAACTACTCAAAAGAGAATAACAATCGAATAACAACCGAGAAACAACCGAGAGAATAAAAATAACAGTTGAAAAAATATAGTTTTCCTACACTATAAAAAAGAGTTTACTTACACTATAAAAAAGAGTTTAGAAAATAGTTTCTTGACCCATAAAAAAGAGAATAAAGAAAATAGATAATTGACCCATAAAAAAGGAAAAAGCAAATAATACTTTGACCCATAAAAAAAGAACGGTTTTCAAAGCTATAAGGGAGTAGGAAAAAAGAGACGTTTTCTAAGCTACTAAGAGAATAAAAATTCTTTCGTTTTTAAAGCTATAAGAGAAACGTTATTCTTTCGTTTTTAAAGGTTAGAGAAAGAAGTTAATCAATGGATAATCGACGGCAAAACGACGGTTACAAATGTTACAACTTAAAGGAATGGACACAATAGACACGTTAAGAGCAAAAAGAAAGCATTCATTAATTTGAGTGCTTTTTTTATTGAATAACAGCCCGCTTTTATGCTATAAACAAACTACTTGTTCATTTCTTGTTCATTTATACACATAGAAAAAGCGTATAACTCTAATAATTAGAATGATACGCTTTTATTAAGTGATTCCGACAGGATTAGCACACCCAAAACAGCCCCGAATGATATAAAACAAATATACGTATTAATTGCACACTAACAAACGGTTACAACAACAAAGATATTTTTATTTGTTCATTTCTATACATATTTGTTCGGTTTATTTGTTCATTTCTAGTTCATTTTTCTTATCTTTGAACTAAAGAAATAAACATAAAACAATATCACAATGGGCAACGTGAATTTTCAATACAGAAGCAAAAAAGATAGTGCAAACATTGAAATCAGATTTACATTTAAAGATAGCAATGATAAATTTAGATCTTACTATACCCGAACCAACATTGAAGTATCAAAAGAGTTTTGGAATGAGTACAAAAGCAATACAAGGTTTAGAGATGTTGAAAAAGCTAATCTAAAAAACGAAATAGATAACCATTTAAACGAAATAGAGAAATTTATACTTGAACAATACCAGCAAGAAACAGCCCCTATTCAAAAAGATTGGCTCAAAGATATTGTAAGCGAGTTTTACAAACCTAAAAACAACAATACAATATCAGATAATTTAATACAATTCTTTGATTTTTACCTATCACACAAGAAGCACGAAATAACAAAGGGAACTTTGCGAAAATGGAACGTTGTCCGTAACAAGTTAGAAAACTTTGAGAAAAACCAACAACGCAAATTCAAAATTAAGGATGTAAACAAAACTTTTCTTGATGCTTTTATCAATTGGAGTAAAGAGATGCAATATAGCAACTCCGTTATAAATAGCAACTTTAAAGATATTAGAGCAGTTTGTAATGAAGCACAGTTATACAACATTGAGATAAGCAACGATTTACATTTGCTCAAAACAAACCTAAGGAACGAAACAGCATTCAAAATTTACCTAACAGAGCAAGAACTACAACAAATAAGCGATCTAAAAGATTTACCCGACTATTTAGACAATGCACGTGATTGGCTTATTATTTCATGCTATACCGGGCAACGAGTAAGCGATTTTAAACGGTTTACTCCCGATATGACACGTAAGCAGGGCAACGGCTTGTTTATTGATATAAAGCAACTAAAAACGGGTAAAGATGTAACAATACCATTACTCCCACAAGTTGAAAAGATATTGAACAAACGCAATGGAGAATACCCACGTACAATAAGCGATCAAAGATATAACGAGTACATTAAAGAAGTTTGCAAGTTGGCAAACATAAACGAAATGACAAAAGGTAGAATAACAAAAGTAACAGATGTTGGAACAAGAAAAGTAAAAGGGAAATATGAAAAATGGCGTTTGATTACTTCACACGTTGGAAGGCGTTCATTTGCAACAAATTACTATGGTAAGTTACCAACTTCTTTTATTAAAGATATAACAGGGCATGGAACAGAAGCAATGCTTTTAAAATACATTGGCAAAACTTCAAAAGATACAGCCGTTGAAGCATACGATTTAATGTTGAACTTATAATCAATAAAACTATGATTTACTACACTAAAGAAGCAGTTGAATTATTACACTTAATAAGTGAGCAAAAAAAAGGAATACCAATAATTACAGTATTTGACATTGAAGCACAAAGCTACAAGTATGGCAAAGAGACATATTGCAATGTGATTAAAAAACAGATAGAAGATGCTTTTGAATTTACAGCAATGTATGCAGATAGAGAGTTAAATTTGAGTTTTGATGACTATGTAAATCTTTACATTCTTGATCCTGATAGTAAAGCTGAACTAAAAATATTAAACGAATTATTAGAGCATTTGAAAAGTGATATAACACAAAAAGAACAAGCACCCGAACCACAACGGAAGCCAGGAAGACCAAAAACAGTAATACAAGAAGCAACCTATTATTTATACAATAAAGAACTACTTCAATTTTTAATTGATAATTATAGTAATATAAAAGCTCACATTTTTAATCAATTAATAAAAGCACTTATTGATTTAGGGCAACTAAAAACCGCAAGCAATAAAGAATATAAAGAAGCCTTTGGAAATGCTTTAAATATAAAGCAATCACAAACTAATTTTGATAACACAATAAGGAAAAAACCAAAACCCCAAATTTTTGACCCTATAAAAGCTAAGATAACAACCTATTTAGAACAGCAAAGAGTTGTTTAAAGTTGTTTTGACTTTTCTCTAATTTTACACAAGCATTGCACTGATACATAAGCAGTTGCAATGCTTTATATTTGTTCTATACATTAAAAAATATAATAGTATGGAACAAATGATTTTTTCACAGATTAACTCACAATCACTAATTGAGCAGATTGTTGAACAGGTAACAGCAAAAGTATTAGAAGCAGTACAAGAAAACAACGAGAAAAATGTACAACCTGAT
>DASRNG010000151.1:0-3904 GCA_035647555.1 Oscillospiraceae bacterium | reverse complement strand
ATTGTAACTATATTACAGTCACGAATAACCTTAGTGGTGGCGGCGGACATTTCTTGAAGTGCCTCTATAGCTTTTTCTGCTTTGCTTTCTTGAAAAACACCAAGTACAGAGTTAATAACAACAACGATAGCGATAATAAGTGTGTCAGTAGGGAAGAATCGTGCTCCTGTACCGCTTATTGAATAAAACTCTGTAACGGCTGATATAACAGCGGCAACAATCAAAATGATTATCATAGGGTCAGATAGTTGTGCCACAAAACGCTTGAAAAGCGAATCCTTTTTGCCCTCTGCAAGTTTGTTTTTGCCGTTTTGCAACAGCCTTTTTTCTGCTTCGGCGGAGCTAAGACCGTTTTCGGTGCTTTTAACACTTTTGAAAACTGCGGATATCTCCTCGAGGTAGTATTTCATTGATTTATTTTCCTCCTTAACGTGGAATACGTTTTTGCGGTCGATATAATAAAAAAAACCTCGACCGCGCAAGTCGAAGGTCTTGCTTCCCAGAGGGCCGGATAACCAGCTGCAGAAAAGTACTGCAACGGCTGTTGATTATCAAGATTATAAGCTACTCCCCTTCAAAATATTTTATAACATAATTTTTAATAGATGTCAAGGAGTTAAATGAAATATTAAACAAAATGCACTTTACTATCAAAAGGAAATTTGTTATAGTTTATGTGACAAACTATATGAAAGGTTTATTTTACTATGAGAAAATATATTTTGGCTCTCGACCAAGGAACTACAAGCTCAAGAGCGATTGTTTTTGATAAGAATGGCAACATAATATCAAAGGCGCAATTCGAGTTTAAGCAGATATACAAAAAAGCTGGGTGGGTAGAACATGACCCGTTTGAGATTCTTGACTCTCAATTGCGCTCTATTTCCGCGGCACTTGACAGCGGTGAAATAAAAGCCGAGGAGATTTCTGCAATAGGCATAACAAACCAAAGAGAAACGACAATTTTGTGGGATAAAAAGACGGGCAGACCTGTTTACAATGCCATTGTGTGGCAGTGCCGCCGCACGGCTGAAATATGCGAGCAGTTAAAAAGAGACGGGCTTGAGCCGTATGTAAAAGAATGCACAGGGCTTGTTATTGATGCTTATTTTTCTGGTACAAAAATAAAATGGATACTTGACAATGTTCCACAGGCAAGAGAACTTGCAAACAAAGAAAGGCTTTTGTTTGGAACGGTTGAAACATGGCTTATTTGGAACCTTACAGGCGGTAAGGTGCATATAACTGACTATTCAAACGCCTCAAGAACGATGCTGTTTGATATTGAAAAACTTTGCTGGGACAAATATTTATGCGAAAAATTAGGTGTTCCAATGAATATTTTGCCAGAACCTGTGGAGTGCAGTAAGGTTTATGGGTATATAGATAGTGATAATCTTGGGGTTTCGGGGCTTTCGGGTATTCCGATAAGCGGCGCTATAGGTGACCAGCAAGCGGCACTTTTTGGGCAGGCGTGTTTTAGTGCAGGAAGTGCTAAAAATACATATGGAACAGGCTGTTTTCTTTTAATGACCACAGGTGAGAAACGCTCGCACTCCAAAAACAATCTTATAGAGGGCATAGCGTGGGGGATAGGTGGCAAGGTGACTTATGACCTTGAGGGGAGTGCTTTTAACGCTGGCTCTGTTATACAGTGGCTAAGAGACGAGCTTCGCATGATAGACCATGCCTCTGAGTGCGACAGCCTTGCAGAAAGTGTGCCTGACGCTAACGGAATATATCTTGTACCAGCTTTTACAGGGCTTGGCGCTCCGCATTGGGATATGTATGCAAGAGGGTGCATAGTAGGCATTACAAGAGGAGTAAACAGGGCGCATTTTGCAAGGGCAACGCTTGAAAGCATTATATTTCAGGTAACAGAAATACTTGAGGCGATGATTGCGGACAGTGAAATAGAACTTACAGAACTTCGTGTGGACGGAGGCGCCTCTGTAAGTGATATTATGATGCAAATACAGGCAGATATGCTAAACACAAAAGTAAACCGCCCCAAAACCATTGAAACAACGGCGCTCGGAGCCGCATATATGGCAGGGCTTGCTGTGGGGTTTTGGGAAAGCATTGAAGAAATTGACCGTATAAGAGAAGTGGACAGGGTTTTCACACCAAGAATTTCTTCAAATGAGCGAAAAGAAAGATTAAGACAATGGAAAAGAGCGGTTGAAAGAGCTAAGGGATGGCAGGAGTAACTCACACGAAACTTAAAGGGAGAGAATATGGATATATTAATAATTGTTTTACAGTCTATATTGATTGTTATAGGCGCAGCAGCACTTTTTATTTTACTAAAGCTAAACTCTAAAAATAGCACAAATGTGAGAGATGAGCTGCGTGTTAATAGAGAGGAAATTTCACTTTCGTTATCAGATGTTTCTGAAAAACTTTCGGTTATGGTAAAAGAAAATTATGAAAGCAGAATAAGCCTTTCTGAAAGTATGAATGACAAGTTAAATACAATTAGCACACAAAGCGCACAGCAAAATGAGCGCCAGACAGCAGCCGTTAGAGAAGCGATTGAAAAGATGCAGCAAAGCAATGAAAGAAAGCTTGACGAAATGAGGGGAGTAGTAGACGAAAAATTATCAAAGACCCTTGCCACTCGTCTTGACTCATCTTTCAAAGCCGTATCAGAGCAGCTTGAAAATGTGTATAAATCATTAGGTGAGATGAAAGAGCTTTCAACGGGCGTAACATCGCTTAATAAAATGCTTACCAATGTTAAAGTGAGAGGAAACTGGGCAGAGTACCAGCTTGAAGACATTTTAGACCAGACTATACCAAATATGTATGTTAAAAACTATTCACCAAGCGGCAAGGGTGAGCGTGTAGAGTTTGCTGTGAAAATACCAGCCTCACAAGGGGAGGAAACAATTTATCTTCCTATTGACTCAAAGTTCCCCATTGAGGACTATAACAGGCTATGCGATGCGGCAGAACGTGCAGATGCCGCAGAGGCTACAGCGGCAAGAAAGGCGCTTGAAACAAGGGTTCTAAACGAAGCGAAAGATATAAGCGAAAGATATATAAAAGTTCCAAACACCACGCCATTTGCGATTTTATACCTTGCAACAGAGGGGCTTTATGCAGAAATAGCATCTTCTAAAAACAATATAATAGAGCAGCTGCACGGTAAATATAGCATAATGGTAGCAGGTCCCTCTACAATTACGGCGCTTCTTAATTCCCTTTCTGTTGGATTTAAAACGGTTGCAATTAATGAAAAGGCAAATGAAATAAGAAAGATATTAGGCGCAGTTAAAACGCAGTATGATGCGTTTGAGGATATTTTGAGTAGAGTTAAAAAGCAAATTGAAACGGCAGGCAGAACTATTGATTCTGCACAAACGAAAAACCGTACTATACGGAGAGTGCTTAAAGAGGTAGAGACAATAGAGAAAGACGAATCTGAAGATATTTTAGGGATAGAGTAATACATAAAAGGATTATTATACAGCGTTTATAAAAATCAAGGGAGAGCTTTTACAAAAAACTCTCCCTTGTATCTTTTAGCACCGTTTTTTACGGCTAAAATATTAAAAAACTTGCTAAAATGCCATTCCATTTATATATTCTTCAAAAAACTTTGTGTTTGTCGAAAGCGTTACAGAGCTTGCATTCGTGCCTATTTCTTTTGCAAAATTGCGAAGCTTAGAATCAAATAAAAGAAGCCTTGAGCCTCTAAGTGCGCTGTTTCCAGCTACTAAGGTTTTATTTTTAAGTGCCTTTGGTATAAGCCCTATTTTGATAGCAGAATTGATATTAAAAGAACTTCCGAACCCGCCTGCAAGGATAAGTGAGTCTACCTTTTCAATTTTTATGTTCACATTGTCTATAAGTGTTATAATTCCTGCATAAATAGCAGACTTTGCAAGCTGAATATTTC
>DASRNG010000150.1:0-11727 GCA_035647555.1 Oscillospiraceae bacterium | reverse complement strand
ATAGGCGGCAATGCGATTACGGCTTATTCCGTTGTAACTATAGTTATTGCAATTTGCTTTATCGGCTGCCAGGTAATGACTGTAGTCGGAGTAGAAGAAAGGCACAGAGACGTTAAAGCAGAAGACTCAATGGGTATTAGGCAATTAGTAAAAGTTATAGCTAACAATGACCAACTTTTATGGGTTGCGCTTGTGCTGCTTTTCTATAGCCTTGGCAGTGGAATTATAACGGGTATAGGTACAAACTACATATATTTTGAATATGGCTATAAAGGCGAATTTGTAACAATATTTGCTATTATTTTTGGCGCTGCTACAGGGCTTGTAATGCTGCTTTTCCCTATGCTAAGTGCTAAATTTACACGCCAAACCCTTATAGCAGGGGCAACAGTTATGATTGTTATTGGCTACTTAGGGATATTCCTTTTATCCTTTATATCTACAAGCTTTTATTTGCTTTGCGCAGCAGGGCTTGTTGTTGGAATTGGGCAGGGTATTTTTTATATGGTAATTACAATCAATATTACAAATACTGTAGAATATAACGAGTGGAAAACGGGTAAGCGAAACGAGGGTATAATTTTCTCTATTCGCCCGTTTACAACAAAGCTTGGCAGCGCTCTTCAGCAATTAGTTGTTATGTTCGTTTATATTGCTCTCAATGTTACACAAACGACAAATGTAATTTCTGAGGCGGAGAAAAGGGCAAACTTAAACCCCGATTTTACTGAAGCTATGAAGCTTGATATGATAAAGGATGCCATTGCTCTTGTACCCTCTAATACGACGATTTATATGCGTGCTGCTATGTCTTTAATTCCTGTTGTACTTTTAATTGGCGCTTTTTATGTGCTGCGCAAAAAATGCACAATAGACGAAAAAATGTATGCCGAAATGCTTGTAGATATTGAAAAAGCAAGGCAGGAGAAAGAGGATTAAAGCAAATTCTCAAACCACGTTTCACGCTCTGGAATTGGCGTAGGTGCTTTTAACGTGCTAATAAATCCTTTTGTTTCAACAATATTTTTACGATTTTCCTCACACACTTTAAGGTGCTGTGAGGAATTTTCATTTTCATAAACCGCAGCACTGCCAAGCGAGCCTTGCTCTTTGGCGGACTTCACGGCGGCAGAGAGAATACAGCAAGCTGTAAAGAGAGTGTCACGAGTTTTAAGGTAAGATGTAAGTGTGCCGCTATTAGCACTCACAGCATCAAAATAGTTTTCTGCAAGCGGCTTTAACTTATTTAAGAGACTGCTCATTTTAGCCGCATTACGAATTGGACCTGCAAAGTTTGACATTTTTATTTTAATGTCTGAAAGGAGTTTCATATGGTCTATTCCATTATTATTTACTGCATTTTTTAGTGTTTTTTCAAGCTCCAAAAGCTCATTTTCATCAGAACAAACCGTAACTGACGGGCGGCGGCATATTGCCTGTGCGGCACGAAGTGCGCCTACTTGTGTTGAGTTTAATGCACTGCCGCCAGGGCGGTATGCCCCGAAAACCCCTGCCGCCTCCCCAATAGCGAAAAGATTTTTTACAGAGGTTTCATAATTCATATCAACAGCTGCACCGCCGTTTTGGTGCTGCGCTGCTACACCAATTTTAAGTAAATCCTTTTCCAAATCAATATTATGAGAAAGGTAAAGCTGATAGGCCTTTTCATTCATTGCACGAAGGCGTTTTATAGGAGTACTAAGTAGGGCATTACAGTTTTTAAGATAAGAAAAGCAAACGGGTGAAAGAACGTCAAAGCCATTTTCAAGCCCTGATGGGTTAGTGGTGTAGTCAAGGTATACACTATTTCCTAAAACCATTGTTTCATGGTGTATAATGGCATCTATATTAGATGACTTTGATAGCTTTTTTACATCAAACGGCCACTCATAGCCTTTTAAAAAGACTTTGTTTAATATATCTTCATTACTATGTATATATTTTGGCAAAAGCTCTGACTTAATGCCGTTTTTGTCCTTTGTAACATATCGTGGTAAAGCCTGCTGATAGGAGCCTGAAAGATTCCATCTAAAGTCTTTTGAGGCAATGCCATACTGCCAGCAGTTCATATTGTTAAAAGTGGCACCAGCTTCAAAAAACAGCCCCATACCACCCCACTGTGAGGGAGGGAAAACACTGTTTTCATAAACAGATGCCTCGCCGCCTGTTGCAAGTATTATATACTCGGCATCTATTTTAACAAGCTCGTCACTTCGTGTATCAATAAAAATAGCACCGCAAACCGTATTGTCTTTAACAATAAGCTTCACAGCCCGTAAAAAATTATATATTTCGACATCTTGCCGTAAAACCTCTAACTCAAGCGCCTTGGTCATATATTTAGATGTTAAAGGGCCGCACGATACGGCACGTTTGTGAGTGTCATGGTCTGTTCTATAGCCTATGTATTCGCCATACTCATTTACGGGGAAGTTTACGCCTAATTCGCAAAGATACAAAAATGCACGGGCGCTGTTTGCCGCCTCTGTAAGCGCAAGCTCGCCATTAATGCCGCCGCCAGCGTATAAATCTTTAGCAAAGTCAATTACACTGTCCTTATTGTCGCCGCCCATTGAGAGTTTGTAATATGTTTGCTTGTCGCTGCCTGTATTGCGGGAAGTGCCGCTATTTATACCCTCTGTAACAACGGCAATTTTGCCTGCACCCAACGAGCCAAGCCTTGCAGCACAGGCAAGCCCTGCACAGCCGCTGCCTATTACTAATGCTTTATACAAAACATTACCCCCCTTAAAGCCTTCTTATTGAAAACCCGCCATCACAATTTATAACTTGCCCTGTGGCAAAGTCCAGTTTGCCAGATACGAGCGCACACACACAATCAGAAACATCTGATGGGCTTCCCATTCTTTTTATTGGGGTTAGCCCGTTTTCTATAAGTTCTTCATACTTTTCTTTTACGCCTTTAGTCATATCAGTAAGAATAATGCCAGGGCGCACCTCAAAAACAGGTATAGAGTAAGCAGAGAGCCTATCGGCAAAAAGCAGCGTAATCATAGAAATTCCTGCTTTGGATATACAGTACTCGCCTCTATTAGTAGAGCTTGTATAAGAGGAAATGGAGGCAATGTTGATTATGCGTGGTGTATAGTCCTGCAAGGTGTCTTTTAGCTTTATCATTGCAAGAGATGCCTTTTGCGTCATAAAATATGTGCCTTTAAGGTTTATGTCCATTACATAGTCAAAGCTTTCTTCGGTAGTGCTAAGAATATCTAACCGCTCTTTTGGGGCAACACCTGCATTATTAACAAGCACATCAAGTCTGCCATACTCTTTTATTATAAGGTCTATAGTGCTTGTAATATCATCAATATTTGAATTATCACAGGGGATATACCTTATGTTTTGACCGTCTTGATTTGTGGGGTTACCCCTGCCCGTTATTATAACTGTGTAGCCGTCATTAGAAAGAGCGTTTGCAACTGCTTTGCCAATCCCTTTCCTGCCGCCTGTAACTAAAGCTGTTTTAAGCATTTCTCATCACCTTATCCTTGTATATCGGCATATATACTTCACTATCTTTAACAGGGCAGCCAGAAACAGTACCCTCACGCATAAGTTCTGAGCATTTGCCGCATGTAATACAGCACCTGCTTTTCTCCATAAAGCCTTTATTTAATATGTCTTTAGCAAAATTAGGGTATGCAAAAGACTCTCTGCCAAAGCCTGCAAACTCGCACACGCCGCTTTCAATTGCGCCAGAAGCCAGGTAAACTGAATTTTCACGAAGATATGAAAATCCAGATGCAATAACAGCAGGCCCCTCTCTGTCAGAGCGCACCTGTTTTGTAAGGTCCATCATTCGTGAAACACCGCAAAGAGGGTGCTCTGGTGCGGTGTAAGAGCCTTTGTCAAACGGGCGGTTAACATGGGGGTTTACATAGGGGTTGCCCATTGTTATATTAATTAGCTTTATTCCAAGGTCGTTATAAAGCAAGTTTACAAGCCTTTTAGGCTCTGTCATATCAGGAGTAATAGAGCCGTCTTTCTTTACACCAAAACCATAAGGGTAGGGAAAGCCGTCATAAATATTTAGCCTGCTCGTTGTTATAAAGCTATAGGAGGTATTAGCCAAAGCACTTTTTATTGCGTTTTTATAAAGGCGCACCCTGTTTTCAAATGTGCCTCCATAAAGACCCTCTCTCTCATAAGCAGAAAGCAGTTCACAAAGCAAATAACGGTGGCAGCATTTAATATCTACACCGTCAAACCCTGCTTTTTCGCAAAGTGAGGCGGCATAACCGAATTTTTCTTCGAGTGACATTAAGTAGTCATCTGAAACAATACAGCTTTTATCAATAGGCTTTTCTTTTTCAAATAAAGGATTGTTATAAGCTATTTGAAAAAGCGGAGTGCCAAAGGGCTTTGAGTACCTGCCTGAATGCGTAAGCTGGCATATAACAAGAGGCTCAAATCCATTTTCACGAAGTGCGTTTTCTTTTATTTCTGATACAATTTTCCTAAAAGAGTCAAGCGTATTTTCATTTATATAAAGCTGGCGTGGATTTGCACGCCCCTCGTTTACTATTGCAGTAGCTTCAAACCAAATAATAGATGCCCCACCGCTTGAAAAACGCTTGTAACGACGATATGTAAGTGTATCAGGCTCTCCGTCAAATGTGCCGTCGCACCCCTCCATGGGCTGCACTACAAGCCTATTAGAAAGTGTTTTGCCATACATAGAATAAGGAGTACTTAGAAGCTTTATATTAGCTGATAAAGGGAGATTTACTCCGTTTTTGCTAAATGTTTGGTTTAACTTATCTATCGGCATAATAAAAAACACCTTACCTTACAGTAAATTCATTTATATAATACCATATAACAGAAAAAAATAAACAGTAGCACCAAAGTTTTATTTTTTATTGGCGGTAAAACTTTATAATTGTATTGATTTTTTCAATTGCTTAATATATAATAATTGAGCTGCCCATAATATTTTAAGAAAAACTAAAAATGCGCCGGAATGATGGAATTGGCAGACGTGCGGGACTCAAAATCCCGTGGTGGCAACACCGTGCGGGTTCGACCCCCGCTTCCGGCACCAAAAACCACCAGAAGGTGGTTTTTTATATATAGGATATAAAAGGTGCAAAGCTAAAATTTTTATTTTTTATACGCCTCAAGGCGTTTTATTTTTATGCCCAAAGAGGTAAAGCGTTTTTCATATTCTGTTACTATATTGTCTTTAGGAGCGTTAGAAGAAAGGTCATAGCTAATGTTTTTCAGCTCAAAGCCATTATCTTCTAACTGCGTGATTGAGAAATCAAATAAACCGTCATTATCAGTTTTCATAAAAATTGAGCCGCCGCTTACGAGCAGTTTTTTATAAATTTCAAGAAAATTCTTGTGTGTTAATCTGCGTTTTTGATGGGCAGTTTTATGCCACGGGTCAGAAAAGTTAAGGTATATTCGCTCTATCGTGTTTTTAGGGATAATATCATAAAGCATATTAGCGTTAAATGGGCAAACTCTTACATTAGAAAGTCCGCTATTTTTTACATTCTCCGCGGCGCTAATAAGGATTGTTTCTACACGTTCTACCGCTATAAAGTTTATGTTAGGGTAAAGCTTTGCAGTGCCGCATACAAATCCGCCTTTGCCGCACCCGATTTCAAGATGTACAGGGTTGTGATTATTAAAGACGGGAAAAAAACCATCTTTAAATGCGTTTATATCGTCTATTATAACGTCGGCGCAAGCTATAAGGCGCTGTTTTGCGTTTTTCTTTTGTTTTGGTCTCATATGCTCCTCAAATCTATACAGTTTTTTAATATTTTACATTATGAGATAAGTGTTGTCAATTTTCTTTTTCGCCCTTGTTATTTTATTCTTTAATATGTTATAATAACCTTGAAGCGGCGTGAAATTTGCCATAAATACTGTGTTGTTTTGTAAAGTCAAAGTTTTTCTGTTTAACAATATATCATTAAAACACTGTACTGCCCTAAAGGCTGTCTTTTCTTTTTGTTTGCAAAATAAGGCTTTGATTTTTAATATAAGTTTTACAAATTAGAAAGAGATGTGGTTGGATGTTTTCTTTCCCTCGTTTTATAGAGCCGGATTTTAGTAAGGAGCCATTTTTTCGGCTCCTAACGCAAGTGTAAAACCAGCGGGTGACGGGTATCTGCCAGAGGATTTTTATGCTACTACTATTTTTCCTGAGTACGTTAAAATCAATGGTAAATGGGTTATGGTTAAAGATAGCCGTATGGACTCTGCCGTGGTGATAAAAGACGGTGTTCCAAAAGCCGTAGAGCCACGTAAAATAAAAAAAGGCGATATGGTTGTGGTTGGGAGAAAGGACAATGGCTGCGGCGGTGTTTATGTGCATGCAAATGCCTTTGAGGCAGAAAGCGATGGCGACGACAACTCTGTCTTTGCATTTAGAACGGGCAAATCAAGGGAGTCCTCCTACTCCGAGGACTATGACAAGCTTTATAATATTTTAAGACATGACAGGGATAACGGGCATATTGTATGGGTGTTAGGTCCTGCTTGTGTTTTTGATTATGATAGCAGAGCTGCTATGTCACAGCTAATAGACAAGGGCTATTGCCACGCACTTTTTGCAGGCAATGCGCTCGCCACACATGACCTTGAGGCAAGTATATTTAATACGGGACTTGGGCAAGACATTTATACAAAAAAACTAATGAAAAATGGGCATTACAACCACCTGCATACAATAAATCTTGTAAAAAGGGCAGGCGGTATTCCGCAGTTTCTTGAAAAGCATGATATAAAAAGCGGTGTTATGAACAGCATTATAAAAAACGATGTACCATATGTACTTGCAGGCTCTATTCGTGATGACGGACCGCTTCCTGAAGTTATATCAGACTCTTATAAGGCACAAGAGGCTATGCGTATTCATACTAAAAAGGCTACCGTTGTTATAGCTCTTGCAACGCAGCTTCATACAATAGCTACAGGCAATATGACGCCTTCTTTTATTGTTAAAGATTCTACTGTGCGCCCTGTGTATTTCTACAGTGTAGATATTTCAGAATTTGCAGTAAACAAGCTGCATGATAGAGGCTCTTTGAGTGTAACGGGGATTGTTACGAATATTCAAGATTTTCTTGTAAATATGGAAAGGAATTTGGAGTAATGATTGAGGAGAAGACGGCGGTAACAGAAAAGGGAGAAAGCGAAGGTCTAAAGCTTAACAAGAAAACGCTAATAAGCATATTTATTGTACTGCTTGCCGTATTTATCTTTGCAGGCGCAATGACGCAAATACTACCCCGTGGTGAGTTTCAGCGCACTGAAAACGGGCAGATTATAAACGGTACATATACAGAGCATCTTGACTATAAAGTTCCTATTTGGAAAGTCCTGTTATCACCTATTCTTTGTTTTGGGAGTGAGCAGGCAGTAACGGGAATTGCCATAATTCTTTTTATTGTGCTAATTGGCGGCGCATTTTTAATACTTGATAAATGCGGCATTATGAAATACATAATGGCATTTTTAGTTGAAAAGTTCGGCAAGCGCAAGTATTTGCTTTTAAGTGCTATGGTTTTTGTGCTTATGGGAATGAGCTCTATAACAGGAATATTAGAGGAGTCAATAACCTTAGTGCCGCTTGCTGTAGCCATTTCTTTAGCACTTGGGTGGGACTCTTTAGTGGGTCTTGGCATGAGCCTTATAGCTATTGCTTGGGGCTTTACAGCCGCAACGTTTAACCCATATAATATTATGACGGTGCAAAAACTCGTGGGGCTTAAAATGTTTTCGGGGCTGTGGCTAAGGCTTTTAATATTTGCTTTTGTATACCTTCTTTTAATTACTTTTTTAATTATCTATGCAAAGAAAATAGAGAAAAATCCAAAAAAATCACTCGTATATGAAAGTGACAAGCTTATTCGTGAGAAGTTTGCCGTTACAGAAACTAAACAGGTGCTTTCAAACCCTATGACTAAAAAGGCGACAAGGGCATTCGTTATTTGTATGATGCTTGACATTGTGTTTGTGGTTATAGACTTTGCATTTGACCTTGGCGGAATGTTATCACTGCCTGCAATGGCTCTCCTATTTACTGCTGGCGGCCTTTTATCTGGCTATCTTGCGGGGCTAAAAGGGAAAAATCTGCTCAAAAGTTTCTTTTCAGGTGTAAAAACAATTGCGCCTGCTATACCGCTCGTTATTTTTGTAATAGCCGTTGCATATATACTTGACCAAGGCATGATAATAGACACAATACTAAACTCTGTTTACAGAATGATAGAGGGTGTAGGGCCTTATCAGGCGATATTCATTCTGTTTATTTTCGTTTTTGTGCTTGAGTTTTTCCTTGGCAGTTCAACGGCGAAAGCGTTTTTAATTATGCCAATACTTGCACCCTTATCTGATATGGTAAACGTTACACGGCAAAGCCTTGTTGTAACTTTTAGTCTTGCAGACGGATTTACAAATCTGCTGTTCCCTACAAGCGGGGTTATGATAATTGCTATTGGTTTAGTTGGTGTATCATACGGCAAATGGCTTCGCTGGTCGTGGAAACTTTTTGCACTCAATGCTGTGCTTTCCGCTCTTATTTTAGTATTTTGTGTTGCAGTTAATTATGGTGCAGGAGATATGATTTAAGGGGATAGAAATGCTTAAAATCAATGAAGTTTATAAAGAAAAAGAAAGTCGCCCCGAAAAAATTTTATCTATCGGGGAGGGCAATTTTTTAAGAGCGTTTGCTTGCCGCCTTGTAGATGATATGAATGAAAAGGGCGTATATAGCGGTAACATTGTTTTATGCCAGCCGATAGAAGACGGCAAATGTGACGATATAAATGCACAAAACGGGCTATATACAGTAATTGAGCGAACGGCAAAGGGGAATGAGGCGATTGAAAGCGCTCATGTTATAAAAAGTGTTTCCCGCTGTATTAATCCGTATGAGGATTTTGAGCAGTTTCTGAAAATCGGCAGAAGCCCTGATTTAGAAGTTATTATATCAAACACTACAGAGGCAGGAATAGCCTTTGATAGTACTGATAAATTTGAAGATGCCCCATATGTTTCTTACCCCGCAAAGCTTACAAGGCTTTTGTATGAGCGGCTTTGCACATTTAAAACGCATGGCAAACTTCTTATTTTGCCTGCCGAGCTTATAGACTCAAACGGCACAAAATTAAAAGAGTGCGTAGAGAAATATATACAGCTTTGGCACCTGCCTCAAAGTTTTTCAGCGTGGCTTAACGCACAGTGCATTTTTGCAAATACACTAGTAGACAGAATTGTATCAGGCTACCCAGAAAAAGATGCGAAAAGGCTTTCACAAAAGCTTGGGTATAAAGATAATCTTCTTACTGCCGCAGAGCCGTTTTTCTTTTGGGCGATAGAGCTTGAAAATGAGGCAAAAAGTATTTTTCCTGCTAATAAGTCTGGTTTTGATGTAATATTTGCAAAGGATATTACGCCATATAAAACAAGAAAGGTAAGGATATTAAACGGCGCACATACGCTTTCTGTTTTAGCCGCCTTTCTCTCTGGTCACAACACAGTTTTTGAAATGATGAGCGATAGTATTTTTGAGCTGTTTATTTCAGAAACGCTAAAGAAAGAGATTATCCCTTTTATAAACCTGAAAGAAAGTGAGAAAAACGCTTTTGCAAAGGCTGTTATAGAGCGGTTTAAAAACCCGTTTTTAGGTCACAGGCTGCTTGATATTTCATTAAACTCTGTTTCAAAATATAAGGCTCGCTGCTTGCCGTCTGTTTTAGATTATGCAAAAGAAAAAGGGGAGGCACCCTCTAATCTTTCATTCGCACTTGCGGCACTTTTAATATTTTATAAAGGCAAATGGCAAAACGGCGAGTACATAGCTTTTAGAAATGGCGAAAAGTATAAAATATCTGATGATATAGAAGTGCTTAGGGTTATAGAAAAGTCTGATATAAATACAATTCTTTCAAATAAGGATTTATGGGGAATGGATTTAAGGACTATTCCAGAGTTTGCAAAAAAGGTTATAACAGCGTATCATGATATTGAAAAATACGGCGTTTTAAAGGCGGTGAGCCTATGCATAAAGCAATCTTAATAAATAAGAGTGACAGTGTTGCAGTAGCTTTACAGGAGCTAAAGAAGGGCGACATGGCACTTAATACAAAACTGCTTTCAAACGTGCCGTTTGGGCATAAATTTGCTGTACACGATATAAAAAAGGGTAGCAGTGTTATAAAATATGGCTTTGTGATAGGTGAGGCTACAGATGATATTAAAGCTGGCAGCCACGTTGATACACATAACCTTAAAACAAAGCTTGAATATGTGGCAGAATATGAATATAACAAGGAAAATCCTGAACGCACAGAAAAGCCGAAAGAGCGGCATTTTTTTGGATATGAGCGGCAAAATAAAACGGTGGGTATTAGAAACGAGATTTTCATAGTTCCTACAGTTGGCTGCGTAAATAACACGGCAGAGATAATTGCAAAAAAGGCGAATGAGCGTTTTCCTGATTTATGTGATGGATTTTTTGCATTTCCTCACCCTTACGGCTGCTCACAGCTTGGGAAAGACGGTGAAAACACCGCCTCATTTCTTGCAGCAGTTTGCCGCCACCCAAATGCTGGGGGAGTGCTGCTTTTAGGGCTTGGCTGTGAAAATAATAATATTTCTGTTATGGAAAAGCACCTTAGCGGAGCCGATAAATCCCGAATTCGTTTTCTAATAACGCAAAATGAGAGCGACGAAGTTGAAACAGCGCTTACAAAAATACAAGAGCTTTGTGAAAATGCTGTAAAAGACAAGCGCACAAAACAGCCGCTTTCAAAGCTCGTTGTAGGAATGAAGTGCGGAGGGTCTGACGCTTTTTCGGGTATTACGGCAAATCCGCTTTGTGGATTTGTGTCAGATTATATTACTGCTTTAGGCGGCAGTGTTATTTTAACAGAAGTGCCCGAAATGTTTGGAGCGGAAACACAGCTTTTTAACAGATGTGAAAATGAAGATGTGTTCAAAGGCGCAGTATCTTTAATAAATAATTTTAAGTGTTATTTTTTAGAGCATGGCGAGCCTATATATGAAAATCCCTCACCGGGAAACCGTGAGGGCGGCATAACAACGCTTGAGGAAAAGAGTTTGGGCTGTATTCAAAAAGGCGGAAAATCAATAGTAACAGATGTGCTGCCTTTATACGGCAGGTGTAAAAAAGGTGGACTGTCACTGCTTTATGGTCCTGGTAATGATATTGTATCTTCTGCTAACTTAGCGGCATCTGGCGCAAATATCATTCTTTTTACAACGGGCAGAGGAACGCCTTTAGGCACATTTGTGCCAACTATAAAGATATCATCTAACACAATTCTTGCAAAAAGAAAGCCTAATTGGATTGATTTTGACGCTGGCAAGGTTCTTAAAGACACAGACTTTTTATCCTCCCGCGACGAGCTTATTAATTTAATAATAGAAATTGCAAACGGAGAAAAAAGAACACAAAACGAGAAAAATGGATATAGGGATATAGCGATATTTAAAAGTGGGGTAACGCTGTAAAACGGCTTTATTATGCTATTAAAATCAAAACATTTTATTTCCTATAATCTAAAAAATAAGGAGTTGTTATTTTGAAACGATTTATGGACGAAAATTTCCTGCTTAGCAGCAATACTGCAAAAGAGCTTTTTTCTATGTGTAAGGACGAGCCTATTTTTGATTGGCATTGCCACCTTTCACCGAAAGAAATTTATGAGAATAAAAAGCCTA
>DASRNG010000149.1:0-7147 GCA_035647555.1 Oscillospiraceae bacterium | reverse complement strand
CTCTTATAGGTTCTTATGACGAGTTTACAGGCATTAGCGTAAAAATAGACAATGATAACTACTCTTATCAGGTAACGGTTTATGGACTTCTGCCTAATAGAACATACATGTATTATTACAGTGCAAACGATTATACCTCGTCTGTAAATACCTTTAAGACAGGGAAGGCAGACGGTTTTAGTGCATTATTTGTTTCCGATGTTCACATAAGTGAGCAAACGGATAATCCCGACGGCGAAAGCGTTAAAGACACTTCATTTGCTTTTCACGAGATTTTCACACAGGCTTATAATAAAGACAACTATATGTCTCTTGTTATTTCCGCAGGAGACCAAGCTGACCACGGCTTGTTGTCAGAATATATTGGTCTGTTCTCCTCGCCCTTAATGAAGAAAATTCCCTTTGCGGCTACATGCGGCAACCACGATAATAAAAACACAGTATATGCAAGTGTAATTAACAGCCCCAACAGATATAATAAAGGGCAAGCGATAGTTCCCGATAAAAATGGCGGCGACTATTATTTTGTTAAAGGCGATGTTCTTTTCCTTTTTATAAATTCTAACTGGACCTCTGCAAATGACCATTACAATTTCGTAAAGCAAGCTGTGGAGGAAAATTCCGATGTTAAATGGCGCGTTGCTGTTATGCACCATGACCTTTACGGCGGTCACCATGAGGGTAGAGAAGATGAAAACCGTCTTTTAAGGCTTATGTTCGTTCCTATTTTCGACGAGTTCTGCGTTGATATCGTTTTAACGGGTCACAGTCATGTTTACAGCCGCACTCATGTTATGTACGGCGGCAAAGTGTCAGAAGATATAAGAGGGCAAGGGCATGTTACAGACGCTGCGGGAACCGTTTACATTACATCCGGCTCTACTGCAAGACCAAGGGGAAATGTAAGTGCCGGCAGTGACGCTTTAGCATATGACTTTATTTCAGAATATGATTATATCTATAATATTATGGATTTCTCATATGATACGATTACAATAAATTCATATTCAAAGGACAACTTCTCGCCGTTTGAAGTATTCACGCTGGAGAAAACCTCAAATGAGGGCGGTCACCCCAATGAGGGCCATAACGACTTATATTTTATTATTGGTAATATAGGAACTTTAGTAAGTTTCGTTCAAACGATAATCTATTTATTTGAAACCTTTTTTAAATCAGTAGGAATTACGTTTTAAGTAAAACACATTAAGCCTCCATCATTTTACGATGGAGGCTTAAATAATCTAACCGATTTTAATTAGCCAAAAACAATATCAAGTACCATCATTGCAACAAACCCAGCACAAACTGCCATAACTCCTATGTTTGAATGCTCGTCTATATGAAGGTCTGGTATTAGCTCCTCTACTACAACATAAATCATAGCACCTGCCGCAAACGAAAGCAGAAATGGCAGCACAGGCAATGCAATGCTTGCAAATAAAATTGTTATGACAGATGCTATAGGCTCTACAACACCTGTAAGCGTACCTAATAAAAATGCCTTCCACTTTGAAACGCCAAGCCCTTTAAGCGGGAACGATATTATTGCCCCCTCTGGAAAGTTTTGAAGCGCTATTCCCACGGCTAATGCGAAAGCTGCCGAAAGAGGAACAGTTCCGCTATCACTTAATAAAGATGCAAACACAACTCCTACCGCCATACCCTCTGGAATATTGTGCAGTGTAACGGCAATTAAAAGCATTGTGGATTTTTTAGCATTTGAGGGCAGCCCCTCAGGCTGTTGTGTGTTTCGGTGCAGGTGAGGTATGAGAGAGTCCAGTACAAGTAAAAATACCATACCAAAAATAAACCCTGCCGCAGCCGGAAACCATGATGTATACCCTTGTTCTGTCGCCATTTCAATTGATGGTAAAAGCAGTGACCATACAGATGCCGCCATCATAACACCTGATGCAAATCCTAAAAGTATTTTTTGAAAGCGGCTGCTAATTTCCTTTTTGAAAAATAAAACCATAGCAGCGCCAGCTGTCGTTCCTATTAGCGGTATTAATACACCTAAGACAACATTTTTCATCATTTTCTCCCTTTTTTAGATATATTATAACTATACATAAATATATAAATAAGGTCAAGAATAATAAATATCCTCTTTGTAACTCAGTTACAGATAAACACCAAAATATGTGTATAATTAAATTAAAACACTGTAAAGGAGAATTCAAATGTCAGTATTAACATTAAATAAAGATAATTTCACAAAAGAGGTTCTAGAGTCCGATGTACCTGTTCTTGTAGATTTTTGGGCAAGCTGGTGCGGCCCTTGTAAAATGCTTTCTCCTATCCTTGATGAGGCAGCAAATGAAGTGCAGGGAGCAAAAATCGGCAAAGTTAATGTAGACGAAGAGCCAGAGCTTGCAAGGCAGTTCCGTGTTATGAGTATACCTACTATGGTTGTATTCAAGAATGGCGAAGTTGTTCAAACTTCTGTTGGTGTAAAGCCAAAAAATGAAATCTTAGCGATGCTTGATTAATTAAAGTCAGGTGAAATTTATGCAAAACAATAAAAAAGTACTTATTGTCGGCGGTGTCGCAGGCGGAGCTTCCGCTGCGGCACGGCTTCGCCGTTTAGATGAAAAGGCTGAAATCATAATGTTTGAAAGAGGCGGGTATATTTCATTCGCTAATTGTGGACTGCCGTATTACATAGGAAACGAAATTACAGACAAAGCCTCTTTAACGTTGCAAACGCCCAAAAGCTTTAACGCTCGTTTTAATGTAGATGTTAGAATAAACAGTGAAGTTATTTCAATAGATGTAGAAAAAAGGGAAGTTGTTGTTCAGAATCATAATACGGGTGAAACATATCGTGAAAGCTATGATAAACTCGTGCTTTCCCCAGGGGCAGAGCCTTTTGTCCCCACTATTGACGGTATTGATTCTGAAAAAGTCTTTACCCTTAGGAATATTCCTGATACATATAAAATAAAAGATTTTATAGATAAAGAAAAACCAAGGTCTGCGGCAGTTATCGGCGGCGGATTTATCGGCATTGAAATGGCAGAAAACCTTAAATTCAACGGCATTGAGGTTACGCTTATAGAGGCGGCAGACCAAATTATACCGCCAATTGACTATGACATGGCTTGTGATGTCCATAGGTATTTAGAGTCAAAGGGCATAAACCTTCTTCTTTCAAATACTGTAAAATCTATTAAAGATAATGAGTGCCTTGAGCTTATGCTTGAAGATGAAACGATTTGTGTAGATATGCTTGTAATGGCAATAGGCGTGCGCCCTGACACAAAAATAGCAAAAGAGGCGGGGCTTTCTTGCAATGAGCGTGGCGCTATTATCACAAACGAGCATATGCAAACAAGCGCTAAGGATATTTATGCCGTAGGTGATGCTGTAGAAATTGTGGACTTTGTAACGGGTACAAAAGGCTATGTGCCGCTTGCAGGCCCTGCTAACAGGCAAGGGAGAATAGCGGCAGATAATATTTATGGAATAAGCAGCACTTATACAGGAACACAAGGCTCGTCAATCCTTAAGGTATTTGACCTTACTGTTGCATCTACAGGAATAAATGAAAAAACAGCCATGCGGCTTGGCTTAAATTATGAAAAAACCTTTACCTACTCTCCAAACCACGCAACATATTACCCAGGTGCTGTTAATATGTCTGTAAAACTTATATTTGACAAAGACAGCGGCAAGGTACTTGGTGCGCAGTTAGTAGGGTATGAGGGTGTGGATAAACGGTGTGATGTATTTGCAACAGCAATTCGTGCAAATATGACTGTTTTTGACCTTACACGTCTGGAGCTTTGCTATGCACCGCCCTTTGGCTCTGCAAAAGACCCTGTAAATATGGCTGGCTACACAGCAGAAAATATATTAAACGGCAAAGTAAATGTCTTCCACTGGCACGATGAAAAATCCCTCCCTCGTGACGGCAGTGTTACACTACTTGATACGAGAACGCCAATGGAATATGAAAACGGTCATATAGACGGGTTTATAAACATTGAAGTTGATGAACTGCGAAATAATCTATCACGGCTACCGAAAACAAAGCCAGTATATATAACCTGCCAAATTGGGCTTAGAGGATATATTGCAGCAAGAATATTATCACAAAATGGCTATGATGTTTATAACCTTAGCGGCGGCTACAGGCTTTGGAGCTCTATTTACGGCAAGCACTTTACAAACAGTGTACAGCGTGCTATAAACCCAGAAACACAGCTTCCGAAAAAGGATGATGCAAGTAAAGATATAAAGACTATAAGCGTTGACGCCTCCGGCCTTCAGTGCCCAGGGCCCATAGTAACGCTTTCAGATGCTCTAAAACAAGCAGGGGACGGCGATATTGTTGAAATTTCTACAACTGACCCTGCCTTTTCAAGTGACCTTGAGGGCTTTTGCCGCAGAACAGGCAACACACTTTTAGAGCAAAAAAACGAAAAAGGCGTTAGTGTTTCAAAGATAAAAAAAGGCGGTAAAAACATAGCCGCAGAAAGGCCTATAGCAAACGATAATAAAAACATCATTGTTTTCTCTGGTGACCTTGACAAGGCAATAGCCTCTTTTATAATCGCAAATGCCGCAGCGGCAATGGGTAGAAAGGTTAGCATGTTTTTCACCTTTTGGGGCCTTAATATTTTGCGCAGACCTGAGAAAGTTAAAGTAAAAAAGAACTTTATTTCTAAAATGTTTGGTTTTATGATGCCAAAAGGCTCAAAAAAACTAAAACTCTCCTCTATGAACATGGGCGGTATGGGCGCTAAAATGATACGAGGCATTATGAAAAACAAAAATATTGACAGTCTTGAGGATTTAATAAAACTTGCACAAGAAAACGGCGTCGAGCTTATTGCCTGCTCTATGAGCATGGACGTTATGGGAATAAAGGAAGAAGAGCTGCTTAGCGGTATTAAAACGTCTGGTGCGGCGGCAATGCTCGCTAACGCTGAAGAATCTGATATGTCACTATTTATATAGCCCCACAAATAACTCATATAATTAAAACAGATTGCCTTTTTAGACAATCTGTTTTTTGTTTTTACCAAATAATTGTGTCGGGGTTAAAGTCATAATGCCTTAGATGTGAAACAATAAATATAGTTCCAATATCAAGCACGTGAAAGAGTGAGCCGTCCTCTGTAGGAAGAATAGTCATTCCCTCTCCCTCTGCCTTTTCATGAAGGTTTCTTGCAAATGCTTTTCTAACCTGCCCCGTTTCAAGGTTTATGGCAAACACTGCATGTTCTTCTCTGCTGACTGAAAGGTATAAAATCCCCTCATACATTTCGCCGCCTTGCACCTTGTGAACAGAATCTTCAAGGTGTATTTGTTTTATAAACTCCATTGTGTTTATATCAAACACATTAATGTCAACAATATGGTCACGCCTTGCGGTGTATAGGTAGCCTTTATCAGGGTCAGCAACACACCAAGGGGCGCCCTTTTCTTGCAATGAAAGCGGCAGCGGGTAATAGTCTAAAAGCTTTAATGTTTCACTGTCATAAACGCCGATATAAAGGTTTTCAAACACCTTGCTGTCCTCTATCGGTGCGTATATCTTACCGTCATAATAGCTTATTCCGCCTATGTGCTTGCAGCCTTTAAGTTGAAGCTCAAGCGGTATTGCCATAAGGTTTTTTGCAATAACTGTTTCACCGTCAAGCTCTGTTTTTATAAGAAAATAGTTAGAACTAAAATAATAATACTCTCCATCATTCGTAACTCCCTGCGCACGAACGAGCGCATCAGTCAAAGCAAAGCTTTGTGTGGAAGCAGGTTCATAATAACCCTCACGTGGGGGGCTTTCCGCAATATTTGAAATTAGGAATAATAGTGCAGTAAAAATTGCCCATGTTGTTTTAACTGCTGTAAGAAGGCTGTTAGCCATTGTTTTTAACGCTCCAATTCAAAGTATTTTAACTTATTTTTCTTCTAACTCTATCGCTATATTTTCCTCATGCCTATTTTTCCTTATAACTTCAAGCTCTTCATACATTTTTGCTTTCTTTTCGCCCTCAACATCGTACCCGAATTTGAGTATAATCGCCTTAAACATATTACTTAAAGCATACCCGAAAACTAAAAATGCTAATAGCCAAAGGCAAGTTCTCCAATAGTCAGGCTTGTTTTTCATTGTTTCAACAAGGTCGCCCTCTTTAGATACCTCATATCCTATCCAAGCTATAACATAAGGGATTAAAGCAGACTTTACATAGTTTAATACGTTTGTTATCCACGTTGGCACTACCCCGTGTATAGCCTCAAGCCGCTCTCCTGTTTCCCATTCAAGATAGTCGTTAAACTCAACAGTAAGGTGGCTTGTAGACAGCTCCTGAAAACCTACGCCTATGCCGAAAAAGAAGTAGAATATAAAGAATACTATGCCAAACTCCTTTGTTAAAACAACGGCAATAAATATGAGTGTTGCTGCAAGCATTGAGTATACGCCTGTAAACTTTAACATCTTCGTTGGCTCTATCCGATTTTGAAATTTAGAGTAAATAAGGTTTCCAACTACTGTGCCTATTGCCGTTGGTAGTGTTAAAAGCAAGATATTGCCAGAGCCTACTGTTATAGCCGCAAGATATGTAGACATAGTGCCTAGCATAGCAAGCACATTAACCCACTGCATTAAGTAGTATGAACGATAATTCTTGTATTGGAAAAGCGAAAATAGTGCGCCCGAAAGCTTAACCTTTTCTTTCTTAGGAAGCTCTATTCTTTCCCTGCAGAAGAAGGCACACATAACGTTGCCCACGCCTGCTATAATACCTGCTATTATGGCACAAGAAAGGTACATTCCTTGTTTAGTACCGTTTTTGTACAGCGCCGTATATACAAAAGTATAAAGGTAAGCACCGCCATAGCCGAGATAATAAAAGATTTGCCAAAGTGTTGCAACTGTCTTTTTCTCTTTAAAGTTTGGGGATATAACCTGCGGTATGTTAATTCCAAGATTGTTAAACCCCGTAAAAATCGTGCTAAGGATAGCAAGAATATACCTAAACATTATCATTCCCGTTTCATCAAAACTTGTAGGAATAACATAATTAAGCACAGTAACAACAAAAACAGGTACAAGGCAAATTAAATACCACTGACGGTAACGCCCCCACCTGCTTTTCCATTTGTGAGCAACAATAGCAACAACCGCTCC
>DASRNG010000148.1:0-4858 GCA_035647555.1 Oscillospiraceae bacterium | reverse complement strand
GATACATATTTTCCGAAATAAAGCTTATCTCTTGATATACCAAGGCTGTAATAAACGTTGACGGTCTTTTTAGATGTAATAAAGTTAAATGAAAACACTGCTGCTGCAATACTTGTAGCAATAACACACACTAAAAGCAGTACTGATGTTAAATCGCTTGCAGATAGCACAAGGTATTTAAACATTTCTGTAGCTTTTGTAACAACTAACTCGCCAGACTCATTTGTATAAGAGGAATCTTTAATGTAATGTGTTAAAGGCTCAAGCAGTGTGAAAATTATGAATATAAAAGAGTTTATAATTGCAGGTGCTAATACGGGGCCTTTCAGCCCGCTAAAAAAGGTGTAAAGTAAAGGTTTAGACGAGGATGTTTTTGAAGTCATAGTTTCCGCCCTCCATTTCTTCTAAAAATATTTCTTCAAGTGATAAATTTATACGCTCAATTACAGCAGGATTAAGAGCCTTTATCTGCTCTTGCACCTTTTCAGAATCGCCCGTAACAGTAAACATTGCTAATTGCCCGTCCTTTTTGAGGTTTTGACAATCAATATCACTAAATTCATCAAGCGTAAAAGGTCTGCTAAAGGCAAGGCGATACTTTGATTTTCCATAGCTAAGGTCCTCAACTTTACCAGAAATAACAATTTTTTTACCATTTATTATTCCGATATCCGTGCAAAGGTCCTCAAGCTCCGTTAGGTTGTGAGAGGATATAATCACAGTTGCCTCAAAGTCGTTAATATATTCCGTAAGCAGTCCTCTTATCAGCATCCTTTTTTGTGGGTCTATGCCGTCAAAAGACTCGTCAAGAAGTATTAGCTCTGGCTTGGTAGACATTGCAAGTACAATTTCCGCCTGACGCTGCATTCCTTTGGAAAAACCGTTTATGCGCTTTGTTGGGTCAAGCCCAAAAGCAGCGGTAAGACGCTTAAACATTGAATAATCAAACTTGCTGTAATAGCCGTTGTAGAAATTCGCCATTTTATTCATATTTGCATATGTACCAAAATAAAGGTCATCAGGTATGAAAAAGATTTTTTCCTTAACCTTTGGGTTATCAAAAATGGGCTTAGAATTAAAGAAAACGGCGCCCTCTTCAGGCTTGTATACGCCTGAAATGTTTTTTAACAAAGTAGTTTTCCCCGCTCCGTTGTATCCGACAAGTCCATATATGCCGCCCTTGTCAACAGAAAGAGAAATGTTTTGCAAAGCTGTAAATTTGCCATAACGCTTTGTTAGGTTTTTAACTTCTATCAATTTATTTCCTCCCTACTTTTCAGTATCAATAATATATTATAACTGCAAAAGACCGTTGTCAACCAATATCTGTAAACTTAACTGTATATAAAGAAAATTGTAATAAACTTTTAACTATTTAATGTTAACTCTCATTGCCATAAAGATATTTATAATCAGTATCGTGTATCATAACGTTTACAATATCGCCGCTTCTTAGGTTATCCCCCCGCACTTTAACAGGGAAATAGTTTGTTGTATACCCTGTAAAAGTGCCGTTATGTAAAGGTTTTTCAAGAAGCACTTTATGATTTTTGCCTATTTGTGCCTTAAAGGCTGCACTTCTCAAAGTGGTAGCAACATCTAATAAAAGAGAGGAGCGCCGACGTTTCTCTGCGTTTGGTATTTGATTTTTTGCTAAAGCGGCTTTTGTACCCTCTCGTTTTGAATATGGGAAAATGTGAACCTTTTCAAATCGGACATTTTTCACTAAATTAACAGAGTCCTGAAAATCCTTCTCACTTTCCCCAGGAAAACCTACAATAATATCTGTGGTTAAAGTACAGTCGGGAAAAAGGGTGCGAAGTTTATCACAAAGAGTAATATACTCTTCTCCGGTATAGCGCCTATTCATTTGTTTTAAGATTTTATCAGAACCGCTTTGTAAAGAAACATGAAAGTGATTACAAAGCTTTTCTGATTTTTTTAAGTTATCAAGCATGGCATCTGTTAAAAAAACAGGCTCAAGCGAGCCGAGCCTCACCCTTTTTATAGGCTTTATATCATCGGCTAAAAGTACGGCATCAGAAAGTGAATACGAGGTATTCCTACCATAATCAGAAAGATTTATTCCAACTAGAGATACTTCCTTATACCCAAATTCAGAAAGTGCCTCCATCTCTTTTTTAATACTTAGCAAATCTCTGCTGCGTGAGCGCCCGCGAGAGTATGGTATAATGCAGTAGCTGCAAAAACAGTCGCACCCGTCTTGAATTTTCATAAATGCCCTTGTATGGGCATCAAAACGGGTTATTCCTATACCATTATAAAGGTCACCTGTTTTATGGGCAGGTAAAACAAATGATTTTGCAGGATTTTTCATATAACTTAAAATTAAGTTTGGAATATCTTTATTGATTTTGTTTCCTGTTATAATGTCAGCATCGGGGTAATTTGCATATAAGTCTGGTTTTGATTGAGGCAAGCACCCGCAAAGAACGGTAATACAGCTTGGATTTTTCTTTTTATATGAGCGTATTGTGCTTTTTGCCTTTCTATCGCTTGAGGCTGTGACCGTACAGGAGTTAATAATGATGATGTTTGCATCGTTTGAGTTTTCTGTACGATTAAAGCCGCTTTTCTCCATACATTCAATTATTTCCTGAGAATCGTATTGATTTACCTTGCAGCCAAAGGTTTCTATATAAAAATTCATAACACTTACCTTTAATTTGACAAAACGGGCTGCTTACCCAAAATGGCAAGACAGCCCGTTTGTTATATTTGCTTAGTTTATGATGCTATTGAGTTTATTGAGGGTAATACAATATTATTTTTAGGCCAGTCAGAAAATCCGCCAGGTCCAAAAATATCATATATAATATCATTAACAGCCTTTGCAACGATATCAAGAACCTTGAGTAAGTCTTCATTTTCTGCTTCTTCTCTTACCCCCACTCTGCGAAGTGAGTTTAATACTCTTTCAGTAACGGCTTCGGTCTCAGATGAGTTGCAAATTGTGCTAGAGAGCATATACTGGGCTTCATCATATGCTGCCTGCACTTCTATCACATCGTCATAGTTATAGTTCCATGAATTAGCAAGCACCTCTTCACACTCTGGTAGCAAGTTACGGGTAAGCGTTTTTGTATTCCTGTTTCCATTAAACTGCGGGAAAGCGTCAGCCTGGTCTGCAACAGACTTTATGGCGCCGCTTATTAATTGACCGCAAAGCTTAATAACAACATCATTTCTGCCAACCTCATGGTGCTGACCTTGGAAGAACCAAACATTATCAGGGAAAAGGCAAGAAGAGGCATCAATATTTCCGTCAGGTGAAATGTAGCCGGGCATTGCGGGGGTATAATCCTCTGGTAAAGCTGTGCCTGCGGGTGCATAAGAGGCGCCTAGAGAAGTAGAGTCTATATTAAGAATACCGTCAGAGCTTGTGGTGCCGGAAGACTTCATAATGGCAAAGAAGTTATAGTCATAAGAAGAATAGTCAAGGTCATATCCACAAATATTGTTAACGCTAACACCCTTTGCATTGAGTGCTAAAAGATTGTCTTTAAGATTTAATTGAGCCGTATGGAAACGGTCCATAATCCCACGAAGCTCCTCATAACCTTCACCGCTTAAATGCTTGTCTGCGATAGCCTCGTATCTGTCAGCAGAAACTAAAGTCCAAAACTGTGGGCAGTTTACGAGTAGGGTGTCAAGAATACCGTCTACAGCTCTTGTAAGAGTATCCTCAAACACAGACCTTGGTAAAATGCGAAGTGCAATATTTATAATATAACCTAAAGCGGCACTTCCGCTTGTTTCTTCTAAAACCATTGGAATATAGTCTGAAAAAACAAATTCATCTGCAAGGTTAAATTCCCGTGCATAAAAGTCTGCCATAAGGTCGCTGCCTTGAAGCACAGAAACAACATTAATAACTTGATGAATATCGCTGCCGTCAACTTCGTCAAGGTCAAGGTATGCGGTAAGTATTGTGCCGCCAAGGCTAATAGATACAATTGTAACCTTATCTACACCTTTTTGTGCTTTTACAAGTTGAATAAACTCATGAAGATTCTCTGCATTATCCATAGGTTTGCTAATAAGCGGGAACGCAAAAACATAAAGATAATCTTCACCGATTAAATCTGTAACAGGTTGCATTGGAATAGCACGGTAAAACTTGTCCTTATCTTCAGGAGACATTTGACCTACAGGGTACTCATATGTAATAGTTTGCAAGTTGTTTATAGGGTTACCGTGAAGGTCAGATGCTTGAAGTGAAAATGCCTCACAAACTGTATCATAAACGGCGTCAGTAAAGCCCATATCCTTTTGGAAAATAAGCGTTTGAGTAAGAGGAACTAAAAGCTTTGAAAGGATAGTGTCATAAATAGTGGACTCATCAATTATTAAAAGCCCGCCCTTCAGCTCCTTGCCATCTTTATTGAGGGCAGGCGTGCCATCTTCATTTGCAAGGTATGATATGGACTGGCTAATACCGGGCAGAATAATAACCGGCACTTTTTCTTCAATTCCGTCAGCGTTGTAATCATAAGTTTCGGGATTATTAATAATAAACTCTGAAACTTCCTCAACTGAATTAAGCTCAATAAACTTATCGTCTGATGAATAGAGAGGTTCAGTTTTCGCCGAATAGGTTGCCGAACCCACAGCGCCAATACCTACAAGCGCGAAAACAAACGAAAAGGAAAGAATTACGGCAAGTGTGCGTTTGAATTTGCTTTTCATATTATATGTCCTCCTTAAAATATCTACTTGTACAATATATCACAGACGGCGAAAAAAAACAATAGAAAATCCCATTTATTTAGTATAATACATACAAAAAGTAGTGAAATTTTAATTAAATGGATGTGAAATGTTATTTGTCTTGACT
>DASRNG010000147.1:0-4597 GCA_035647555.1 Oscillospiraceae bacterium | reverse complement strand
GCCTTAAATATGGCAAGAAATATTGGTATGACCGGTAAAAAGGTGGCCTTCTTCTCGCTTGAAATGTCAAATATGCAGCTTGCTCAAAGAGTTCTTGCGACAGAGGCAAGAATAGTTAGCGAGAAGATGCAAAGCGGCAATCTTACTCCTGATGATTGGTATAAGCTGACATCGGCGCTTGCTTATCTTAAAGATTGTGAGCTTTATTTTGATGAAACTGCGAATATTACAATCCCTGATATTAAAGCTAAGGTAAGAAGACAAAAAAATATAGACTGTGTTTTTATTGACTATTTAGGGCTTATCGCTTCTGCAAAAAGAACTGAAAACAAGGTGCAAGAAATAGCTGATATTACAAGAGACTTAAAGCTTATGGCAAAGGACCTTAAAATACCCGTTGTTTGCTGTGCGCAGCTTTCGAGAGGACCTGAGGCAAAGTCTGGCAGAATCTCAAGAAAACCACTGCTTTCAGACCTTCGAGACTCTGGCTCAATAGAGCAGGACGCTGATATAGTCCTTTTACTATATAGAGAAGCTTATTATAAAAACGAAAAAGAAAATCCTGATGAAATTAGGGTGGATACCGCAGAACTGGACGTGGCTAAAAATAGGCATGGACCTATAGGAAACGTCCATTTAACATGGAATGATGAATACACGCTCTTTACCACAAGAGATAGGCTCTATTATGATGATTGAAAAAGCAGTTAAAACAATAAAGCGATATAACATGATTTCAGAAGGCGATGTAATTGTTATAGGCGTGTCAGGCGGAGCAGATTCTGTTTCTCTGCTCCACCTTTTAATTGCTTTGAGCGGGAGCCTTAATATTTCTATTACTGCTGCACACCTTAACCATATGTTAAGAGGTGACGAGGCTAATAGAGATGAGCGCTTTGTAAGAAAGCTATGCAAAAGCTTAAATATTCCGCTGATAACTGAAAAGATAGACTGCGAAAAAACAGCGAAACAATCTAAGCTTGGAATAGAGGAATGTGCAAGAAATCTTAGATATAAACTGTTTGAGAGGGCAGCTGAAAAGTTTGGCGCACAAAAAATTGCAACAGCACATACGGCTAACGATAATTTTGAAACGGTGCTTCTCAACATAACACGTGGTGCAGCACTAAAAGGTGTGGGCGGTATTCCCCCTGTAAGAGGGAATATAATAAGACCTATTATCGAATGCTCAAGAGACGAGGTTTTGAAGTATTGTGACGATAATAAGCTTTCCTATGTTACAGATTCCTCTAATCTTTGTAATGATTATTCACGAAATAGAATCCGAAACAAAGTAATTCCAGAGCTTTTATCCATAAATTCCGGCGCTGTATTTGCCGCTTTAAGGCTAAGTAGATTAGCAGGTGAAGATGAAGTTTTTTTAAGCAGTTTAAGCGATGAGCTTTATAGCAAAGCTAAAATAGGTGATAATGAGTTTGACACAAAAGTTTTACTTAGTGCCAAAAAGCCAATACGAAGCCGCACCTTTATTAAAGTTGTAAAAGACAGTACGGGGGAAAACCACGGCAGTGAGGAAATGATAAATGCTATAGACTCTGTGTTAATACACGGCGGCAAAGTTCAAATTGCTAAAAATCTTTTTGTAGAGCGAAAAGAAAAAAAGCTCATGTTTTACGGAGAAAAGCAATATGAAACACTATCTGAAATAGCAATTCCTAATATTGAGTTTTCAGTAAATACTGGTAAATATATAATAAAAAGCAAAAGTGTTTGCACCTCAAGAATTAATGATTTGTTAACGAAAGATTTTATTGATTGTGATACTATATCAGGAAAGCTAATGTTAAGAGGTAGAAAACAAGGTGATAAAATCACTCTTTATAACAGAAATGTAACAAAAACATTAAAAAAACTTTTTTCAGAAGAAAAAATTGATGTTTATTTAAGAAACTCTATTCCAGTTTTGGCAGATAACAACGGAGTGGTATGGGTTATGGGGTTTGGTGTAAATGCAAAAAATGCTGTAACAGAAAATTCGGCGAATGTTATTAAGATTGAAGGAGAAAATATATGATAGGTGATATTGATAAGGTGCTAATTAGTGAGGACGAACTTCATGAAACGGTAAAAGAACTAGGACAGCAAATAAGCCGTGACTATAAAGGTAAAGATTTGCTTTTAATAAGCGTTCTCAAAGGGTCAATTGTCTTTATGGCAGACCTTATGCGTGCGATAGATATACCGTGCCGAATTGATTTTATGTCAGTATCAAGCTATGGTTCGGGGTTAAAGTCATCGGGAGCTGTTAGAATAATAAAAGACCTTGATAATAACATTGAGGGTAAAAACGTTTTGATTGTTGAAGATATACTTGACAGCGGCAAGACTTTAAGCTATATTTGTGAAATGCTGTATGCGAGGAATGCTGCAAGTATTCGCATATGCACACTACTTGACAAGCCTGAACGCCGTGAGGTTGAAATAAATGCTCACTATATTGGCAAGGTAGTTCCAAATGAGTTTGTTGTAGGGTACGGGCTTGACTATGATGAATTATACAGAAATCTTCCGTATGTCGGTGTACTAAAACCGAAGATATACGCAAAGTAAAGGAGTGGGTTATCATAAACAAAAATCAGAAATTAAAGGCTCTTCTTCCATATATAATTATACCGTTTATTTTGATTATGCTAATTTCATATTACACAGTATCTGAAAAAACTGTAAAAAAGGTAATGTATTATGAAATTGTAGAGTTATTTAAGGATAATAAGGTAGAGCAGTACGAGCTAAATATTGGCTCGGGCATTTTACGTTATAGTCTCAGGGAAAACCCAGAAACTGTTTATAGATACACCGTTCCAAACGTAAATATGTTTATTGACGATGTCCACAAAAGCATTGTCGAGTACAATGAAAAACATTCTGATGCACCCGTAAAAGCTGATTATATAAGAGGCGAGGCAAGAAACTGGTGGGTGAGTATGCTGCCTGTTATGCTGCTTGTTGCAGCGGCAAGCTTGTTTGCCTTTTATATGATGAAAAAGATGGGCAGCACAATAAGTACAGAGAATAACCGTGCTATGAACTTTGGCAAAGCCAGAGTAAAACACGGAAAAGACGAAAAGAATAAAACCACATTTAACGAGGTGGCAGGTGCCGAGGAGGAAAAAGAGGAACTTTCAGAGATTGTTGAGTTTTTGAAAGAGCCGGCAAGATTTAACGAACTTGGCGCAAGAATACCGAAAGGTGTACTGCTCGTAGGCCCTCCCGGCACAGGTAAAACACTGCTTGCAAGAGCAGTAGCGGGCGAGGCTGATGTTCCCTTTTTCTCAATTTCGGGTTCTGACTTTGTAGAAATGTATGTGGGTGTTGGAGCGTCAAGAGTACGAGACCTTTTTGACCAAGCTAAAAAAAGCTCTCCATCCATAATATTTATAGATGAAATAGATGCCGTAGGCAGGCACAGGGGTGCTGGCATGGGCGGCGGTCATGACGAGAGAGAGCAAACTCTAAACCAGCTTCTTGTAGAGATGGACGGCTTTGGTAAAAACGAGGGCGTAATAGTTATAGCGGCAACAAACCGGCACGATATCCTTGACCCAGCACTTTTAAGACCTGGCAGATTTGACAGGCAAGTGGCTGTTGGCTACCCAGATTTAAGAGGGCGTGAGGAAATACTGAAAGTACACGCACGTGGCAAGCCCTTAGCGCCAGATGTAGTGCTAAAAGATATTGCGCGCTCTACCGTAGGTTTTACAGGGGCAGACCTTGAAAATCTTTTGAACGAGGCGGCACTGCTTTCTGCCAAACGCAAAAAAAAGGCAATCACAATGGCAGAGATTGACGAGGCAACAATTAAAGTATTAATAGGGGCCGAGAAGAAATCTCAAAAGCATATTAAAGAGCAGGATATAAAAATAACAGGCTACCACGAGGCAGGTCACGCCGTTGTATCGTACTACCAGCCCACGCAGGACAAAGTTCAGCAAATATCCATTATCCCACGTGGCATGGCAGGCGGCTACACGCTTCACCGACCACAGGAAGACGCCACCTATATTACAAAAAGGTATATGATAGAGAATATTATCGTTCTGCTTGGCGGCAGGGTTGCAGAGGAAATTATCTTAAGCGACGTTAGCACAGGCGCATCTAACGATATTGAAAGAGCAACAGAAATAGCAAGGCAAATGGTTACGAAATATGGTATGAGTGATGTTTTAGGGCCTATTTCCCTTGGTCAAAATAATCAAGAAGTTTTTCTTGGCAAAGACTATAACCATATAAGAAACTTTTCAGAAACCGTCGCAGCACAGATAGACGCAGAGGTTAAAAGAATAGTTAGCGAATGTTATGATGAATGCAAAAGCACATTAACAGAGCATAAAGACAGGCTCATAGCAGTTGCTGAATATCTATTTGAAAAAGAAAAGATAGAAGGCCCTGAGTTCTATGCCATTATGGATGGGAAAGACCCTAATGAGGCAAAAGATGAAACGGCAGAAGAAAAACAAGAGGATAAAGAGCAGGGCGTAATTATAGCCCCCGAAATGCCGGAAGAAAACGAAACGGAAGAATAAAGAATAACAAAAAGCTCTCATTTCCAAAAAAAGTGGAAATGAGAGCTTTTAAT
>DASRNG010000146.1:0-12170 GCA_035647555.1 Oscillospiraceae bacterium | reverse complement strand
TTTAACTCCCGCCTCGGTTAACTTACTTCCATATGTCTGCTTATCTGGAGGAAGTATTCTATTAATGGAATCGCCTTCAGCATTAACACCCTTTGTATATGTTCCGGTTTTCTCTTTTGGCCAGTCATTTGGAAGCATATCTTCTGCTGTGCCTCGGACAGCTTCAGGACTTATAGCCAAGATAGTTGTTGTTGTACCTTGTTTTCTTTTAATTTCTACGGTTCCCTGATATTTTTTAGTGTTATTTACTGCTTCATTGAAAATCTTAACAATGTCTGCCTTACTTTTTTGTGCTGTGCCTTGCGGTTTTGTAGTGGTTGTACCGCCGCCTTGAGTGGTTTTGTCGCTTCCTGTATTTGCGTTAGCATCAACAGAGCCTGCGGTTGTGTCATCGGTGTTATCACCGCTATTGTCGCCGTTACTATTTACATCACCTGCAGGTGGTGCGTCTTCTTGTGGCTTTTGGTTTGTATCAACCATAGCAGTGCCACCAGATTTGAGAAGTGTTATTCCTGTAATTGAAACAACATTTGAAGTGATAATAGTGAAAACAATAGCTAATGCAAGAGTTATTGCAATGATTTTATAAAGTTTATTTTCTTCCATTCCTATACCCTCCTAAAGTGTTAGCCAAAACGCCGTTTCGGCTTAGCCTTTGTAATTGTATCATAAAAGTTTATAAAATGGAATAGCTTTTACTAACTTTTTTATATAAATATGTCACTATTTCTTTGTATTTTTATCTTTTGTTAAATATTCCTTTTTTATTGAGTCGTTTTACCTCTATTTTATTGTTTATAATACCGTAAAGAAGCGTTATCGGTCGGCATAAGGTATAATAAAAAGGAAGTCCACTCTTTTTATGCCCGCCATCGTTACCGTGTTTTACTATTGTAAGTTTCTCAAACGGTTCTTTTTGATTGAAAATGTATGAATTCATAGTGAGTTTATCACCATTAAAGTCAAATATATTATAAATTCTATCGTTTTCTGAAATATGGTCTACTGCGCAGTATTGCCCCTTTGTGTAATGCTTTTTCCCTCTCCTTGGGCTGTTTACAGAGCCAGAGGCAAGAAAGATTGTGCCTTTGGGGTTAATAATTTCGCTTACACCATCTGTCCTTTCAGAAATTTTTCTGTTATATAAAACATGCGAACGATTGTAAAAGTGGTTGTGTCCGCCTGTAACTAAATCAATACCGTATTTATCAATAAGCGGAACAAAAAGCATTGCAAGTAAATCGTTTTCTCTCTTTCGATTTTTATTATGTCCACCGAATAAATCGTGGTGTATCATAACTATTTTCCATTTACAGTCTGGGTTTTCTGAAAATGCTGCCTTAAAGGTTTTTATATGGTCATTTATACAAGGGTTGTTGCTATCTATACAAACGAAAAGTGCGTTATTATGTGTAAACCAATGGTCGCTGCCCATAAAAGAATGTGAGCCGTCTATCTCATAATTCGGGTTATTGAAAAAGTATGGATACACAAAGTCTTTCTTATCATGGTTTCCTATTATACAGTTTACAGGAATTTTTGAAAGAATGGGAGATGCAGAAAAGCCCCGATATTCTTCAGATTTGCCAGCGCTCGCTTGGTCCCCTCCTGATAATATCATTGAAATATTCGGTCTGCGGTTTAGCGCCTCTAAAAGCACTTTATGTAAACAAAAACCCGTTTCTATTAAAATATTGGGGTTTTCATTACTGCTGCCAACGTGTACGTCTGCAACATAGATACAGCTAAACGAATCAGTTTTCTCTTTTGTGCTAAAAGAGTATATATCTGACTTTCTTTGATTTGTAATACACCTATAAAAATACGTCTTATTTGGCAAAAGATTAGAAAACTCTGCATGGTTTGAGTCTACAACAGCGTTTGGAAGTGAAACTCTTTTTGCATTTACTTGCAAAGCTTTTTCTAAAGATTCATTTTCACTAAGTAGAACATATGGCTCTGTTTCTTCCTTTTTACTTGTCCATACAAGCCTTCTTTTTGTGTCGTCTGCACCGGGGCAAAGAAAGGGGTTGCCGCCTTTGTCTAAAATACCTTCCCAATGCCCTCGCCACTGCTCTAAAGTTTCTGGAAAATCTTTTGTCTCTTGCATATCCGTCTCCCCTCTTGTAACAAATAAAATATAGCACACAAAGTGCGTATGTTGCAAGTACGAATAAAACGCAGGTTATATACCCGCGTTTTATCATTTTGTTTATAGATTAATACGCTTTTCCCCAATAAAGCATGGTTTTAGCAGGTTTGCCGCAGCAAACACATTTATCGCCCAAAGCCTCTTGCTCGAATGGTATGCAGCGTGAGCCGACGCCTGTCTGCTCTTTTATCTTATCCTCACACTCTTCACTTTCGCACCACATGGCTTTAATAAAACCGTCTCCCTTTTCAGAGAGTACTTTTATAATCTCGTCTGCCGTATGGCAAATATATGTACGGTCTTTTTGATTTTTAAGCGCTTTTTCATAAAGAGAAACAGAAATATCTTTAAGCATATCATCTATAGCCGTTTCAAGTTCTGAAAGCTTTACAAAGCTTTTTTCTCTGTTATCACGGCGAACTAATACGCACTGCTCTTTTTCTATATCACGAGGGCCTATTTCAAGCCTAATAGGCACACCTTTCATTTCATACTCTGCAAACTTCCAGCCTGCTGAATTGTCAGATTCGTCAATCTTTACCCTAAAGTTCTTCTGAAGCTGTGCTTTAAGTTCATTTGCTTTGTCAAGAACACCCTCTTTATGCTGGGCTACGGGCAGTATTACAACTTGTATTGGCGCCACTGCAGGCGGTACTACAAGCCCATTATTGTCCCCGTGTGACATAATCATGCCGCCGATAAGGCGTGTTGTAACGCCCCAAGAGGTTTGGTGGACATATTGTAATGTATTGTCTTTATCTGTATATGTTATGTCAAAAACTTTAGCAAATCCATCTCCAAAATAGTGAGAGGTGCCAGCTTGAAGTGCCTTTCCGTCGTGCATTAGCGCCTCAATAGCATATGTGGCTTTTGCCCCTGCAAATTTATCACTTTCTGTTTTCCTGCCCTTTACAACGGGCATTGAAAGCGTTTCACGGCAAAAATCGGCATATACATTGAGCATACGCTCCGTCTCCTCAATGGCCTCCTGTTTTGTGGCATGGGCTGTGTGCCCCTCTTGCCATAGAAACTCTCGTGAGCGTAAAAACGGGCGTGTTGTTTTTTCCCAGCGCACCACATTGCACCACTGGTTATAAAGCTTTGGCAAATCCCTGTGGGATTCTATAACATTTGAATAATGCTCGCAAAAAAGCGTTTCAGAGGTGGGGCGAACACAAAGCCGCTCTGTAAGCTTTTCATCTCCGCCGTGGGTTACCCAAGCAACCTCTGGCGCAAAACCCTCTACATGGTCTTTCTCTTTCTGAAGAAGTGACTCTGGAATAAAAAGCGGCATATAGACATTTTCATGCCCTGTTTCCTTAAATCTTCTGTCAAGGTCCTTTTGTATATACTCCCAAATGGCGTAGCCGTAAGGGCGAATAACCATGCAGCCTTTAACGCTTGAATAGTCAATTAAATCTGCTTTTTTTACAATATTCGTATACCATTTTGCAAAGTCATCCTCCATGGAGGTTATTTCCTCTACAAGTTTCTTCTGATTCTGTGACATCTATTATTTAATGCTCCTCTATATATTTAACAAGGTCATCTATTGTTTTTATTCCTTCTATCTCCTCGTCTGGGATTTCAATATCAAACTCATCTTCAAAAGACATAATAAGGTCTATAACATCAAGGCTATCAGCTCCAAGGTCGTCTAAAATGTCAGACTCCAATGTTACTTTATCCTCGTCAAGGTCAAGTTGTTCGCATATTATTGCCCTAACCTTATCAAAAATCATACAAAAACACTCCTAAAAAATACTTTTCGCTCAAGGCGGATAAAGAAATTCTATCTACTTTAAATTCCTTTGTCAATAGTTTTCTGTAAATTAAAAGGTAATAACCTGATTTAACACTTTCAGATACAGTATATTGATTGGTTATTAAATTATTCCTTTCAGCGCTAAAATAAAAATAATACATGTTAAAAGTATTATAAGTGACACAAATGCAGCGCCGATACTTTGCCTTTTTTTAATGGGCGATGTTTGAGCTGGTAAAAGCTGAGCCTTTCGCAGTGCAGAGCTTATAGGTTTATAAAGCAGCATTGTTAAAGCGGTGTTTATTCCCCCTTTTAATAGATTAAAAGGTAAAATTGCAGGAACAAGAAGTTTTACAACATCTTCGCGGGGAATGTGCATAAATATTGGTGTTACTATGAAGTTCCAAAGCAGCATAATAGCTGTTGCCGTTATAACACCTGTTAAAAGCCCCATGGCTGCACCTTTAATTGTGCGTTTTTTCTTATATATTAAAGATGCCGTAGTCGCAAATGAACAAGTTGCAAGAACATTCATAAAAAAGCCGATTATGCCTGTAGAGCTTATTGTAACCATTTCTAAAAAAGATACTATAACTGAGATTAAAACGCTTGCAAACGGACCGAATAAAAAGCCGCCAATGGTTATAATTACGTCTTTTGGTTCATACGACAAAAACAGTACACCAGGTATTCTGCCAAAAGCTACTGCCATAAACGCAAAAGCCGAAAGCACTGCAATTGTAACGTATTTTTTTAATGTTTCTCTGTTCAAAATAATGCCCCCTTTAAAAGTAAAAAAACCGATAAATCGGGCAATAGTAAAAAAAACTATTTCTTTCATCCGGACTATACCGTCGGTTTGAGAGTTTCACTCAATCAGCCGCTTTTGCGGCTCGCAGACTTTACTGCCGGTGGGGAATTACACCCGCCCCTGAAATATACTTATATTATATACCTAAATAAACTTTTGTCAAATTTTAAGGGGAGCTGATTTTTAGCCCCCCTTTTGTATTAAACTAATTCGCCGCTATCGAGAGAATTTATAACTGCATATGCCTTTTCGGGGTAGTCTGTAATAATTGCATCTGCACCTATTTCATTAAGGTATTTCATTTCCTTTTCATCATTTACAGTCCAGTACTGTACAGCGATATTGTGTTTATGTGCATAGTTTACAACTCGTGTTGTTCCTGTGTTTATAACAAAAGCACTGCTTGGTATTTGCAGGGCTTTGTAATTAAAGCTGCCCACCTCTTTGTCAATGCCAAAAAATGCGCACATATAAAACACTATTCCCTCTGTTAAACTGCAAGAGCGAAGCATATCGGGATGGGCTTTATCCATATATTTGCTAACATTTACATGGAATGTGCCTATAATCGCCTTTGGAAGCATTTCTCTTTCAGAAAGGATTTTATAAAGCTTATCCGCCGCTTTTTCCCCAAGCTCACCGCTGTTTTTAATTTCTATTATATAGCTAAAGTCACCATTTGCCTGTAGATAGTCAAGCACCGTTTCAAGCTTTACCGCCTTTAGGTTTTCAGGGATATTGTCGCCTCTAAGACCTTTATAAGGCTTGTTTCCGCTTTCATCTATAAAACTTTCTCCGAAATTAAGTTTTCTAATTTCATCATATGTATAGTCAGACGGCTTTGCTTTTTCAACACCCAACGCTTCAACAGAATCTGTAGTGCGGTCAAGCGTGGAGTCGTGCAGTAGTATTAACTCTCCATCTTTCGTTATATGCAAATCAAACTCAAAAATGTCTGTGTTAAATTCTTTGCTTTTAATACAGTTTTCAAATGCCATTAAAGTGTTTTCCGGAAACTGCCCCCCTCCAGAGCGGTGTGCCGATACAAATGCTTTGCCACGTTCCGTTATATAAGGATTCGTCGTTTCATAATCCACTATAGGGTCTTTAGTTTCTCTTGTCATAAAAAACAAAAGAGTGCCAAGCGATGCAATAATCAAAGCGAAAACGAGCAAAATTGATAGCAGTACCTTCCATATACGTTTCATAATAATTCCTCTCTCAGTTTTTTAAGAGCTTTTCCTCTGTGGCTTAATATATCTTTACTCTCTGAGTCTAACTCCCCAAAGCTTTTACCACCTACATAAAAAATAGGGTCATAACCAAATCCGCCATTTCCTTTAGCCTTAAAGCCAATTTCACCCTCACATTCCCCTTTGCAAACTATCTCTCTGCCAGAGGGGAAAACACATGCAACAACAGACATAAAGCGGGCTGTTCTTTTCTCTTTTGGAACATCTTTAAGCTCAAAAATCAGCTTTTCTATATTCTTTTCATCGTTACCATGTTCTCCCGCATATCTTGCAGAATATATTCCAGGAGCGCCGCCAAGATAGTCAACACAAAGACCTGAATCATCAGCAACGCAAGGCATATTCCCCTCTTTAGCGCCGTTTCTGGCTTTCAGTAGGGCATTTTCCTCAAATGTTTCACCTGTTTCTTCTACATCTGTTAAGGTAAAGCCTGCCTTTTCCGCCGTTATTACCGTTATACCAAGCGGCTCTAATATGCGTGATAACTCGTTTTGCTTTTTCAAATTATGTGATGCTATTAAAAACTTCTTCATCCAAAAATCCTTCCGAAAAAGCCTTTTTTCTTTTTACCGTCTTCCTCTGGCTTTTCTTCGTCTTTTGTTTCTTCTGTATCATCTGTTTTTTCTGTATCTTCTTGTTCCTTTGTATCTTGTGTATCTTTTTGCACCTTTTCTTGAGTTTCTTCTATATCCTGTATCTTTTCCTCAGGTTCTTCCTCAAGTTTTTGTGTTTCTTCTTGCAGGATTTCTGCTAATTCTTCTTGTTCTGCCGCCTTTGCATTTAAATCCGCCTTTTTCATTACCTCTATATATTCTGGCTCGTCTTCCTCAAAATCCTCTGGAAGCGACTCAAAAAGCCCTTTAGCAAATGCAACTGGGTTAAATGGCTGCAAATCGTCAATACCCTCGCCAACTCCCACAAATTTTACGGGTATATTCAAATCATTTTTTATGCCAAGCACCACACCGCCCCTTGCCGTACCGTCAAGCTTTGTAAGGGCTATACCTGTAATTTCTGCTATATTCTTAAACTCTTTTGCCTGATTTATAGCATTTTGCCCTGTTGTGGCATCAAGCACTAAAAGAACTTCCCTATCTGAATACGGCAGCTCTCTATCTATAACTTTGTATATTTTTTCAAGCTCATTCATTAAGTTTTTCTTATTATGAAGCCTGCCTGCCGTGTCGCATATTATTATATCACAGTTTCTGCTCTTTGCGGCTGATATTGTATCAAAAATTACGGCGGCAGGATCTGCCCCCTCTTTATGCTTTACGATTTCTACGCCTGCTCTGTCTGCCCAAATTTGCAGTTGGTCAATAGCTGCGGCTCTAAAAGTGTCTGCCGCTGCCATAATTACTTTCTTGCCTTGCGCCTTGTACATTGCTGCCATTTTACCTATTGTGGTTGTTTTACCAACACCGTTTACACCTATTACAAGGATTATTGACGGAACTGTGATAAGCCCCATATCCTCTCCGCCTTGCAGCATTTCGGCAACAATCTCTATAATCTCTTCCCTAATTTGTTTTGGGTCTGTTATGCCCTTTTTACGCACACTGTCATTTAATTTTGTTGTAATATCACCTGCTGTTGTTACCCCAACATCACCCATAACAAGGGCTTCTTCAAGCTCGTCAAAAAGCTCTGCATCTATTGAGGTGTAGCTGTCAAGAACATTGTCTACTGCGCCAGACATGCTATTTCTGGTTTTTCTAAGACCAAAATTAATCTTTTTAAATAATCCCATATTTACTACCTCTACTCATATTTAATAGGCTACTCCAGCCCTAACTGCTTCACCATTTGCGCTGTTTTTAGCTCAAGCAGTTTTGAAACGCCTTTTTCCTGCATTGTTACGCCATAAAGCATATCGCTTTCTTCCATAGTTCCACGCCTGTGAGTTATCAAAATAAACTGAATATTTGGTGACATTGTTCTAAGATAAGAGGCATATCTGTTTACGTTTACATCGTCAAGTGCCGCTTCTACCTCATCAAATATGCAAAAGGGTGACGGCGAAACTTTTAGCATTGCAAATAAAAGCGCAATAGCAGACAAACCCTTTTCTCCGCCTGATAAAAGGTCAATATTCTGTATATTTTTGCCTGGCGGCTGCACGTTTATTTCTATACCGCTTTCAAGCACGTCATCTTCGTCTGTAAGCTTTAGCTGTGCCTTTCCTCCCTCAAAAAGCTCGCTAAAAGTATTTGAAAAACTTTCGTTAATTGCAACAAAGCTTTCTGAAAAGAGTTTTGCCATCTTTTCTGTTAATTCATTTATCATTTTTATAAGTTCTTTTTTAGAGGTTTCTATATCCTCTATTTGACCGCCTAAAAATAAATAACGCTCAGACACTTCACGGTATTCATCAATAGCGGCAACATTTACACTGCCAAGTGCTTTTATTTTGCTTTTCAGCTCTGAAAGCCTTTTTTGTGACTGTCCTACATTCTCTATAACAATTCCTAATTGCTCTGCCTCACGCCTTGTTAGCTCATATTCTTCAAAAAGCTTTGCGCAAACATCATCATATTCACGCATCATAGCCCCTTTTCGTTCCTCAAGGCGCACAACCTCTCTACTTAGTGCCTCTCTTTCAGTAGATTTTGACCGCTCAAGTAAACGTAGTTTCCCGCTTTGCATTTCAAACTGTTCACGCTGTTTTATAAGCTCATTAATCGTGTTTTCAAAGCTGTTTTTATCCTCAGTTAGCTTTTCGGACCTTATTTTAGTTTGCTTTATTTGCTCTTTTATATCAAAGTTTTTGTTCTCAATTTCTTTAATTTCAAAGTCAAGCTGCTCTATTCTATCCTTATGCGAAGAGCCTCGCCTTTGTAGTCTGTCTATCGTTTCTTTTTTTGCCTCAATCTCTTTCTCGCTAGAAAGAATTTGCAGATTAATTTCTTGTAGTTTTGAAATTAACTGTTCACGGGCATGGTTTAGGCTTTCTCTGTTACCTGTAAGCTCTGATAAGCTGTTTTCTATTTTAGATATTTCGTTTTGTAGTGCAGTGAGTTTTTTCTGCTCATTTTCTGTTTCACTTAAAATCTTTTCTTTTCTTATTATAATACTATTTTTTTCATCTTCTTGCATGCTTTTTGATGAGTTTGCCGTTTCAAGCTGCCCTTTTTTTAACTCCCACTGGCTTTCAAAGCGAATTAATTCTTCATTTAGTGACGTTATTTCACTTTTGTGTGCTGTAAGGTTTGCCTCTGATTGGCTGTATTTTTCTACCGCACTTTTCGCGTCTGCCGCCAAGGTGCTAAGCGTTCTCTTTATTTTTTCTGCGCTTTTATTAAGCCTTTCTATCTCATTTCCTCTACTTAGTATGCCTGCTGTGTGTGTTTTTGAGCCGCCTGTTATTGAGCCGCCTGCATTTACTACCTGACCGTCAAGCGTTACAACCTTGAAGCGGTAGCCATATTTTTTAGCTATCACAACGGCACTGTCCATATCGTCTGCTACAACAGTTCTGCCAAGTTGTGAAAGTATTATCTCCTTATATTTTTTATCGTGCGATACAAGGTTTGAGGCAATGCCTATAAATCCAAAACAGTCATTTAAGGACCTGTCTTCAAGCATTTTCCCTTTTATTGCTGTAAGCGGTAAAAATGTGGCTCTGCCAGAATTGCTGCTTTTTAGAAATGATATTGCCTTTTTAGCGTCGTTTTCTGTATCAGTAACTATATTTTGAAGAAAAGCGCCAAGCGCCGTTTCAATTGCAAGTGCATACTTTCCCTCTACCGTTATAAGCTGCGAAATGGGAGCGTGAACACCTGTAAGCGTTCCTCTTTTAACTTCTCTCATAACGGCTTTAACGGAGCCGTAATACCCTTCCATATTCCTTTCTAAATCTAAAAGCATGGAGGCTTTAGACTCTGTCTGCATTAACTCATTTTTTAGATTGTTTTCCCGCTCTTTTAACTCTTTTGCCTTTTTCTCTCTTTGGTGTGTTAACATAACAAGCCCTTCAAGTGCGTTGTTATGCTCTGTTAATTTTTCTTTTGTATGTAAAAGGCTATTTTCCGCATTTTTACTTTGGCTTGTAAGAAGTTTTATAAGCGTAGCATTCTCTTTTTCGTTTTCTTCTATCGCCTTTATTCTTGAGTCTATCTCAAGCGCCAATGAATTCCCTTGTGATATTGCCACACGGCAGTCAGAAAGCTCTATAGACAAGCGGGATAAATCCTCTGAAAGGGTTTCATACTCCCCTGCCGCAAGCTCGCTTTTGCCAGAAAGGGCTTGAAGCTTTTCTGTAACTTCTAAAAGCTTTGCCTTTTCATTGTCTATTACTACCTCTAAATCAGCAATTTCTTTTTCAGCTTCCTCTGTTTGCCCTGCAAGATGTTTATTTACATCATCTTCTAAAAGTTTGTCACGCTGTATTCTCAGTATTGCCTCGTTATTATGCTCTATAGAGTTTTCAAGAACGGCAATTTCACCGCTAAGTGACAAGGCTTTCTCGTCAATTTCAAATGATGCCCGTCTTTTTTCATCTATTTGCACCGTTATTTCCTGTATTTCAGAATGGGCGCTTTCTATTTTTGCCTCAATCTCAGCAAGCTCTCTTTCAGCCGATTTATACTGTGTATCTGCGGCTGTAAGCTTTGTTTCCTGCCCTACTAAATTTTCTTTCGTCTTATCTATCGTGCGAAGCCAAAGCCCTATTTCTAAGTCTTTTCTTTCGGTAGCATATGTTAAAAACTGCTCTGCCTTTTCACTTTGTATCCTCAAAGGCTCTACTCTGCTTTCAAGCTCTGCTAAAATATCTCTTAGCCTTACTAAGTTTTCCTCTGCTTGGTCAAGCCTTTTTAATGAGTCTGTTCGGCGGTAGCGGTAATGCGAAATCCCTGCCGCCTCTTCAAACATATTACGCCTTTCGGTAGACTTTGCTGAAATCATATCGTTAATTCTACCTTGGCTAACCATAGAATAGCCTGACTTTCCAAGCCCCGTATCCATAAACAGCTCGTGAATATCTTTAAGCCTTACAGTTTCGCCGTTAAGCTTGTATTCGCTCTCTCCAGAGCGGTAATACCGCCTTGTTACGCTAACTTCTGACTTGTCGGCTTTTAAGCTTTTATCAGAATTGTCAAGTTTTAAGGTAACTTCAGCATAACTAACAGCGCGGCGCTCTGTGGTACCTGCAAACACCACATCTTCCATCTTCGCACCACGAAGTGATTTTGTAGACTGCTCACCAAGAACCCAGCGCACTGCATCAGATATATTGCTTTTTCCGCTACCGTTAGGTCCTACTACCGCTGTAATACCTTTGCCGAAATTAAGCGTTGTTTTATCAGGAAAAGACTTGAAGCCTTGCATTGTTAATGACCTTAAATACATTCACATTTCACCGTTTCATTTTTTCTCTATTTCTAATTTATATTGTGCTACGTTTTCGCCCTTTACTGTGCAGTAGTAGCCGTGTTTTTTTAGTTTTTCTATATTTATTCTCTTTTGCCCTATCATTTTAGAAAGCTCTTTTTGATTTACTGTTATGGTATATTCACCTTTTGGCAGGTTCTTTAGTTTATTTAGTGCCTTTTTAAGATAAATCCTGCTACTGCATAACTCTCCAAAGGAGGGGTGATATGGACCTTTTATATACCCTTTTTCAATTGTACCTGCTGAGTGAAGCCCTAGCCGTATAACCTTTATGTTATTTTCATGAAATAAAGGCAGCATTAAAGAGCATAAATCCACCGCCTCTTCAAGCGTTTGCGGTGTATATTCACCTTTGTTATAAAGCGTTTCAAGGTGTGTGCCTTTTATCACAATAGTAGGGTAAATGCGAACTGTGTCAGGTTTTAGGGCTATTATGTCGGTACAGGTTTTAATGTCTTTCTCTACCGTGCTTTTATATAGCCCCGTCATCATTTGAAGACCTAAAGAAAACCCATGTTTTTTTACCCTTTCAGATGCCTGTTTTATTTCAAGTGCTGTATGCCCTCTGCCGTTTTTCATTAGCACATAATCATCTGTGCTTTGAGCGCCAAGCTCTATTGAAGTGACGCCATAAGTCTTTAATAAAGCAAGAGTTTCGTCCGAAACAGCGTCAGGGCGTGTTGATATTCTAATGCCGCTAAAAATACCGCTGTCTCTAAACTGATTTGCGGTTTCAAGATATGTAAGCATAAGCTTTTTTGGTATTGCCGTAAAACTGCCGCCAAAAAAAGCAATTTC
>DASRNG010000145.1:0-3797 GCA_035647555.1 Oscillospiraceae bacterium | reverse complement strand
CCATATAAGAAACTTTTCAGAAACCGTCGCAGCACAGATAGACGCAGAGGTTAAAAGAATAGTTAGCGAATGTTATGATGAATGCAAAAGCACATTAACAGAGCATAAAGACAGACTCATAGCAGTTGCTGAATATCTATTTGAAAAGGAAAAGATAGAAGGCCCTGAGTTTTATGCCATTATGGAGGGTAAAGACCCGAAACAGGCAAAGGATGAAACGGCAAATGAAAACGAAAAAACTGAGGAACTGGGCGTTATTATAGCCCCCGAAATGCCGGAAGAAAACGAAACGGAAGAATAAAGAATAACAAAAAGCTCTCATTTCCAAAAAAAGTGGAAATGAGAGCTTTTAATTTTAATATTAGTCTTCTGTAAAAACAAAAACTATATTCTGAAACTCGTTATGTATGCGGTCAAAAACCTTGTACATATCATTAATATAATCCTTGTTACTATCACTGCGATGCGTAAAATCAGACATATTTTTTATTTCTATAGTTAACGGCAGTAAAGAATATCCCCAAAAAAAATCCCATAAAGCGTCAAGGTTTTCACCGCAATTATCGGGAAACCCCATACCTTCCTTAATGACCTTGTATACTTCCCCAAGGTACCGGGAACCTCTAAAATCCAATACAATTTTATTCATCACATCTTCTCCTATAAAGCTTCATTGTTACATTTTTGGGCTATTTCATCCTTTTATTTATAAGTGTAGAATATAACATTAAATATATTACACGCTTATACTGCTTTAAAAAATATTTTTTGTCAACATTTATTTTTTCTATATTCTTATTGACATAAAATATGTATTATGCTATTATACAACTGTAATAGTGTCACTATCACAGTATCACAGTTCAATAAAGGCGATAAAAAGGAGAAGATTCCTCAATTCATTTAAGCTCTATGCATATAGCAGTATTCTAATTGTTATTTAAGTATAGAAAGCGTGCTAATAGTTTAACAACAAAAGCATATTTAAGATTTGACCGCACAATTACGAAATTGATGCGAAACGGTCTTAACAAAGGGGGTACAACCGTGCGGTTGTTTAAGTTGCAGTTAAAAAGACTATTTAAGAGCAAGCTGCTGCTGATTTTAGCCGTAGTATTTGTTTTGGCGTCAATGGCATTTATGACGAGCCGAACGATAGGCGCAAGCAGCCCTTTAATGCTATTAGGGCAATCACTGCTAATATCATATCCGCTTGCGATATTATGTATGTTTATTTCCTTTGAATATTTTATAAAAGCTAAACTAAATAATGCGTATGAATATTTGGTTTCGTTAAAAAGTGCGGTACCGTTTTATTATATAAGCGGCATTTTTGTGTTGGCATCACTTTTGATGGTTTATACCGTCATTATTTTTTTAATGAATGTTATTTTTTACTCGGTAAATTCAGTTGTTTATTCCGAATACATCCTTCACCTATTCTTAAATATACTTCTAAACCTGTTTCTTATTCCGTTAACCTTTATACTGATTGGGGCGGCTTTGACCTTTATAAACAAAAGAATAGTCGGGTATGTTTCTGCTATTTTTCTTGCTGTGGGGAAACTCAAACTTTCCTGTCCCGCTCTTTTTGAGTAACTTTTCACGGAAACAAGAAAAGAAACCAAGTTAAGGTAAGCATTTACAAAAACTCCTCATTATGATAAAGTTAAACTGAAAGCATGAAAAAGCAGTTTAGCGCTCTACTGAATAAATTAATAGTGTAGTTAAAGTATAATAGAATCAAAAATCTTTTCTTTGAGCTTACTTTTTATTACATTTAGCACTTTGCGGCACCGTGCTTTTATTGACCGGGCTTTTCATAAGGCGGCGGGAATCGTCTTAAATCGTCTTAAAGAGAAAACGATAAAAAAGCTCCCGCATTGATTGATATGCGGGAGCCTCCTTCGCTTATGGCATCGGTATAGGGGATGTTTTCTAGCATCTTTTGAGCAACAACACTTTCTTATTGCGTTGCATTACGGGCATTTGTTATTAATTCAAAGCACCACGCTGTAATCTTGTTCCCCATGTTGTAGGTTGACGCCTGATATGTATTAACCGCCCAAACAATCGTACCCGAATAAACAGGACCTCCGCTTTGCCCCGGCGACATGTCGGCATTATATCGGGTCATATAATAATCTTCGCTGGTGACAGTGCCGGAACACCCGTATCTAAAGATTGTAAATCCTTGTTGTCCAGGATATCCCGCGACAATATAACTGTTATTCAGCATTGAATTCGCTCCGGCGTTACCGTACCCGAAATAGCCGGTTGTAGTGCTGCCTATTGCGTTTTGCATCCTAACAACGCACCAGTCATACTTGTAATCTTGTGTGCTTGTATAGTTTGACGGGCATACCCAAGAGCTTGGCCATTCCCAGGTGCTGTTAAGGGTTCCACTATGCTGATTGACATAGGTTCTGCTCTGCTTTACCCAACCGTAATCACTTTTATAATAACAGTGCGCAGCGGTTAATAATACTTGTTTACCGACCATTGATGCGGAACCTGTCCACCATGTATCTGCTGCCCCGTCGCCATTCGTGTCATATCCATTTCTCAGATACAAAATACATCCGTTAGGATAAGGGCTATTCGCCATTCTGTATCTATCATCATTGCCTATTACCGTCAGTGGTTTCACTTTATTTGATTCCTCCGGATTGTATCCCGGTTGAACTAACGTAAAGGAGGCATCAAAAGACTTTTTATCAAACTTCTGATTACCTTCTTTCTCCATTGCAGCCGATAATACTTTGTTATACTCTTTCATGATATATGTGTCTTTGGCATACATTGTCGATATTGTCTCTTCTCCTGTATTTGGATCATAGGAAACAACATCAAACTGCTCTTCCATAAAAAATTCCGGAGAGCTTATTGCCTCTTTTTCCTCTATGTATTGCGCGGAGGTGACAATGCAGATCCGCATACAAAAAAGGAGAGTAAGAACAAATATAAAAGCAAACTTTTTCATATTTCGCTCCTTTCTACTTAAAAGTAAATACCGTACTTACTTCCCCATCCTTTAAAGCATAGGTAACGCGGTATTCACCGGTTTTTAAATTCTCAATATATTTAGTGTGTATGTAAACATAGGTATAATTTTTTTCTGTTGTATTGTTTTCTTTGCCGACAAATGACCAATCCGTTATTTCAGGATTGCTATACTTTACATTCCGCCAAACATCTCCATCTTTAAATTGAAGATATGGTAAGAAATACATATAAAATCCTTTGCCCGGATTTTCATTTTGCACTGTAATCCTTACTTTTTCGGTTCCAATATCATATGTTTCAAATTCCGGTTTAGCGGTAATATGCGAATAATCGTTTTCCGGTACGATATCAAGTCCTTCATGGATATTAAGGGTATCTACAAACTGTGGTAATTCTAAGATATCGCTTTTCTCATTCTTACATGATGATAATAAAAAAGTCATAGTAATGAATACGATTAAAGCTCCAAAATAAAATGTTCGTTTTCCCATATGGCAGATTCTTCCCTCCTATCTTGTTATTTTAGCGGTAAAATTATTACATGTTATCCCTCCTATTTCATATATTATCCAAATTATATCATGTATAAACATTTTTGTCAAATGTTTCCTTGATTACAGATCTGACAATCTATAATGACATTTAAAAAAATATCACTTAAGCCTCGGAGAGTTCTCCGAGGCTTAAGATGGCTCTCCGATGTTTAAGTGATACTTGGAAAAAATGTTTAGTGGTTTTTAGGTTTGCTATTCTTGGTTGCTGTACTTCATGAGTTCGTCAAAAGTAAGACC
>DASRNG010000144.1:0-10895 GCA_035647555.1 Oscillospiraceae bacterium | reverse complement strand
ATATTAGGATAATACCCAAACAAACAAAATATAATAACTACAACTGTTAATAATATTAAATTTATAACAAGCTTAGATATGCTTACAAATGTTGGAATAGTAGAAACAGGGAAGTTCATTTTCGTTATAAGAAAACTATATCTCCTCATACTTTCTGTTCCTTGGGTAAGCATTTCACTCATATAAAACCACGGCACAAGCCCTGTTATTAGCCATAAAAAGTACGGATATCCGTTTACATCTCCACCCCGTCTCATTCCTATTGCAATTGCAAACCAATAAACAAATATCGTAACGACTGGCTTAATTATTGCCCACGCCCAGCCGAGTGCTGCGCCGCGGTAGGTTTTTAATATATCAGACCGTGCCATTTTAACCGTTTGCTCAATATTAGAACAATGTTCACTTAAAACTAACTTTAATACACTCAAAACTTTTCCTCCTGCATCCAATTAATAACTTGCTTCAGGTATCTGTGTTATGCCGCCTATGGGCTGTTTTAAGCTCAAAGACTCTTTTATCTGCGTTGTTGAAACACCCTCAGTTCTATCAAGATAGACTACTTCACAATGCTTTTTAAGATAATTAAACCTATCGCTATCTTTCCAGTCACTGCCCATAACAACCGTATCTACAAAGTAGTTTTTAACATCATCTATTTTTTGCTCCCAGTTTATTTCTGGAATAACAAGGTCAACGTATCTTATGGATTCAAGCATCATCTTTCTTGTCTCATAATCGTGATATGCCGCTTTGCCTTTGCCTGCATTAAACTCATCGGTAGACAGTGCAACAATTAGATAGTCCCCAAGTTCTTTTGCTCTTTTTAAGAGCCTTATGTGTCCATAATGCAGTAAATCAAATGTACCATAGGTGAGAACTCTTTTCATAACTTTCTCCTTTAAAATCGCTTGCTATATGCTTTACAGTAGCATTGCAACACGCTATATTATACAAAGTATTAGTATATTTGTCAAAACTCTATTTATAATGCCATAAAGGCTTTTATGTTAATTAAAATAACAATACCCCTTCATGTTCATCACTTGCAAAGCAGTGCATTCACTATCCTTTCACAGCATTTACCGTCGCCCGTTTCAACATACTTGTTCTTAAATTTCTCAGCTTCATTTATGGGATATTTGCCGCTTTCAATTATTGAATAAATATCATTAAAATGCTTTGATGATATTTTGGGGTACTCTATTAGTGGGTTTATATTTAAGCCTCGGTTTTGCTCGTACTGCTCAATATCGTAAACATAAAAGAATAGTTTCCTATCTGCTGCTACAGCCTCAAAGCTTACGGCAGAATAGTCTGTTATAACATAGTCTGCCACTGTAAACAGGTCAAACACGCTATCACTCGCAAAAACTATGTTTTCATAGCTTTTATATGGCTTGTCCTTTGATAAAGTGTGAGATTTTATAATAAGGTTATATTTAGTAAAGTCAAGCGTTTTTATAATTGGCTCAAAATCTATAGCTTTGTTTTCTCTAAATGTTGGGGCGTAAAGAATATTTATTTTGTTTTTAAGCTGCAGATACTTCTTATATATCGTTTCTTTGGCAACTTTTTTCTCCTGCCCGTTTTGTACTATATAATCAAGCCTTGGCATTCCTATAACAAGTATATCCTCTGCCTTTATTTGAAACGCTTTTTTATAAATCTCTTTTGTGGCACTGCCTGCACACGTTACAAATGAATAATTTTTGTGCATAGAAAGCATAGCCGCAAAAGACGAGCTTCTTCCCTCTTTACTATCAAGACTTTGATAGCCAAACTTTTTAACAGCCCCTAATGCGTGCCAAATTTGCGCTATTTTAAGCTCTTTTCTATGGCGGAGAATGCTTACGGTGATATTATATGAGTCTACAACACAAGCCTTGGAGGTAGATAGTGCATTCATACATTTTATAGTGTTTATTAGCAGCTTTATGGGGTTTGCGTGCTTTGTGTCTAAAAGCTCACACACATATTTAACCTTAATATCCCCATCTATACGGTGGATTTCTTTCTCAAGCAGCAAAAAATCAAGCGGTATGCTGCTGCTTTGGCGTGACAGCATGCATACTTTGTTTTCTATGGGTCTTAATTTCATTAGAAAATATAATACGCTTAAAAAAAGTCTTGCAATGGGTATAAGTGGCCTCATTTTTCATATATCCTTTTTACACGATTCTTAAACGAGCAGATTATTTCATAGTTTATTGTGCCAGATTTTTCTGCTATTTCGTCTGCGGTAACTTCTATGTCACCCTCTTTTCCTAATACTGTTACAGTGTCACCAATTTTTACGTTTGGTATATCTGTAATGTCAACAACCATCAAATCCATGCAAACACGCCCAATAACGCTGGCGTACTTTCCATTTATAATAACTCTGCCTTTATTAGACAGCGCTCTTGAATACCCGTCTGCATAGCCAATACATACCGTTGCCGCTTTTATCTTCTTTTTTGTCTTATAGTCATGAGAATAGCTTACGCCCACACCCTTTTCAATTGTATGAACATCGGCAACGTGGCTTAATATCGTCATAGCAGGCAGAAGATTTAAGCCGCTTTTCTTTAGCCTTTTATCTGGATACATTCCGTAAAGCAGCATGCCAATTCGTATCATGTTAAACTTTTTATCAACTGTAAGCGTTCCTGCGCTGTTACACGCATGCTTTATAGGTATGTTTATACCGTCTTTTTCAAGAAGAGAAATAAACTTTTCAAAACGCTGCACTTGTATTTTTGAAAAATTTTCATATTCCTCATCCGCTCTTGCAAAGTGGGTGAAAATACCCTCTACAAACAAACCTTTTAATCTGCATATTTCTTTTACTGCTGCGGCACTTTCTTTAGTATCTGCAAATCCTATGCGTGACATGCCCGTGTCAACTTTTATATGAACTTTTGCGGTTTTTCCCTCTTTTAGGGCAGCGCTTGATAATAGTTTCGCATTTTCTAAGTCATATATAGTTTGTGAAATATTGTGCCTAAAAAGCTCGTGATACTGCTCTGGAGAGGTGTAAGAAAGTATTAAAATCGGCTTTTTTGCACCGCTTTTACGAAGGTCTATCCCCTCCTCTAAAGCGGCAACTGCTAAATAATCTACTTCTTCCTCAAGTATGGGCGCTACTTCATTTGCACCGTGCCCATAAGCGTCAGCCTTTACTACTGCCATAATTTTTGTATCTTTATCAATGCTTTTCCGAATAGCATTTACATTGTGTTTTATTGCCGAAAGAGATATTTTGGCATATGTTCTATAGTACATAGTACCCCCTGATTTATAACAGCTTATTTTATTGATTAAATTTCGGTAACCGTTGTGTTTTTATGCTTTCTTAATTATAATCAAGAACATTTCTTAAAACATCAACGACTTTTCTCACATCTGAAATACCGTAAAAACCATTTTGCGGCATATTAAATCTTCGTGTCCTATAAACCCCTGGCTGTTCTGGCATTGGGCGGGGTATGTCTGCCGTTTCATCTTTTTCGCTAAAAATTATATTCCCCATGCCGCCATTACCCTCTTCAATGCGAACAGTGCGAATATCGTTAAGAATTATGCTTTTTGTAACCTGTTTTTTATAGTCACACCTTATTATAATTCTTTCATTCGTAATTGCATAGTGGGTAAATCGTTTTTGTTTTTTAATCGTATATAGCCTTGAGATGCCCGTAAATGCCGATATAATTATAACAGGAACGCCAAAAATAGCAGCAGGAGGGTAAAAAAACACTGCTCTTAATGCTGAAATTAAAATCATTATTAGCCAAATAGAGCCAAAACCCATTTGAAGAACCTCTAGTAGCCCTGCCTTGTTTTCAACGTTTGGTTTTCCAACCCATATTAAACGCTCGCCCTTTTTTAAAGCATCTTCAAGTGGTGTTACAACTCTTAAAGAAAAATCATTCTCATTTAACTCTCTTTCTTTTAATTCGGTTGCCTTTTCATAAAAATCATTTGCAGTGTCCTGCCTTGTAACGTCTATTTTATTGGGCGGAACATCAAGAAATGAGGCGATATGATAAACTTGTGCCGTGTTTGGGGTTCTAATTCCTAACTCCCAGCTAAAAACATCCTTTTTATTAACATTTAAAAGATTTGCAAGTTCTTTTCTTGTAAAGCCCTTTGCTTTTCTGTATTTACGGATATTACCGCCAATGCTCATATTCGCACCTCGCTTTGCTAAAAGCTCTACTTTGATTTTAACTAATTCTACCACAAAGTATGATTACAATCAACAAAGTATATTGATTTTTTAACATAAAAACCTTATAATATATTAAAACAGTAACAACAAAGATAAAGGAGTTATTATGTTTAGAATAGGCTGTCACCTTTCCTCCCAAAAAGGCTACCTTGCAATGGGAGAACAGGCGCTTCTGATAGGCGCCAATACGTTTCAGTTTTTTACAAGAAATCCACGTGGCGGCAGTGTAAAGCCGCTTGACCTTGAAGATATAAAGAAATACAACGCATTTGCAGATGAAAACGATATTAAGAAAGTTCTCGCTCATGCACCTTATACGCTAAACGCAAGCGCAGCAAAAACGTATATACGGGAATTTGCAAAAAGCACAATGATTGAGGACATTTCAAGGCTTGAGAATATTCCGGGCGCTATGCTAAACTTTCACCCTGGCAGCCATGTGGGGCAAGGGGTAGAGGCTGGAATAGAGCTTATTTCCACCATGCTAAATGAGGTGCTTACAGAAAACCAGAAAACTACTATTCTGCTTGAAACTATGGCAGGAAAGGGAAGCGAGATAGGCGGAAAGTTTGAGGAGCTTCGTGAAATTATTGATAAAACAACCTTAAACTCTAAGCTTGGTGTTTGCCTTGATACATGTCATATTTATGATGCAGGATACGATATTATAAATAATCTTGATGATGTTCTCAGTGAGTTCGACCAAATTGTAGGACTTTCACGGCTAAAGGCTATACACCTTAATGACAGTAAAAACCCATTTCATTCACGAAAAGACCGTCACGAAAAAATTGGAGAAGGCTCTATTGGTATAAAAGCGGTGTCTAAGGTAATTAACCACCCACTCTTAAAGGACTTACCATTTTATCTTGAAACTCCGAACGAAATTGATGGATACGCAAAAGAAATTGCTCTATTAAAAACCATGAGAAAATAAGAAACACCCCTCTTACCAAACGGTTAAGAGGGGTGTTTTATTTGTTTATACCATCAAGTCGTTGTTTACACACCAATCGTGAAACGCTTTAAGCTGTGTGAGCCTGCTTACACTAAGGCAATGATTTCCCCTTGTGTACCAATTCATTTTTGCTCCCTGAAGATTACAAAGCTCTTTAGCAGATGCACAAAAACCTGAATCCATAGCGGTATCAAGCAGCGTTATCTCATGATACCGTTGCTCAGAAAGCGTCATATCACCGCTTTTAAACGCATCCCAAAAACGTATAAAAAACGCAGTCCCACATGTAGTTGGTGTAGCCATTACACCGTTTGCCCCTATCTTAAAAGACTCTAATAGAAGCGGCATATTTGCCTGATGAATAACACTGCTGCCGCTATTATCTATTTTGTCTTTTATGCCCTCTACCGTGCAGGTAGTGTCTTTAATACCGTATATTCTGCCTGTTTCTACAAGTCTTTTATACACTTTTCCGCTTATTTTATTGTTAGGAAAACCTGGGTACTCGTATAAAAATACAGGCAGCTGTGTATGCTTGCATAAATCTGTTATGTATGAATAAAAACGCTCCTCATCATTTCCGTATCCCTTTGTTACAAAAACAAGGCCGTCGGCACCTGTGGCAGTCATTTTTTTAACTTCCTCTACCTGTGCGTCCCAAGATGGCTCCATATTAGCTGTTGCAATAACGGGAATATCGCCCTTGTGCTTTACTGCAAGAGAGGTAAGAGTAAGCCTTTCCTCTAATGTTAGTTTGTCCATTTCAGAGCTTCCGCACGATGCGAAAATACCGTGCGCACCCTGCTTTACTTGCCACTCACAATACGCCTCATAAGCTTTGTAGTCAATCGTTCTGTCCTCATTAAATGGTGTTAGCATTAGGGCAAATATGCCGTCTTTGCGCATAGGGTTACTTTTCATTTTTATCCTTCTTTCAAATTATTTTGGCAATATACAATAACTTTTAACAAAAGCCAAAGCTTTTTATATTATCAAAGCTTTGTGAAAGATTTTAAGATGACATTGTTTTTACAAAAAAATAGGATTGAGGCGGTTTTCCGCACTCAATCCCTGTTATTTTATTTTACATTTTCTTTAAGTGTATCAAGCTCGTCTATAAGCTCCTTTGGCAGTCTTTCGCCAAGATGGGTGAAGAACTCCTCAATTCCATCAGCTTCCTTTTTCCAAAGCGCCTTATCAACATCAAGAATATCTTCAAGAGTCTTTGCGCTAATCTCGTCTTCTATACCCTCAATATTAATATCTTTTGCATATGGTACATAACCAATAGCTGTTTCTTTTGCGTCTACTTTATCCTCACAGCGGTCAATAATCCACTCAAGAACACGCAGGTTATCACCAAACCCTGGCCATTGGAAGTTGCCTTTATCATCTCTTCTAAACCAGTTTACATTAAATATTTTGGGTGCCTTTTCAGGGTCAAGCTCTTTGCCTGCATTTATCCAATGCTGCAAATAGTCGTTAATATTATACCCGCAAAATGGTAGCATAGCCATAGGGTCACGGCGAACAATACCGATTTCACCAGATGCCGCAGCAGTTGTCTCAGATGCCATAACAGCACCTACAAATACGCCATGATTCCAATCTTTTGATTGGTATACAAGAGGTGCAGTTTTAGCACGTCTACCTCCGAAAATAAATGCGGAAATTGGCACACCGTCAGGATTTTCAAATTCTGAGCTTATAGTCGGGCAATTAACTGCTGGAGATGTAAAGCGGCTATTTGGGTTTGCACCAACTGTTTCTGCCGTTTTGCCATTCCAAGGGTTTCCTTTCCAGTCTATAGCATTCTCTGGCGGATTTTTATCAAGACCCTCCCACCAAACAGTGTTGTCATCAAGGTTGTGAACAACGTTTGTAAAAATTGTACCCTCTTTTGTAGAGGCTAAAGCGTTATAGTTTGATTTTTCGTTAGTTCCAGGAGCCACTCCGAAAAATCCATTTTCGGGGTTAATGGCATAAAGCCTGCCATCTTTACCTTTTCTTATCCAAGCAATATCATCGCCCACGCACCAAACTTTGTAGCCCTTTTTTCTATACCCCTCTGGTGGGATAAGCATTGCAAGGTTCGTTTTTCCGCAAGCAGATGGGAAAGCCCCGCATATATATTTAACTTCACCTTTAGGGTTTTCAACGCCGAGAATTAGCATATGCTCTGCCTGCCAGTTCTCTTTCCAGCCTTGATAAGATGCTATTCTAAGAGCAAAGCACTTTTTGCCAAGTAAAACGTTTCCGCCATAGCCAGAGTTTACAGAGATAATCGCATTATCTTCAGGGAAGTGGCATATATATCTTTTCTCTTCGTCTATATCACATTTGCAGTGCAGGCATCTAACCCAGTCATTACTGTCGCCTAAAACGTCTAAAACTTCTTTTCCTACTCTTGTCATAATGCACATATTAAGCACTACATAAATTGAGTCCGTAAGCTCTATACCGATTTTTGAAAAAGGTGAACCTATAGGCCCCATTGAGTATGGTATAACATAAGCTGTTCTGCCTTTGTAAGCACCGTCTGCAATATCATAAAGCATTTGATAAGACTCTTTAGGGTCCATCCAATTATTTGTTGGCCCTGCACCGTCCTTTGTTTTAGAGCATATAAATGTTCTATGCTCTACACGAGCAACGTCATTTACTGCTGTACGGTGTAAATAACCGTTTGGAAGGGCCTCTTGATTGAGCTTGTGCATTTCGCCCGTGCTGCAAGCCTCTTCTCTGAGCTTCTCAATCTGCTCTTTCGAACCATCTATCCAAACTATATTGTCCGGCTGCACAAGTTTGTACATTTCGTCAAGCCAAGTTAAAACAGTTTTGTTCTTTGTTAATTCTGCCATGTCTTTTCCTCCTTAAAATATTAAAAAGCTACCCATTATGAGTTTATATTAATTATATACTAAAAGTTTGCTCTTTTGCAAGCCTTTTATTAAATTGTTACATTATATTAACATTATATTTGCTTTCCATTAGCATTAAAAAGCGGCAGACCCTGTAAAAATATAATATCTCCTCTTTTTGCTGCATCTCCCTCTGCAAGGATAGCCGCTTTACCTGCTATTATTCCTCCGGCCTTATGAACTAAAGCCTCTACAGCTTTAAGCGACTCGCCTGTTGAAATAACATCATCAACAATTAAAATGCGCTTGCCCTTAATTTTATCCGCCTCTGCCGTGTCAAGATAAAGCTTTTGCTCTCTTTCTGTTGTTATAGAACGAACAGACACCTCAAACACGCCTGTCATGTATAGTTTTGGGACTTTTCTTGCAACAAAATATGCTTTATCCTCACGCTGTCGTGCCATTTCGTGTGCAAGGGGAATGCCTTTTGCCTCTGCCGTAATGATATAATCATAGCTGAGGTCTTCCGCCTTTTCTATAAGCTCTTTTGCACACGCTACGGTAAGCGGAGCATCTCCAAAAATTACGAATGCAGCAATATAAAGCTCATCATTTAGCTTGCACAGCGGTAAATTTCTTTTAAGCCCTGCAATAGTGATAGGATAATACATAAAGCTCTTCCTTCCCTGTAAATTCACCCTTATTTTATACCACATTTTTAATTTATAAGCAAGTTTAATATTGCTCTTGAAAAAATTAGCAGAGTGATATATTATTAAAACAAGGAAGTGATATTATGCCGCTTAAAATAAAGGAAAAAAAGGACTGTGCCTTTGATATGATAGCTCTTGGTGAGGTTATGCTGCGTTTTGACCCAGGTGACACTCGCATACGAACCTCTCGCACCTTTAACGTGTTTGAGGGTGGCGGCGAATACAATGTCGCAAGGGGTCTTAGGCGTTGTTTCAGCATGAAAACTGCTGTGCTTACAGCATTTGCAGACAATGATATTGGCAGGCTTTTAGAGGACCTTATACTTCAAGGCGGTGTTGATACCTCGTTTATAAAATGGCTCCCTTTTGATGGCATTGGCAGAAATGTGCGAAACGGACTAAATTTTACAGAACGTGGTTTCGGCATACGTGGTGCGTCAGGTGTGTCAGACAGAGGTCTTACGGCGGCATCGCAGCTTTCGCCAGAAAGTTTTGACTTTGACTATATATTCGGTCAGCTTGGCGTAAGGTGGTTTCACACGGGCGGTATTTTTGCCGCACTATCTGAAAGCACTGCAAAAACAGTAGAAAAAGCCATTAAAACGGCTAAAAAATACGGTACTATTGTTTCATATGACCTAAATTATCGTCCATCTTTATGGAATAGCATAGGCGGTTTAGAAAAAGCACAAGAGGTAAATAGCGCCCTTGCACCATATGTTGATGTAATGATAGGCAACGAGGAGGATTTTACTGCTTGCCTTGGTTTTAAGATTGAGGGAAATGACGAAAGCCTTAAAAGCCTTAACCTTGAGGGGTACATTAAAATGCTTAGTAAGGCAACAAAAAAATATCCGAACTTAAAAGTTATTGGCAACACTTTAAGAACGGTTAAATCTGCTACCATAAACGACTGGAGCGCAATAGCATATGCAAACGGCACAGTTTACAATGGCATTTTGCTGCAAAACCTTGAAATCTATGACCGTGTCGGCGGCGGTGACTCTTTCGCTTCGGGACTAATTTATGGGCTTATGAATTTTTCAGATACCCAAAAAGCACTAAACTACGGCATAGCGCACGGCGCACTTGCAATGACAACTCCGGGAGACACTTCAATGGCAACTCTTAAAGAAGTTGAAAGCATTGTAAAAGGCGAAAGCGCAAGAATTTCTCGGTAGAAAGGTGAAGATTATGGATAAAGAAAATATACTTACAAAAATTGAGGACAGTGGCATTGTTGCCGTTGTAAGAGCTTCTTCCCCCCTAAAGGCAGAAAAAATTGCAGAGGCTTTAATAGAGGGCGGCATAGCAGCTATTGAACTAACTTTTACCGTACCCATGGCGCATAAAGTAATTGAGGTTCTTGCTAAAAAGTACAAAGAGAATGAAATAATTTTAGGCGCTGGCACTGTTTTAGACTCTGAAACGGCACGAATAGCAATGCTAAGCGGCGCAAACTATATTGTAAGCCCTTATTTTGATGCAGAAACAGTAAAGCTTTGCAACCGTTACCGCATAGCGGTTATGCCTGGTATTATGACGGTAAGAGAGGCTGTAATAGCCATGGAAGCTGGTGCAGATATATTAAAAGTTTTCCCTGGAGAGCTTTTCGGTCCAAAAATCATAAAAGCCATAAAAGGCCCTCTTCCCCATGCAAAAATGATGCCGACGGGCGGAGTAACCGCTGAAAATGTGGGCGAGTGGATAAAGGCAGGGGCTGCTGCTGTAGGCGCTGGCGGCGCACTTACGGGTGGTGCAGAAAGCGGCGACTATAAAAAAATAACACAAACTGCAAAGGAATTTATAAGGAATATAAAGACAGCAAGAAATAGTTAAAAAAGGCTTGCAAAAACTTAAAAGGTTTATTATAATACTGCTTGTGTATATATAAAGTGAAACAGTGGTTTTGTTCACCCTAAAAACACACGTTAGTATTCGTTTTTGCATGCTTTTCGTTTCTTTTTATCTGCTGGTGTGGCTCAATGGCAGAGCAGCTCATTCGTAATGAGCAGGTTGTCAGTTCGATTCTGACCACCAGCTCCAAAACAAAACAGGTTTAACTAATAAGTTCTAAAAACTCCTAATATGCCTTATTTTCTGGCATATTAGGAGTTTTTTATTATTTAGCTTATAGTTTTATAGGCGGG
>DASRNG010000143.1:0-17098 GCA_035647555.1 Oscillospiraceae bacterium | reverse complement strand
TAATTAAAGCGAAAAATCTTCCTTTTTGTATTCTAATTTTTGAGGTTTTTTATAAGGCTCTCTCTTTAATGGGTCATATTTATACCTAAAGCATTTTGAGAAAGGGAGCATAACACCTCTTTTAACACAAAAGACAACTTTACCATCAGCAGAAATGGTGCCAAATCTGCAGTATTGGCATTGCGGCTCTAGAGTTTTATTGCCTTCTTTCTCCACTCCTACCTCTCCTTTCACTTTACACATATATTTTAACACTTTTTTCTTTTAGTTTCAACATCTAATACAAATAAGGCGCACATAATTAAAAGTAAAACCCCAGCATAAGCCGAGTATGCTGAAAAAACAGGCCGCTCTACTTTTTGAATTACAGTGTGAACACCTATCTTAAATATATTTAACAAATTAGAACAAATAAAAGCAGAAAGCGCAGCAGTTATAGCTTTAATAGTTAATAATTTTTTAATACTTACCTCGCATTCGTCTAAATAAGGCTTTATTTGGCATATAACTGCAATGCCACCGAAAGATAAAAGAGCGGCAAGCACGGGTATAGGAACAACTCCGGCACACGCTTTACTACCCGTAGATATTTCGAGAATACCTTTAAGTACCGCAGAGTAATAACCCGTTATACCCGTTGTATCTAATAGACCGCCAATACAAGAAAAAGTTAAAACCCAACCGAAAACACCAATAATTGATTTTGAAGCCTCAGACACCGCTGTTGTAAATGCGTTTTCATTTGACAGTCGTTTATATTTGCCGTCTCTCATCTTTTCTGATTCAAACAAAAAACGCAAACAAATGCCTATAATAAAAGAGCTTGCAATTGTAGAGCAGTAAAGTATTATACCAAGCTGCTTATTTTGAAACATTCCAGCTCCTATTGCTGTAACTAAAAACGCAGGGCCTCCATTTACAGAAAAGAACATAAGTCTTTCTGCCTCGTTTTGCGTTATTTCCTGCCTATTATAAAGTGAGGCGGTAGTCATTGCCCCCACAGGGTACCCCCCTATAAACCCTAAAACAACGGCAGGGAGCGCACTACCGCTTAGCTTGAATAGAAAGGAAAAAGGTGGTGACAAGGTTTTTGAAACGCCGTCTAAAACACCACTATGTACAATGTATGAGGACAAAACCATAAAGGGAAACAGCGACGGTATTAGCACATCAAGCATTAAAGATGTTCCAGCTTTAACTCCTGCTGCCGCCTCGTTAGAGTATAGTAGCAGCCCTATTAGTGCCATAAGTACAAAGCCGATTCTCGGTATATCTAAAAGTATTCTCTTTACCATATTATTCATCACACACTTAACCCCTTAAAACCTTTTATAATAAATAAAAAAGGCTATATATTGATTGAAAATAACTACAAAGTAGAACTTGCAATTAACTTTTATATAAATAAAAATGCCTTTCCGTAATATCTATGCTGCACCTTGTAGTAAATATAATAATGGAGATGATATGGGTGAGAAGAAAAGAAACAAATAAAAAAAGCACTCCGTCACTATATGGCTCTGTAATCGAGCTTACAGAAAACCGCAAAGCGGTTGTAGACGGGTGCAAATTTATAATTAACTATGATGAAAATGCTATTGAGATTAAACTTAGCGAAATGTGTGTTAGGTTTATAGGGCGTGACCTTGTTATGTCATCGCTTGTGTACAATCAAGCAGTTATAACAGGCGAAATAAGTGGAATAGAATTTTTTAGCATATGAGGTGAAGTATGTTTTTAATTAAAATAATAAGACTAATTTTAGGGTATGTAGAATTTGAGGCTACAGGTGGATTTAGTGAAAGATTTATTAATCTTTGCAATATTAACGGCATTTTACTTTGGGATGTGTCATACAAAAAAAACTCGCTTTTAGCGTGTGTAAAAGCAAACGACTATAAATACATAAGAGAGCCTGCAAAGCGTTCTGGCATGAAAGTGCGAATTAAGCGAAAAAGAGGATTGCCATTTATCGCATTTAAGCATAAGGCACGTTTTGGATTGCTTGCAGGCTTTATTATGCTTTTAATATTTATTAGTTTTATGTCTATGATTATATGGGAAATTGAAGTTGATGGAAATGTTGACGTAAGCCCTGAAAAAATAATAGAAACAGTAAATGAAGAGGGGATTAAGATTGGTGTTTTGAAAAGAAATATTGACATTGATACTGTTAAAAAAAATAGCCTCTCTAAGCTGCCGGAAATTTCGTGGATTGCAATAAATATTCTTGGTACAAAACTTCAAATTGAAGTTAGAGAAACAGAGGAAAGCCCTGATATAATTGATTTAGAAACTCCTGTTAATATTGTTGCAAATAAAGATGGTATAGTTAAAAATATCGAGGTTGGAATTGGTGAAAAGGTTGTAGAGCTTGGTGAGGCGGTGCTTAAAGGTGATTTACTTATAAGCGGCGTTGTTATGAATAAAGACAATACAGAGACTTTGTACCATGCCCAGGGCAAAGTTTTTGCTGAAACTACTACCATTTTGTATGGTAAACAAAATCTTTCAGACGAAGCTAAAACTATAATAAGCGTTAAAAATGTTTATTATATTAATTTTTTCTCAATAAAAATACCTCTTTGCCTCAAAGGCGAAAACTTTTTTAATAAGGACATAATGTTAAAAAGCAAAAAATCAACACTTCCTATAGGGCTTACAAAAGGTGTGCGTTATGAGTTTTCGGACAATGAGTTAAACCATAGCAGAAAACAAGCAGAACTTCTATCGTTTTTTTATCTTGTGAAAGAAGAAAGAGAAAGCCAAACAGAATGTGAAATAATAAAAGCTAGTCACAGCGTAATGCAAGGGGAAAATTCGGTTATAATAAAGGGTGAATACAAGGCAATTGAAAACATTGCATTGCAAAAAGAAATATATATTGATGATAAGGATGTTAAAGATAATAAATAAAATTAAGAATTAATTAAAATTTTTATTTTTAGTGACTTTACACAGAAAGTATGTTAAAATATTAGTTATTAATAATATTAAAAATCCTTGTCAGCATAGTAAAAAAAGGATATAATAATTTATATGGCGGTTTTTATGTTTGAAAAAGTAATAAATATGGACAGGCTTGAGCAAGTAGTTTCGCTTTTTGGCAGCTTTGATGAAAATATCAAACTTGTGAAAAAAGCGTTTGATGTGGAAATAGTTGTAAGAGGCTCTGACCTTAAAATTCTTGGTGATGTTGAAAATGTTTCAAAAGCCACACGTGCAATCAATGGTTTATTAACTCTATTAAACAAAGGTGAAACGCTAAACGAACAGAATATTCTTTATGTTATCTCTCTTGTAAACGAGGGGAATGATGACGGGCTTTCTGTTATAGGCGGAGATTCTATTTGCCTTACGAGCAAAGGAAAGCCAATTAAGCCGAAAACACTTGGTCAAAAAAAGTATATTGAGGCAATAAAGTCAAATACCATAGTTTTTGGTGTAGGTCCTGCTGGTACAGGCAAAACGTATCTTGCAGTTGCAATGGCAGTTACTGCTTTTCGCAATAAACAAGTAAACAGAATTGTTATAACAAGGCCTGCTGTTGAAGCGGGTGAAAAATTAGGGTTTTTGCCTGGTGACTTGCAAAGCAAGGTAGACCCATATCTTCGCCCGTTATATGATGCTCTTTTTGATATGCTGGGCACAGAAAGTTTTCAAAAATATCAAGAGCGCGGCAGCATTGAAGTTGCGCCGCTTGCCTATATGCGCGGCAGAACGCTTGATGACAGTTTTATTATTTTAGATGAGGCACAAAACACTACAGCAGAACAAATGAAAATGTTTCTTACTAGAATGGGGTTTAATTCAAAAGTAGTTGTTACTGGTGACATAACACAAATAGATTTACCAGACGGAAAGCGTTCAGGACTTGTTGAAGTAATGAAAATTTTAAAAAGCGTTGACGATATTGAAACGATTAGATTTTCAGAAAAAGATATTGTACGGCATAGGCTCGTACAAGAAATAGTTAAGGCCTATGAAAAGTATGAGGAGGGTAAGAAGAGATATGAGAGAAAAAGTTAAAGTCGTAATTAGTAATGACCAAAAAAAGGTTAAAATCCCTACTGGTATTCGCCTGCTTGTTAGGCGTTGCTGTAATGCCGTTTTAGCTTATGAAGAATTTGCAGAATCGGCAGAAATCAGCGTTGTTTTTGTTGATGATGATGGTATTAGGAAGCTTAACAAGGAGTATAGAAAAGTTGATAAAAGTACAGATGTACTTTCTTTTCCGCTTACTGTAGACGGTGAGTTTGAGATTAATCAAGACACGGGGGCACGAATTCTCGGTGACATTGTTATTTCCGTTGAAACGGCAGTTAAGCAGTCGCAAGAATATGGGCACACACTCCAAAGAGAAATAGCATTTTTAACAGTTCATTCAATGCTTCATCTTTTAGGTTATGACCATACAGATGGCGGCCTGCAAACAGTGCGTATGCGTGAAAAGGAAGAGCTTGTACTTACTAATATGGGGCTAAAAAGAAATAATAGTTATTACATCGAAGAGGATGGAACATAAGATATGAATCGGCTTAAAAAGCTTATAAATAGTTTTGTGTACGCCATAAAAGGTATATTTTATGCTGTGCGAAATGAGCGCAACATGCGCATACATATAGTCTGTATGTTTTATATGTATTATTATTTATTGGTATACGATTTTTTTGTTGTGTCACGTGTAGAATTTTTAATAATACTTCTTGCAAATGGATTTGTAATTTCGGCAGAACTTTTCAATACAGCTATAGAAAGAGCCGTAGATACTGCTACAATGAAAGAAAGAGATACGGCACGTTTTGCGAAAGATTGTGCGGCAGCGGCAGTTCTTATAGCTGTTATATTTGCTGTTGTTATCGGCTTTATAACTTTATGGCAGCCTAAAGCTTTTACAGCCCTTTTCAGTCTATACGCTCAAAACCCAGTAAAAATAGTTTTGTTTATAGTTAGTGTTATAATCTTTCTGCTATTTATATTTGGGTTAGAAAATTTAAGTGAAAGAAGAAAAAATGAGTAATAAAAGAACAGCATTTATAGCAATTATAGGTAGGCCCAACGTGGGTAAATCATCGCTTCTTAATAAAATGTTAGGTCAAAAAGTGGCAATTGTATCAAGCAGGCCGCAAACCACACGTTTTAGAATAATGGGAGTGCTAACGGACGAAAATATACAACTCGTTTTTACAGATACACCAGGGTTTCACAGGCCACGCACAAAACTTGGTGAAAAAATGGTTAAAGAAGTCAGGGAGAGTATTTCAGGTGTTGATGCCGTGCTTTTTGTAACAGATAGCGAAGGGCAAATAAGAGAAACAGAAATAGAACTTTTAAACAATTTGAAATCGAGAAAAATCCCTGTTGTGCTTGCTATAAATAAAATTGATATCGCCTCTCGAAAAGAAGATTTAATTCACAGAATTTCAGACTTTTCAAAGCTTTTAGATTTTAACGCAGTAATTCCCGTTAGCGCATTAAAAGGGGAAGGGGTAGGCACTCTTTTAGACGAACTAAAAAGCCTTACAGTCGAATCGGAATTCTTTTTTCCAGAAGATACTATCACAAACCAGCCTGAGCGGCTAATTATATCTGAAACGATACGAGAAAAACTGCTTCACAGGCTAAATGATGAAGTACCGCATGGAATTGCAGTAGATATTGAAAAACTAAAAGAGCGTGAAGATAAAGATATAATAGACATTGACGCTACAATTTATTGTGAAAAAAACAGTCAAAAGGGCATTATTATAGGAAAAAATGGTGCAACTTTAAAAGAAATTTCAACGAACGCAAGAAAAGAACTTGAGTATATGTTCGATTGTAAAGTTTTCTTGACGTGCTGGGTAAAAGTTAAAAAAGATTGGCGCAATCGAGAGGGACTTATTCACAGTTTTGGACTTGATTAACTCGTATTAAAAATACCCCTTAGGGCAGATTAAAAAAGGGTGATTTTAATGAACGAACAAGAATTGTGGAGTAAATTTAAGAAAGACGGTAGACTTGAGGACTACCTTGAATATAGACGCCATCTTGAAATGAATGCGGCTATGGATTTGGGGCGAAATGATGAAGTTCAACACCTCGGGTTTGGTGATACGGATAATAGACATAGGGGAGTATGACCGTTTAATTACTCTCCTGACACCTGATATGGGTGTTATTAAAGCGTTTTGCAGGGGCGTTAGGCGTATTAAGAGTAGACGGCTCAATGCTGCGTCGCTGCTTACATATTCTGAGTTTACAATTACTAAAAGAAAAGATAATTATGTTATTGATGAAGCTTTGCCTGTTGAAACTTTTTTTGGACTGCGTGAAGATGTTGAAAGGCTGGCGCTTGCACAGTATTTTTGTGAGTTTTTCAACGAGATTATTCCAGAATCTGACGAGTCAGAGCAAGCTTTAAGGCTAATATTAAACTCTCTTTACTTTTTATCAAAAGGCGAAAAGCCCACACTGCTCATAAAAGCAATTACAGAGCTGCGGTTGCTTTCATCAGCGGGGTTTATGCCGAACCTTATTGGCTGTTTTGACTGTGGTGAATATGAAAGCGACGTAATGATGTTTAATATAACAGAGGGTACTCTTTTTTGTGAAAACTGCTCTGAAAGTAAGGCGCACATAAAATTGCCGCTACCCTGTATACGTGCATTAAGGCATATTATTTATTCAGACTTTGAGAAATTATTTTCCTTTTCATTAAGCTGTGATAACGCTAAACTTTTGTCAATAGTAGTTGAAAAATATATGCTTAGCATAACAAACAGAAGTTTTAAGTCTCTTGACTTTTTTAACACAATTGTTTAATGGCAGCTATTTATTAAAACCTTTACTAATCTTTATTTCCCCAAGGAGAAATTTTATTGAAAAATATACAAAATAAACATTACAAAGCATTAGAGCTTGACAAAGTTCTAAATATGTTAGCACCTTTTACTTGTAATAAAGATGCCAGAAAAATAGCATTTAATATTGTGCCTGAAAATTCGTTAGAGCTTGCACAGTCGCTATTAAACCAAACAAAAGATGCCTATGGTTTGCTTTCTGCCTTTAGTGCGCCCTCATTTGAGGGGTTAAAAAATGTGAATGAACCTCTTTCAAGGGCGAAAGCAGGCGCTACTTTGTCTATGAGAGAGCTGCTTGATATTGCCTCTGTTTTAAGAGTTACTCGCAAGCTTCGTCAATGGCGGGAAAATAACGGCTGTGAAAACCTTGGAATTGATGTTTTTTTCTATTCTATTGCCCTTAACAAATATCTTGAAGATAAAATTTTTACCTCTATATTAAGTGAAGATGAAATGAGCGATAGAGCTTCTTCTTTGTTATCATCAATAAGGCGAAAAATTAAAAACTGCGAAAATAAAGCAAGAAGCAGCCTTGAAAAGATGATAAAATCTCAGCACTATAAAACATATTTACAAGACGCTATAATAACCCAGCGAAACGGCAGATATGTTGTGCCCGTAAAGGCAGAGCATAGGGGCAGCGTTGACGGGCTTATTCACGATAGCTCATCAAGTGGTCAAACTGTATTTGTAGAGCCTATTGGCGTTGTTGAGGCGAACAACGAAATTAGAATACTAAAAGGTCAGGAACAGGAGGAAATAGAAAGAATACTTTCTGAGCTTTCAGTTGAATCCGGCGGTTGCTATGAGGATATAAAGTCTGGCTATGAATGTGCTATAGAGCTTAATATAATATTTGCAAAAGCACAGCTTGCTTATCAAATGAAGGCCTCTGTCCCGAGATTAAATGATAACGGCATAATAAACCTTAAAAAGGCTCGGCACCCGCTTATTAGCCCCTCAAAGGTAGTAGCAACCGATATTAGGCTTGGCAAGCAGTTTGACACCCTTATTATTACAGGCCCTAATACAGGCGGGAAAACCGTTTCAATTAAAACAATTGGGCTTTTAACACTAATGGCTATGTGCGGCATGTTTATTCCTGCCGCTGATGAAAGTGATGTATCAATATTTAAGAATGTTTTAGCTGATATTGGTGACGAGCAAAGTATAGAGCAGTCACTATCTACTTTTTCCTCTCATATGGTAAATCTTATAGAAATTATTAATATATCTGACAATAAAAGTCTTGTCTTGATTGATGAGCTAGGTTCAGGCACAGACCCAATAGAAGGTGCTGCACTTGCTATTTCTTTGCTTGAAACGCTTAGTGCCCGTGGTGCTAAAGTTGCTGCTACAACGCACTATGCAGAGCTTAAGGCATATGCACTTGAAACAAATCGGGTTGAAAATGCCTCTTGCGAATTTGATGTTAATACTTTAAGGCCAACATTTAGGCTTATGATAGGGCTTCCAGGGCGCTCTAATGCTTTTGCTATATCTGAGAGGCTTGGGCTAAACAAGAGTGTTATAGAAAGGGCAAAAAAACTCGTATCAAGTGATAATTTGCGGTTTGAAACTGTTGTGGAGGAGCTTGAAAAAAATAGAATTGAATTAGAAAAAAAGCAAGATATCGCAAAAAAAATGAAAGATGAGGCTTATGAAGATAGAGAAAAGGCTAAATCTATTTTTGAAGATGCAAAAGCTGTCCGTAATAAGGAGATTGATAAGGCAAAAGGTGAGGCTTTACGTATAGTTGAAAATGCTAAAAGAGAAGCTCTAATGCTTTTGTTTGAAGTAGATAAACTAAAAAAAGAGGCGGCAAACACAAAAGATACCGCAGAGCTTGCAAGGCGTGCTAAAAGTGCAGTTAGCCGCCACCTTGACGCTATTGATAAAGCAGTAAACCCCATAGCTTATGAAATAGATGATAATGATGATTACACTTTACCTCGTGAGCTAGTTATTGGAGATGAGGTATACTGCAAAACTATAGGCAAAAATGCCACCGTAAGCAGTAAAAGGGATAGAAAGGGAGTATATGAAATTACTGCAGGGGTTTTAAAAATGCGTGTTTCTGAAAAGTCTTTAAGACTATTAGAAAAAGCGCCAGAAAAGAAGGCGCAGCAAACGGTATATAAACCAATAAATAGTGACGGACGCGCTGGCGGAGAAGTTGCTACAAGCTGTGATTTAAGGGGGCTTATGGTAGAGGAGGCTATTATGGCACTTGACCAGTTTATTGACAATACGATACTATCGGGCATAAACGAGTTTACAATAATACACGGCAAGGGAACAGGGGCTTTAAGAGCTGCTGTTGGGCGCCACCTTAAAGGGCACAGCCTTATTGAATCGTTTCGCCTTGGTAGATTTGGTGAGGGTGAAAGCGGCGTAACTATTGCAAAACTAAAATAACCGAAGCTGAAACTTCGGCTATTTCTTTATTTTTAATATTAAAATTGTATATCATCTTGATTAGGAAAATCAAAGTTATTGTTAGGGGTTTGCCCATAATATCCTGTACCATATTGCGAGCCGCTTTGGAAAGGACCGTTTGGATTTTTAGGAGAGTACCAATCAGAGCCAAAAGCAGGAAGCTCTTGCGGTAAAAGCATTCCCTTGTTAATAAGCTCTGCACGTCTGCAAGAGTAAAATTCAATTATCGTTGCTTGTAAATATGGCTGAACATATATAATTTGAAGTATACCACCAGTAAAAGCTGAAAGGATAAACCAGCCGATAAAAGATAAATACAGTACAAACAGTTCTAATTTATGACCTTTCATAAGCCTTTTGCTCAGACGCTTGGCATTTGAAAGTGAAATAGTAGAATCTGATGCAAGTATAACGGACACTAACGAGTATTGAAACGCTTTTATAATACCAGGAATAACAAATAAAAGTGACCACATAAAAATTGAAATCCGAGTTAAAAGCGTTACAAAAACTATGTTACCCCAGTTTTCTTCTCTAAAAGGCGTATACGGCTCTGTAGCTTTAGGCTCTAACTGCCCACGCAGTTTTAGAAAATACCTATTATACCCCACCTGTGCAACAGGAATAATTACAAAAGTAATTGCTGCTGAAATAAAAGCAAAAGCTAAAGAAAAAGTAATTCTCGGTTTATTAAAAAACTGGGAAGCTTGCAGTGAAAATAAACTTGAGTTTAAGTTAAACGGTAAAAAGTCCTCACTAAACCTATTGTATGTATATTCTGCTGTGATAGTAAAGCTTGGCAGCATTACAATTAAAGTAGCAATTATTGAGGTTACCCACTTTCTTTTGAAATTGAGTTTTGCAGCCTCTTTCATTTGTTTTCTTGTAAACAATATTATCTCCCCTTACATGATTTATACTTAAATCAAATTTAATTGAATACGCTAAAATTAATATAACATAATCGTTTGTGTATATCAAGATTTTCAGTAGATATAAAATATAGATACCTGTTAGGAGAAAGGTTATGAACCGTAATCATAAAATAGTTAAAGCTGGCAAACTTCTAAACGAAAACGGCACTCTTACTGAAGCGGGGTGGGCAAACCAGCTAATACTTGAGTATAATCCCGAAAATATAAAAGCAAATAAACTTCGTATTAAAGAGTGGGATTACTACCTTATTACAAATGAAAAGGATAATTATGCACTTTCGTTTTGCGTTGCAGATAACAGGTATATGGGTCTTGTTAACGCATCTGTAATGGATTTTAATACAAAAGAAAAATTTGATTTTTTAGAACCGCTTATTTTCCCTATGGGCAAGCTAAATCTTCCGCACACAAGTGAAAAAGGCGATATTTCTTTTAAATCAAAAAACTGTGAGTTTAATATTGATAAGAAAGATAAGGATATTCATATCTATTGCAAATATAAACAATGTTATAAATATACAGATTTTGAAGCAGATATTCATCTTTTCTGCAAACCTTATGACACTATGGTTATAGCAACACCTTGGGCAAAAGAAAAAAAGGCTTTTTATTATAATCAGAAAATAACTTGCATGAAAGCAAAAGGATATGCAAAGGTTAAAGATAAGGTGTATACCTTTGACGAAAGCAAAGACTTTGGTATTCTTGACTGGGGCAGGGGAGTATGGACTTATAACAATACTTGGTATTGGGGTATAGGCAGTGGCATTGTAAATGGGAAGCCGTTTGGCTATAATATTGGTTATGGTTTTGGTGATACGAGTGCCGCTTCTGAAAATATGCTTTTTTATGATGGAAAAAGCCATAAGCTTGATGTAATTGATTTCGGGATTCCTGAAAATGTTATGGAAAAGTGGAATATAACATCTAATGACGGCAGGTTTAATATGGTTTTCACACCAGAGTATAACGACAGAACTGATTTGAGTATAGGCATTATATCACAGCACGCTGACAAACTTTTTGGTAGAATCAGCGGTACGGCAGTTTTAGATGATGAAACTGTGCTTAATATTGAAAATATGTTAGTTTTTCATGAAAGAGTACATAATAAATATTAACATATTAACCCGAACAAGCGTATAATATATATTGTTCGGGGGTGGTATATTGAGGTTCATCAGGTGCAGAAAAATGCGCCCTATTAAAGCGAGGCGCTACTATCAAAAAAGCAGGCTAAAAACCTTTTTATTTCGTGCAGCAGCTGTTTTTATGTCTTTTTTAATACTTCTTCTTTTGATTGATGCAAGAATAAGGCCAATTGTAAAAAACTCTGCCGCCTCTGTCATAAATGTAGGAATTACGCAAATAATTAATAAAACGGTAATAAATACTCTTTACGATATTAGCCCGGAGTATTCTGATATTGTTGAGGTGGTTTACGGACCTGATGGCAACATTACTTATCTTTCACTAAATAACACAAAAGCAAATATGTTAAAAAGTGTTATTTCAAAAAGCATTACAGAAGCTATATCAAAAGATGAAGCACGATTAATGCGAATACCATGGGGAACGCTCACAGGTATAGCACTACTTAGCGGCAGAGGTCGTTTTATAAATCTTAAGATAACAGAGTTTAGTTATGCACTCATTGATATAAGAAGTGAGTTTTCCGCAGCAGGGATTAATCAAACACGTCACAGTATCATTCTTGACATTACCATAAAAGCACATGGGTATGTAGCAATAACACACGTATCAACACAGGTTCAAACATCACTAATTGTAGCAGAAACAATAATTATTGGAGATGTACCAAACTCATATTTCAATTTTAATCAGGCATCATAAGGAGAAGTTAAAATGGAGTTCACCGTCGCAGAAAACAAAGCTAAAAAGCTTAGAGAAAAGATTAATTACTATAGCAAAAAATATTATCTTGATAATAAAAGTGAAATATCAGACTATGAATATGATGCTTTAATGCGTGAGTTACAGGAGATAGAACTAGAATTTCCAAAGCTAATAAGCATAGACTCTCCAACCCACAGGGTAGGCGGGCACGCCGATAATTCTTTTGCCCCTGTAACGCATATAGTGCCCTTGCTAAGCCTTCAAGATGCTTTTAGCTTTGATGAAGTAAAAGCATTTGATAGAAAGATTAAAGAAAGATTCCCAAATGCAGAGTATATAGTAGAGCCTAAAATAGACGGGCTTTCTATTGCTATCGAATATGAAAATGGATTTTTAACAAGAGCCTCTACAAGAGGAGATGGAAATATAGGCGAAGATGTGACGGCGAATATTAAAACTATTCGCTCACTGCCTCTTAAAATTGAAAATGCGCCCCCCATACTTGAAGTGCGGGGAGAGGTTTATATTTCAAAACAGGTGTTTGCCGCTCTTGTAAACGAGCAGGAGCAAAACGGTGAAATTCCATTTAAAAACCCCAGAAATGCAGCGGCTGGCTCTGTGCGCCAAAAGGACCCGAAGATTGCCGCTTCTCGTGAGCTTGATGTTCTCATTTTTAGTATACTGCGCCAAAGCGGAGAAGAATTTGAAACTGACAGTAAGTCGCTTGATTATCTTAAGACGCTTGGTTTTAACACCGTTTCTTATAATAAAATATTTACAGATATAAATGATGTTATAAAAGAGCTTGATAGGATAGGAGAAATTCGCTCATCTTTGCCTTTTGATATTGATGGTGCAGTTATAAACGTTAACGCCTTTTCACAAAGAAATGAACTAGGAACCACAGCAAGGGCGCCAAGATGGGCATTAGCATTTAAGTATCCTCCTGAAGAAAAGGATACAACCTTGCTTGATATTGAGGTGAACGTCGGCAGAACAGGAGTGCTAACTCCTACTGCAGTGCTTTCGCCCGTAACGCTTGCAGGCACGACTGTTGGCAGGGCGTCGCTTCACAATGAGGACTATATAACCGAAAAAGAAATATCAATTGGTGACATTGTAAAGATTAGAAAAGCAGGAGATATTATTCCTGAAGTTCTTTATGTTGTAAAAAAAGGCGGTAAGAATCCTGTTTACACGCTACCCTCAATTTGCCCAGCGTGCCAAGGCAAAGTTGTAAGAGAAAAGGGGGAGGTTGCAAAACGCTGTATAAACACAAGTTGTCCTGCACAGCTTCACCGCAGTCTTATTCACTTTTGCTCAAGAGATGCTATGGATATTGAGGGGCTTGGAGAGGCGGTTGTAGAACTGCTTGTTAATGAAAGCCTTGTAAAGGATGCCTCTGACCTTTACACTCTTAAAGCACCTGACCTTTTAACGCTTGAAAGATTTGCAGAAAAAAGTGCAGAAAACGCTATTACAGCAATAGAGAAATCAAAGGAGAATGATTTATCTCGTCTTCTTTTCGGTCTTGGAATACGCCATATTGGAAAAAAGGCAGCCCAGCTGCTTAGCAGACATTTTCGGAATATTGATAATATAATAAACGCTTCAATTGATGATATTCTCACTATTGAGGGTTATGGTGATATTATGGCACAGTCTGTAATAGACTTTTTTAATCAAAGCCGAAATATAGAGCTAATTAAAAACTTAAAACAGCTTGGAGTTAATACAAATTCGCTTTTTGATGTTTACGATAATAGGTTTGAGCTTATGACCTTTGTGCTAACAGGAACACTTTTATCAATGACAAGGCAGGAAGCGTCAAGTATAATTGAAAGATTTTCCGGCAAGACCTCTTCTTTTGTTTCTAAAAAGACGTCTATTGTAGTAGCAGGCGAAAATGCAGGCAGCAAGCTGGCTAAAGCGAATGAGCTTGGTGTAAAGATAATTAGTGAAGATGAGTTTTTACAGCTAATTAAAAATTAATCTCTTAACAATAATTTTACATTTGCATTTAATATAGCTATGTGTTATAATAATTTTGTATTTAATCAGCAAAATTTAATACTTATGCCCAAACTATAAAGTGATGGAGGAATTACATGAGTGATAATGTAAGTTCTGCTTCAACGGCAGAGGTTAGAGATTTAACTGAGCATTCGGTGCCTGATAGGCGGTACGTCGGAAAAAGAGAGACTATAGCTTACATACTTTATGATATTTCCGCAAGCTTTAACATAAGTAAATACTCTACAAGATTTATTTATGACGTAGTCTTAATTGACTTTAAGTATCTTGTTATACTTAACCTTTTCGGCGGAATTTGGGATGTTATTAACGACACTTTTATTGGAGTAATTGTTGATAGAACAAGAACAAGGTATGGAAAGTTTCGCCCATATCTTCTATTTATGATTCCTCCGCTTTCGCTTTTTGGTATGCTTTATTGGTGTATACCGGTATTTTTCCCTAATACATCCGCTCTTTATCTACCAAAGTTTATTTTTTACTTTGCCCTGTCAGTAATATCTGAAACGGGTGGTACATTTACAGGCATAGCATCTGGCGGTCTTTTGGCAACAATAACACCTCATCCTAATGACAGAACAAGGCTAATAACAAGTGCAGAGCTAATATCTGGGCTTGTGGGCGAAAAGCTGCCTGAGCTTTTAATGGGACTTTTTATTGACCTTATAAATCATAAGGTACTAAACTGGAGTATGAGAAACTTATATATGTCTATGGGGATTCTCACCGCCGTTATAAGTTCTGCTATGTCTATATATTTCTTTATAGTATCAAAAGAAAGAGTAATGCAGTCAATTGAAAAGCCAAGTATTTTAAAAGGTCTAAAATCAATCTTAAATAACAAACCGCTTCTTTTGATTACACTTTCAAGCTTTTTAGGCTCTTTTGCAGTATCAAACTCACGTACAGACTATTACATAGACGTTTTAGGTTCTGCCTCAATTACTACTATTGTTGGTATTCCTGGCGCTCTCGTTTCACCGTCAAGTTATGCGCTTGTGCCATGGGCAAGAAAAAGATTTTCTACAAAAGCTATTTGGATATTTGAAGATTTATGGACAGATACGTGCTGGTTATTTGTTTTTGGAGTTGGGCTTATTAACAAAAACTATCAAAAACGTTCTGTCATGATTCCCATATTAATGATAGAAGAAACCCTTGAAATGTTCGTGTTTGGACTCAGACGTGTTATCCCTAAAGAACTTAACAACGAGGCTATGGACTATTGTGAATGGAAAAATGGCTACCGTACAGAGGCTATGACAGGTGTTGCGAAATCTCTTATATTAAAGCTGCAAGGCGTTGTTATGAGTATGATAAAAAATATCATATTAGGAAGAATAGGTTATGTTCAGGGCCTTGAAATAGGCACACAAAAAGAAAAGACAAAGTTATGGATGTTTATGCTTTGCACTGGTGTACCCGTTATTACGGGCGCTCTTGGGGTAATACCAAAAATGTTCTACAACCTTACGGGTGATAGACGTGATAAAATGTATGAAGAATTATTTGAGCGCCGCGCCTTACTTGCAGAGCAAACAAAAAATGCCACAGCTGAAGAAATGTTAGAAATAGGAAAAGCACAGATGGAGGGTAAGTTCCTATCTGACACGAAGTTATAAAAACATTTTCAAAAATTCATAAAAAGTATTTACATAGAACAAATGTTCTGTTATAATGATAATTGACGTTATCTTTATAACAGAACTTTTTATTTAAGGAATTGGTTTTATGGAAAGAACGGTACTTCACTGTGACTGTAACGCTTTTTATGCATCAGTAGAAGAAACACTTTATCCAAAGCTTAAAGAGAATCCTTTTGCCGTATGCGGCAATCCGAAAAATCGCCATGGGGTAGTGCTTGCAAAAAATGAAAAAGCAAAGAAATATGGGGTTAAAACAGGGGAGACTATATGGCAGGCAAAAACGAAATGTCCAAATCTTGTACTCGTTGAGCCGTCTTATAGTATTTATGATGAATTCTCTGAAAGAATATTTAATATATATTGCCGCTATACAGATTTAGTAGAGCCTTTTGGCATAGACGAATGCTGGCTTGATGTTACCCAAACAAAAGAATTATTTGGATATGGCAAAAAAATTGCTGATGAACTTAGAAAGGTTGTGAAAAACGAAACGGACATTACAATTTCTGCAGGAGTTTCATTTAATAAATATTTTGCTAAAATGGGGAGCGATTATAAAAAACCTGATGCTACAACTGTATTATCAAAAAACAATTATAAGGATATTTTATTTCCTTTAAGTGTTAAGAATATGTTTTTTGTAGGACACTCTACCTTAAAAAGGCTAAGTAGTATCGGCATTTATACGATAGGCGACCTTGCAAATTCAAATGCTAAGCTTTTAACTCTTACATTGGGCAAGTGTGGGCAAATGCTATATAACTGTGCAAATGGAATGGATTTTTCCGCTGTAACCCCATCAAATCATAAGCATAATTACAAATCTATTGGAAATGGATATACTTTTAAGCGTGACCTTGTTACTTTTAAAGACTTAAAAACGGGGATATATACAATTTGTGATAAAGTTGCGTACCGTCTTCGCAAACAAAAGTTTGAATGTAAAACAGTTCAAATATGTATTAAGGACATATATTTTAACACAATACAGCGCCAAAGTATGCTTCAAAATCCTACTCAATCTACTTTTGAAATTGCAAGACTTGCACTTGAGCTTGCGGTAAGTAATTGGGATATTAGTGATAATCCAATAAGGTCAATTTCTGTAACAGCGCTAAATCTTGTAGAGCAACATAACGAGCCAGAGCAGTTATCTCTTTTCTATACAGATAGTCTTATATTAAAAAGAAAAAGGGAGATGTTTGAAGGTATAAAAGATGATATTCGTGAAAAATATGGAGCTAACGCACTTAAGATATGCTCTCTTATTGATAATGATTTAGGTTTGTGAATATTTATATTACGAGGTGATTAAATTGAACTGCTCAGTAACTGATTTAAGGGC
>DASRNG010000142.1:0-2742 GCA_035647555.1 Oscillospiraceae bacterium | reverse complement strand
GTAAAATGCGGATATGGTGGAATTGGCAGACACGTCAGACTTAGGATCTGATGCGAAAGCGTGCAGGTTCAAATCCTGTTATCCGCACCAAAATAGAAATCTGTCGAGATTTGTCGGCAGATTTTTGTTTAGTGCTTTTATCTTTCTGCTCTTCTTTCTTCAATTTTTTCTAAACGGATTTTTCAAGTGAAAAGATAAAAAGGAATAGCGGAGAGTTAAGGCGGTTTTTTCTAAGCGAATAGTAAAAACGCGTTGAAGAGAAAGAGTAAGTGATATGCGCTTATACAGAGAAGTGCTGCTTCTGTCGGCACGAGGTACTTTGCTGTCAACCTCCAAATTTATGTCATAAAATATTTTACCGCTTTATTTCATTTTCAGAATTTTCCGATGTATCGTTTTGTGAATTTCTGCGTATAATATTCTTGACAGAACCGCTTTTTTGTGGTACTGTTTTTTTGGCATCGACTATGGTTTGAACCAACTTGGGCAATTGGAGCCCTCTGTTCGTAAACCAAGTCGGTGCTTGTTTAAATGAATAGCGCACACAATTTCATTTCTGCTCTTGTCATTAATTCGGTTAAAATGACAAGGCTATTATCTGTTGAGCCTTTGAAAAATTCAATCTGCTCCGGCGATAATTTGCGCCCCTCGGTATCCCTATTAGAACGCTTTAACTTATTGTCAGAATCTTAATTGACATTTTCAGCGGAATTGGCTATACTATCTATGACAGAAGACGGACTTCTATCGGAATAAGCGGTTATATTGCCGCTATTTCTGCTTGCAACGGCTTCTGTTATATTTATATCTGTAAGGTTGACAATATCGTACAAAAACACCCCTTCATCGGAAACGCCAACATCTATTATTCCTTATAAAATTAAACTATAAAAAGGTTGCCCGTTAAGAAGGCACTCGTATGTTTTGCAGTAAATCATAATCAAACTGCTTTTTAGCGTCCTAATATATTTGTTTAGGAGCAGAAAGTGTTTATTAACACTGCATTTCTTTGTTAATAAAACCAAAATAAAGGCAGTATGCACCAAAAATGCATACTGCCTGAAGTTTTGCTTATTATTAACTGTTATGCGGCTCTGTCAAAGCGCGTATGTCGAGTAACTTTTCTAATGCTTTTTCATCTAAAAGACCTTTATTTCGCACTATATCACGAATATTTTTGCCCGTTTCTAAAGCTTCATTAGCAATTTCCTCAGCCTTTTTATAACCGATGTGAACAGCTAAAGCCGTTATAATCCCGATACTTGACTCGGTGAGCTCCAAGCAGCGTTTTTCGTTAGCGGAAATTCCTTTAATACAGTTTTCAGTAAGCGTATTTACAGCACCCGTAAGAGTAGTTATAGACTCGAAAAGCGCATAGAACATAACAGGCTCAAACGCGTTAAGCTCAAGCTGTCCCGCCTCTGCCGCCATACAAATTGTAACATCATGCCCTGCTACTAAAAACGCGACCTGTGACACAACCTCAGGGATTACGGGGTTAACTTTACCCGGCATAATAGAAGAGCCTTTTTGTTTTGCAGGAAGTGTAATTTCTCCTATCCCTGTTCGAGGACCGCTTGAAAGGAGGCGCAAATCGTTACTAATTTTGGATAAAGTTATGGCACACGCCTTAAGAGTGCCTGAAATTGTAACAAAACTATCTTGATTTTGCGTTGCGTCAAACAAGTTGTCAGACTGAGTTAATTTATACCCTGTAATACTGCTAAGCTGTGCGGTTATATGTTGCAAATACTCAGGACTTGCATTAATTGAGGTGCCAATTGCCGTTGCACCTAAATTTATTGTAAGCATTAAGGGGTACACATTTTCAAGTTGGTTAATGTTTCGAAGTACTGCACAGGCATACGCACTAAAGCTTTGCCCCAAACGCATAGGAACAGCATCTTGTAGTTGTGTTCTGCCCATTTTTATTACATTGTCAAACTCTTTTGATTTTTCCTCAAGTGCGTTATAAAGTTTTTTAAGTGATTTTATAAGCTCGTTTAATAAATCAAGAGTAGTTAAATGCCCTGCCGTTGGAATAACATCGTTAGTAGACTGCGCCATATTCACATGGTCATTTGGGTGGCACAAGCGGTATTCACCTATTTTTCCGCCTAAAATCTCTTCAGCCCTGTTTGCAATTACCTCATTAGCGTTCATATTTGCAGAGGTGCCAGCACCGCCTTGAATGGGGTCTACTATAAACTCACTTAAAAGCAAACCGCCTATAATTTCGTCACACGCTTTAACTATCGCCTTGCTAACACTTTTATCAAGAAAGCCGTATTTTGAATTTATAATAGCGGCAGCCTTTTTAATTTTTGTAATATTAGTTATAAAGCTTACATTCATTACTCTGCCAGTGATTTGAAAGTTGCGCTTTGCATTTAATGATTCAGCACCGTAATAAATATTAGAAGAGGCTTTAGGGGCAGTTAAATCACCGTCTGTTTGACTAATTCTGTCTTTCAATTCTGTCTTCCTTTCAACTAAAAATTGATAAAAATTCATTAACTATGTCAAATACATCTCTAAGTTCATTTCTTTCTGCTGCAACTGCTGCTATGGCATTTTCACTTTTTATAATGCATGCCTCATTTTCAATAGCATCAAGCGCTTCATGTAGAAGTATGGGGTCATCGCCCATAAGTGCATCTGCCCCATTCTCGGTAAGATACTGCGCATTTTCAGTGTGGTTTACCGTCCAGTACTGCACTGCAATATCATATGCATGAGCAT
>DASRNG010000141.1:0-16898 GCA_035647555.1 Oscillospiraceae bacterium | reverse complement strand
TTTTAGATTAAATATAAGTTTATACGAACAAAGCAGTTGGCTTTTGTGCTTTTTATATTTTTCATTTTGTTTATTATTTGTATATTTAACATCGCCTAATATAGGGTGATTTATAAAGGCAAAATGCGCTCTCAATTGGTGCGGTCTGCCCGTTATAAGCTCTGCCTCTACTAAAGAAAGCCCACTTTTATAATCTATAACTGTGTAGGCTGTTTCAATCTTTTTAGAGCCTTGAAGTTTTTCTTTAGTTATAAAAACAGTGTTCGTACTTTTTTGTTTTTTAAGAAAATCTGTTAACACGCCCGATTTTTCATCAAACATTCCACTGCAAACACATAAATAAAGCCTTCTAATTTCCCTATTTTTAATCAGCTTGTTTAATATTCTAAGTGTTTTTGCATTTTTAGCGGCTATTATAATACCCGTTGTGTTTCTGTCAATCCTATTCGCAAGGGCAGGGGAGAAGGAGTTTTCTTTTGCGGGGTCATATTCCCCCTTTTCATAAAGGTAGCGCAGCACTCTTGCAATAGCAGTATCACAGCGTTTACTTTTATCTGAATGCGATAAAAGACCAAGCGGTTTATTTATTAGCAAGATATTTTCATCTTCATAAATAATAGTTAAGTCTTTTGGTGCTTTTAAAAAATCATACTCATAATTATGCAGACTAAAAAACTCGTCTTTAATATACAAGTCTAAAATATCGCCTTCGCAAAGTTTAACATTGTGGCGTGTTCTTTTACCGTTAAGCTTTATTTTCTTTTCACGAATATATTTATACATCAAAGACTGTGGCAAAAGCGGAACACTTTTAGCTAAAAAACTATCAAGACGCTTTTCGCTGTCATTCTTATTTATTTTGAATGTTCGCATCTTTATCTTCCGCCTTTTTTAGCTCTAAAGCCTTTTCCTCTATCTTCTTAAACCGCCTGCTTACGGCAGAACGGGAGATTGGTGGTACCATCATTTCGCCAAGCTCTGCAAGCGTAGCCTCTTTATTATCAAGTCTAAGGCGAGAGAGTTGTGATAGCTCACTGCCCAAAGCGTCAAGCGATGATAAACGTTTTATGGTGTTTATGTTGCCAAGCTGTGCCATATTCGCTTCAATCATTCTATGCAAATTCGCTGATTCAAAATTATACTGCCTGTTAATTTTGTTAAGCATATCTTTTGAGGCTCTAACATTCATCATATAAAGAAAGGCGTTAGATGCACCCATAAATCCTAAAACATCTTCAATACTTTCGCCATCTTTTATATAAAGGGAGTAACCGCTTTTTCTCCTTATTTGTTTTGGAGTGATAGACACCTCTTCAATAATTCTTAATAAATCTGTAGAAAGCTTGTGTTTTGGGGTTATGAATTCTAAATGATAATCCTTTTTAGGGTCAGTAACAAAGCCAATAGAAAGAAAAGTGCCCCTTAAAAAGGAGTTTAAGCAGCAATCATTTTCAAAATTTGCATAATTAATTCTTAAAGCAATTTCAGTGCCAGTATAGCCAAACTCATTCAAGATTTTTTCACGGTCTGCAAAGTGTGTAACGCTTACCGTATATTTGCCAGCTTTTGAACGTGTTTTCTCTGCCTTTATATTGAAAATATTTTTAATATGCCACTCGTATAAATTGGCAACTTCCTCCGACTGAGTTAAAATAGAAATTTCGGAAAGTGAGAAAGCACGGCCAAACAATAAAAGACCATAACACTCTGCCCTTTGACAACAGGCGCTGCTTTCTATTTTGCTTAATTCTTTTTTTAAGTTTCTTGAGAAAGACATTTTATGACCCTAACACCTTAATTTCAGTTTCAAGTTGTACATTCGTTTTTTCAAAAACAGTTTTTTGAATATAATCAATAAGAGCTAAAATGTCTTTAGTTGTGGCATTGCCTTTATTGATTATAAATCCAGCGTGTTTTTCGCTTACACATGCGCCTCCAATACAAAAGCCCTTAAGGCCGCACTCCTCTATAAGCGCACCTGCGAAATGACCTTCTGGGCGTTTAAAAATGCTGCCTGCGCTTGGGTATTCAAGCGGCTGCTTGTCAAGCCTTCTTTGCATTAGCTCATCCATTTTTTCTTTCATATCTTCTTTATTTCCCTTTTCAAGCTTAATTGATACGCCTGTTATAACAAAACCATTTTTCATATACACAGATTTTCTGTAACCGTAATCAAGCTGCCTGGCATAAAGTTTTCCAATATTAAAATCCAAGTCTAAATGAGTGCAATATACAGCAATATCTTTCATCTCACCGCCGTAAGCGCCAGCGTTCATAAATGCCGCCCCGCCTACAGAGCCGGGAATACCATATAAAAACTCAGCCCCTGAAAGACCATTTTCATAAGCGAAAGAGGAGAGTTTTGAAAGAGTGACACCTGCATTTGCAAAGATTGTGCATTCATCTGTCAAATAAAGTTCATTAAGTCCATGAGTAGTGCTAATAATAATACCATCAAAACCGCTATCCAAAGCAAGGGTATTACTTCCATTACCTAAAAGAGCTATCTTTACATTTAGCTTTTTACATAACATTAAAACTTCTGAAAGCGCACCCACAGTTTTAGGGGTGACAACAGCTGCAGCTGTCCCGCCCGTTTTAAAAGTAGTGAGCCTTTTCAGGCTTTCATTTCTTTTGACCCCACAGCCTTTTGAGACTGCGAGGTCAATAATTGAAGTAATATTATTCATATCTCACTCCAAAATAGTTATTTTAGCAGTGCCGAGCCAATGATTCCTGCATCATTATCAAGAGTTGCGCTAACTATTTGTGTTTGCTGAGTTGCATAAATACTATAACGCTCTCTCTCTATAAGGCGGCGAAGCGGGTTAAGAATAGTCTCTTTTTCGTTTCCTATACCGCCGCCAACGCAGATAATATCAGGTTGAAGCGCATTGATTATGTTGATAATGCCGCATGCAACATAGAATATATATCTGTCAACAACTTTTTTAGCAGCAGTGTCACCTTTGCGCATAGCATCAAAGGCAGTTCTTCCATTTACTGCATCAATATTGTTATTTACAATATCCCACATTGAACTGTCTTGATTGTTTTTCATAGCGTCTTTTGTTTGGGCTACAAGAGCTGTAGCAGAGGCATAGCTTTCCCAGCAGCCGCGTCTGCCGCAATTACACTGCTCACCGTCAAAGCTGATAACCATATGACCCATTTCGCCAGCGGCAAAGTTAATGCCGTTTACAAGGTTGCCATCAATAATAATACCACTGCCAACACCCGTTCCAAGAGTTATAGCAACAAAGTTTTTAACACCGTTGCCAGAGCCTGCAATAGCCTCACCAAGTGCGGCACAGTTAGCATCATTATCAAGATATACAGGTTTGTTAAAAAGAGCCTCAAGCATTTCCTTTGCAGGAACATTTTCAAACTCAAGGTTATTAGCAAACTCAATTACCCCTGTTGCCTTGTTTACAGAGCCTGGTGTACCTATTCCTATAGATTGTATATCATCATAATTAACATTTGCATCTTCCGCTGCCTTGTCAACAGCCAGCTTAATGTCTGCAAAAATCTCATCCGCAGGCCTTGGAAGATTAGTTTTTACTTTTCCTTTTCCTATTATTTTGAGGTTATCACCAACCACACCTGCAACAATATTTGTTCCGCCTAAATCAACACCCACACGATACATTGTACATCCTCCTAATAATATGTGATATACATACTTTATTATACTTTATTAATTACTTTTAATGCCAAACTTCAAGTTCTTTTTCAACTGTTTCTCCTTCGTCCATTCCAAGCTGCTGCATGAGTTCTCTTGCAGCATTATAACCTAATTTTTTCTGCCGATTATTAACAGCGGCTATTTCAATAATAATAGCAAGGTTACGGCCAGGCTTTACAGGAACTATTGTTGCAGGAACTTTTATGTCAAGAATATTTATATAATTTTCTTCAATCCCTATTCTGTCATAAGCCTTGCTTTTATCCCACTGCTCAAGCTGGACTACAACATCAATCCTTTCAGTAATTTTTACAGCACCGACGCCGAAAAGAGTCCTTACATTAATTATCCCGATACCACGTAATTCGACAAAATGTCTAATATTCTCAGGGGCAGTGCCAACTAGTGTCTTTGAAGAGACCTTGCGGATTTCAACAGCATCATCAGCAATAAGCCTGTGACCTCTTTTAATAAGCTCTACAGCCGTTTCACTTTTTCCTATACCACTGTCACCAAGAATAAGAACCCCTTCGCCAAACACTTCAACTAAAACCCCGTGGCGTGTTATACGCAAAGCAAGCTCAATAGCAAGGTAACTGATAAGTATAGCCATAAAAGACGAGGTAGTATCCTCAGTTCTTAAAATAGGAACGCCAAAGCGTTTTGCAAGTGCAAGCATTTCATCATCTACAGGTAAACTGCGTGTTACAATAACAGCAGGAGGGGAAAGCTCAAAAAATCTGCAAAGCCTTGCTTGCCTTACGCTTTTAGGAAGTGTGTTTATATAACTCATTTCCGTAAGACCGATAAACTCAATACGCTCTGAATCATAATGGTCCTTATATCCAGCAAGGATAAGACCAGGGCGATTAACATCCATAGAGGTAATAGAAAGTGTTTCGGCATTGTCTGGTAGATAAACAGTTTCAAGAGAGTTATCCCTAATTACTTTTGTTAAAGCGACAGAATACTTTGTAGCCATTAAATACTCCTAATTAAATTTGCACGATACATTCTCACATTATTAAAAAATGCGCATATTGCGTACATTGTATGTACATTATAAAACAAAAAAGCGATTATGCCAACCCTTTTAGGAGATAAAGTTTAATTAAAATAAAAAAAAGTTAAAAAAGCTTGACGATTATGTATAATTATGTTATATTCTCTTTACCTCTAAGAGAGGGCTCTTTTTTTGTGCCTTAATTAATAGAGGGAGGCTATTCTAAAATTAGGAGGTGCCGTAAAGTGAGAGTTAAAATAACACTTTCCTGCACGGAGTGCAAACAACGTAATTACAACACAATGAAAGAAAAAACAAACACCCCTGACAGACTGGAGATGTCAAAGTTCTGTAGATTCTGCAGAAAACACACTCTCCACAGAGAAACGAGATAGGGAGGTAGCTTAATGTCAGACGAAATTAAAAAAACCGATGATTCAAAAAAAACTTCTAAAACGAAAAACACAAAAGCTGCCGAAAATCGCAAAAACCCCAAAAAAACGGGTAGTGCAAAAAAATCAAGCAAATCCCCTAAACCTAATCCATTTTTAAGGGCATGGAAAGCGATTTTACGTTTCTTCAAAAACACTAAGGGCGAGATTAAGAAAATCATATGGCCTGGTCGCCAGATGGTTTTAAAAAGTACTGGCGTTGTTATAGTGTCAATACTTATAATCGGTACTGGTGTTTGGGTTTTAGACTATGCGCTTTCAGGTGCTTTAGGTCTTGTTGAAAAATCTTCAGGTAAATCAGAACAAACCACAACTTCTGTTTCTGATACAACAAACACAACAACTGATACGACCGAAACTTCTTCTGATACAACAGAAAAAGGCACAGATGACACCACGGAAGCGACTACAGAGAGTATAACTACAACAGCCAAATAATATACTTTCTTGAATTTTGGCGGAGGTTAATTGATGTCAGCTGAATCAAAATGGTATGTTGTTCATACCTATTCTGGATACGAAAACAAAGTAGCCACAAACATCGAAAAAATAGTTGAAAACCGAAAAATGCAGGATGAAATTCTTGAAATAAAAATTCCAATGGAAACGGTTACAGAAGTAAAGGATGGCAAAACTGTAGAGGTTGAACGCAAAGTTTTTCCAGGCTATGTTATGGTTAAACTTGCGGTGTATTTTGGAGATGGCAATGAGCCTAAAATGTCAGACGAAACATGGTATCTCATTCGCAACACACGTGGCGTAACTGGATTTGTCGGACCAGAAAGCAAACCTATTCCGCTTACAGATGAAGAAGTCCAGAAACTTGGAGTTGAGCAGCGAGTAGTTAATATGAATTATGAGGTCGGTGACCTTGTAGCCGTTGTAGATGGTCCATTTGAAGGATTTTCTGGTATCGTTGAGGAGATTAGCACGACTAAGAATATGGTACGGGTTTTAATATCCATGTTTGGACGTGAAACTCCTGTGGAATTTGAGTTTGACCAAGTTGAAAATGCCGTAGAATAACGGCATAAATTAAAAGTAGAAATGCTTTTATATTGCGTCTTATGGCGCAAGTGGGAGGAGTGAGTCGAGCTCTCATTCCGAATACCACAAAAATTATGGAGGTGCAAAAAATGGCTCAAAAAGTAGTAGGTCTTATTAAGCTTCAAATCCCTGCGGGAAAAGCTACACCAGCGCCACCCGTAGGACCGGCACTCGGTCAGCACAGCGTAAATATAGGCGCTTTTACAAAAGAATTTAACGAGCGCACAAAGAATGATATTGGGTTATTAATCCCCGTCGTTATTACTATTTATGCCGACCGTTCTTTTTCATTTATAACAAAAACACCACCCGCATCACTTCTTATTAAAAAAGCATGTGGGCTTGATAAAGCATCTGGTGTTCCAAACAAAGAAAAAGTAGCAACCATTACCGGTGAACAAATTAGAAAAATCGCAGAACAAAAATTACCCGATTTAAATGCTGCAAGTATTGAGGCTGCTATGTCAATGGTGGCGGGAACAGCTCGCAGTATGGGTGTTACTGTTGTCGATTAAAACTCGTTTGCTCTTTTTGAGCAAATATTAAACCGTTTAATGGGAGGTAAAATTAATGAAGCGTGGAAAAAAATATATAGAAATCTCAAAACTTGTAGATAAAACAAATCTTTATGATGTCGATGAAGCGTTTGAACTTGTTGTAAAAACAGCAACCGCTAAATTTGACGAAACTGTAGAAATTCATATCCGTCTTGGTGTTGACTCTCGTCATGCTGACCAGCAAGTAAGAGGCTCAATTGTTCTGCCAAACGGAATTGGTAAAACGGTTCGTGTTGCTGTGTTTGCAAAAGGTGATGCTGCAAAAGCTGCAGAAGAGGCTGGCGCTGACATTGTTGGTGCTGAAGACCTTGTAGCAAAAATTCAAGGTGAAGGATTTACAGACTTTGATGTTTGTGTTGCCTCACCTGATATGATGAGCCTTGTAGGCCGTCTTGGTAAAGTTCTCGGTCCTCGTGGTCTTATGCCAAGCCCAAAGGCTGGAACTGTAACGCCTGATGTTGCAAAAGCTGTAACGGAGGCTAAGGCTGGTAAAATCGAATATCGCCTTGATAAGTCAAATATTATTCACTGCCCAATAGGAAAAGTATCCTTTGGTAGTGAAAAGCTTGCCGAAAACGCAAATGCTCTTTTAGATGCTGTTATAAAAGCAAGGCCTTCTGCTACAAAGGGTCAATACATGCGCTCTTGCGTTATAGCCACAACAATGGGCCCTGGAATAAGTATAAATACAGCAAAAATCATAGCCTTAGCAAAATAATTATTTTTTGTATTGACAAAGCATATTATATATGCTAATCTAAACAAGCTGTTCTTTAGACAGCAGGTTCAATTTTTATTAATTGTCTAATAGTCACTGACTGCCTGCCGAGGAAAGCGTACAAAAGTTTACTGTAATATAGCAGTATTATTGTGCCTTTCCCTTGCAAGTGGGAAGGGCATTTTAGATACTTACGGAGGTGAATTTATTTGCCAAGCGAAAAAGTTTTAGAGGCAAAAAAACAAGAGGTTGCTGCTCTTTCTGAGAGAATGAAAGGTGCCTGTGCTGGTGTTATTGTAGACTATAAGGGTATATCTGTTGCTGATGATACAGTTCTTCGTACAGAGCTTCGTCAAGCAGGGGTAAACTATACCGTTACTAAAAACACTATGATAAAACTTGCAATAAGCGGAACACCACTTGAGGGTTTAAGTGAAGTTCTTAAGGGAACAACAGCCGTTGCCACAAGCGCCGATGATTACACGGCGGCAGCAAAAATCCTTTGCAAGTTTGCTGATACTCACAAAAACTTTACAATTAAAAGTGGGTATATCGATGACGAAATTATTGATATAGCAAAAATCAAAGGCCTTGCAAAATTACCATCGAGAGAAGTGCTGCTTTCTATGGTTGCCAATGTTTTCAGTGCGCCTATAGCATCATTTGCACGTGCAGTACAAGCTATTGCTGATAAAGATAACGAAGAAACACCTGCAGAAGAAGCTGCAGAAAATTAAATGCAATTTTACGTATTAACAGGAGGAATAAAAAATGTCATCTGAAAAGATTACCGCTATTATCGAATCACTAAAAGAGTTTACAGTTCTTGAGCTTTCTGACCTTGTAAAAGCTGTTGAAGAAGAATTTGATGTTTCTGCAGCAGCAGCTGTTGCAGTTGCAGCACCAGCAGAGGGAGAGGGCGCCGCTGCTGCTGACGAACAAACAGAGTTTGACGTAGTTCTTAGCGAAGTTGGACCTAACAAAATCGCTGTTATTAAAATCGTTCGTGAGCTTACAGGACTTGGACTTGCTGACGCAAAAGGCGTTGTTGACGGTGCACCTAAAGCAGTTAAGGAAGCTGTTTCCAAAGAAGATGCAGACGCAGCTAAAGCCAAACTTGAAGAGGCTGGCGCTACTGTAGAGCTTAAATAAGTTGAAACAATTATTAAACCGAACGGGTAACCGTTCGGTTTTTTAGTGTAGAAATCTTTGTTAGTTTAAGGCTATTTCAGCATAGCTTACTCTGCTCGTTTCAGTATATCCGCTTTTAATTGCAACCTGCTTTGAATATTTAGAAACAGCAGTACCGTAAAAGGGAATAAAACCATTGTTGTAACAATAATTAGAGAAATATATTGTTAAAAATGTTCCTAAACTTTTGCCTCTTTGTTTTGGAGATATAAAGACATTAATAATATCATAAACATTTTTATATGAATTACCAGCGGCTAAATAACCTGCCACAGCATTGTTATACAACACAATAAACAGTAAATCATCTTCTTTACTGTGCTTTATAATTGACTTTAATCCGTCTAAAGCTCTAGTACTATAACGAATATGTTTTGTATTTTTTAAGTTTTTTATAACTTCTATCTTTATATTATCTGGAAGTTCTAGTTTAGGAATATCGTCACAACTATAGTTTGCAAACACTCCATATTCGGAGATATGTAGTTTATTTAAGGTAAAATAATTCTTAAATAAATCAGTATCAAAAAATTTAGTGTCAGAATTTCCTATTTTAACGGCACTGTAATTTTGAAAGTCGTTCTTTATTTTTTTACTAGCTAAAGAAATTAAATCTGCATTATCGGTATTAATTTCTACTATGAGTTCATTAAATACGTTCTCAGAAAACGAGATATATTCATATGATGGCTGACCACTGCTTGTATAAAAGTGTATGGTTTTTACAGCATAGCCAGATTTACCTGCATTTACAAGATTATCACAAATATAAAGGTTCTTTGACATATCTTTTTCAAAAAAGTTTAATGCCTTTAAATTCTCTACTTTCTTCATTTCATTTAACCCCATTTTACTGGTTATCTTTAGTCGTATTAGCTTTTTACAGTTTATAAAACAATAGAAACCGTTATTATAAAACGGTTTCTATTATATCAAAGTTTATCTTTGATTTGGCTGCGGAACTAGGATTTGAACCCAGACAAACAGAGTCAGAGTCTGCCGTGCTACCGTTACACAATTCCGCAATAACGAAAGTAATTATACTATTAGGTAAAATATTTGTCAAGCTTTTTGTTATTAAAGTGAGATAACTTTTGGTTAAAATCTCTAAAGCTTGAAATTCTTTTCTTGTTAGTGTAAAATATAAAAAAACTTTGGGAGTGTTAATATGGCTAAATATGCAATTGGTATAGACTATGGAACGCTGTCCGGCAGGGCGCTTCTTGTAAATGTAAAAACAGGGGAGGAGCTTTCAAGCGCTGTTTTAGATTATAGTCATGCTGTTATGGACGATAAACTGCCATCGGGAAAAAAACTTGGGGTTGATTGGGCATTGCAGCACCCAGAAGACTATTTAGATGTGCTATATAATACTATCCCACAAATACTAAAACAATCCGATATTGATAAAGAAGATATTATTGCAATAGGCACTGATTTTACTGCCTGTACTATACTTCCCACTAAAAATGATGGTACTCCTTTATGTTTTTTAGATGAATATAAAGATGAGCCGCATGCATATGTAAAGCTTTGGAAGCACCACGCTGCACAGTCACATGCAAATAAGCTCAATGAAATTGCAAAAGAAAGAAAAGAAAAATGGCTTGATAACTATGGCGGTAAAATATCTTCAGAATGGGCAATACCAAAAATTTGGCAAGTTCTTGATGAAGCGCCGCATATTTATGAGGCGGCAGACAGGTTTATAGAAGCTGCTGACTGGATTACTTGGCAGCTTACAGGTGAGGAAAGCAGGGGTTCTTGCACGGCTGGCTACAAAGAGATGTGGAACAAGAGGGCAGGCTACCCGTCAAAAGACTTTTTTAAGGCACTTGATGAAAGACTTGAAAATGTAGTTGAAGATAAATTATCGCTTGATATAAAACCAATGGGGGACTGTGCTGGGTACCTTACTGAAAAAATGGCAGAAAAGTTAGGGCTAAAAGCTGGTATACCCGTTGCAGTGCCGATAATTGATGCCCATGTTTTTGTGCCTGCGGCAAAAATAGCCTCAGAGGGTAAAATGCTTGCCATTATGGGTACGTCAACTTGCCATATGCTGCTTGGAAAAGAGGAAAAGCAAGTAGAGGGTATGTGCGGCGTTGTTGAAGACGGTATTTTACCTGGATTTTTCGGTTACGAGGCAGGTCAGTCGTGTGTTGGCGACCATTTCAGTTGGTTTATTGACAACTGCGTGCCAGAAGATTATAAAAAAGATGCCGACAGTAAAGGCTTAAATATGCATAAATATTTAAGAGAAAAGGCAGAGAAACTAAGCCCTGGCGAAAGTGGACTTGTTGCGCTTGACTGGTGGAATGGTAACCGCTCTTGTCTTGTAGATGTTGATTTAACGGGCATGATGATTGGTATGACACTGCTTACAAAACCAGAGGATATATATAGAGCGCTTATTGAGGCTACTGCTTTTGGCACAAGGGTAATTGTTGAGGCGTTTAGAGAATGCAGCTTGCCCGTAAACGAGTTTTACGCCGCTGGCGGCATTGCGAAAAAAGACCCTATGACCATGCAAATCTATGCTGATATATTAAATATGCCGATAAAAATTGCAGGAAGTGACCAAGGCGGAGCTCTTGGTTCTGCAATATTTGCAAGCGTTGCCGCAGGCAAAGAAAACGGCGGATATGACAGCATTATAGAAGCTGCATCAGTAATGGGAAAGCTGCTTGATACCGTATACTTACCCATTAAAGAGAATGCTAAAATATACGATAAATTATATAAAGAATATAAAACACTTCATGACCATTTTGGAAAAGGCGAAAATGATGTCATGAAGCGTTTGAAAAATATTAAATTAGATGTAATTAGTAAAAAAGAATAAAAGAAGTAAAAATTATAATGCACACTATAAAATAAGTGTGTACTGTGGCAATTTCAGTTGTAAATAAATATTTTTTAAAGCTATTATCATAGTTTGGTGCGGTGTTTTTATTGTATCTTTGAAGCAGATATATAAGAGTAAACACTTCATAAAACACACCGTAAAGTAGGACTGTAAGTGTTAGGCTAAATACCACATCAAAACACAACTGTGCTATGATAATAGCAATACCAGTAGCTGTAAAGATAGGCTTAAATACCCTTGGGTGTTTAAGCTTATTTGGTTTTTCAAATGAAATTTCCTGCACAAATACCCAGTATATAACAAAGAAAGAGGAAAGCTGCGCTACATCTTTATTACCTAAAAATACAAGAAGTGTAGGAATTGTAGCATAAAAGGGGAACTCTAAAACTTCTGCAATAGACTGTATTTTTTTGGATTTAGTAAAGTAATGGAGCATATCAAAAGCAAGAATTATTAAAAATATGTATGTAAAAATTTTGTCATACTGTAAGGTGGGCGCCCAGAAACCGCTTGAGCTAAAAGATGCAAGCTTTTTAAAAGCGTTTTGAAAAAGGATAAAAGCAATTGAAATACCAAGCCCAGCAAAAGCGCCAAGTACACACTCCATAACCTTCCAAGGGGACACAGAGCGTTTACTGAACATTTTTAGGAAGGGATTTTTAAAGTCTTTGCTATACTGCAAACAAAAAACATGAGCTAATTGTGCTATTACCCAGCCAACCCCTCCAAACAAGGCGCATACAAGCGTAAACTCTAAAACAAAGGGGATTTTTTTAACTATAGCAATTATAAAAAGAAGAGCAAATAACCCAAACATTGCGCCCCAGCTCTCTTTTCTGGTTACAGAAAAATAGATTTTTGGAAATATTTTTTCTTCTTTATTATGTGGTCTGTTAAAAATGAAAAGAAAAGTTATCATAACAACAGGCATTAAAAGAAACATGACAATAATTTCTTTTACTGAAAAATACTTTCCTGTAAGCGCTGCAATGCCAAGAGTTAAAATCTCTGCAAAAACGGCAAACCATAAAAACCCTTTAACAAAAAGGGCAAAAAGACCTTTTTTCATATTAGGAGCAGGCCTTGAGGCAAGAGATAATGAAAGCGTTTCGCCATATGTCATACAGCCGCCATAATACATACCCATAGAGCCAAGAGCCGAAAGGAAAAAGAAGTTTTCAAGCAAAAATGGTGAGCCTGAAAACAGAGCTAACATTACACCTGCTATAGCACCGGGCAGCATTGCGCCCTTTTCACCGCCTATTGTAGTGCCTCTCATACCCCAGCCGTAAGACATGGCAGCAGTTGTTATAAAAATAAAGGTTATGTTATTAAGTACGGACATTTTTTATCCTCCTAAAATTATAAACCGTGTTTTCTATGCTTTATTTAGTGTTAAACTTTTTTCCCATTGCAACTCCCGTTCTTTTTGTATGAAGTGTATCAAAGCCATTCTTTTTATAAAATCGCTGTGCGCCTGTGTTATCTTTTCCGCAAATCATCATTACGCCTTTACTGCCTTGCTCTTCTAAGTGTTCACAAAACTTTGACAATAATTTTGAGCCAAGCCCGCCGCTTTGATTAGAAGCTAATACATCTATATGAAAATGTGCAGGATACTCCTTTTTATAAACAGCATGGTCTTTCATTTCTATTTTAGCAGATATAGCTCTTTTAAGGCTTATCGATTTTATTTTTGGGTAATAATACTCCATAAAAATTTTGTGGTACTTATCATAATCAAAAGCACCATAAACATAGCCTACGGGATTATCCTCATCATCTACCGCAACAAAACAACATTCTGGCTCTTCCTTAATATAATAATCACAAAACATAAGAAGAATGAAATCAGATACCTTTTTATTATCTTGTGAAATATCAGCATTAGTAAGGCAGATGTTTCGTACCTTATCAAAATCCTTTTTTTCATATTTTCTTATTCTCATTTTAATCACCCCAAGCTATTATAAAGAAACTTTTCAAAAAAGTCTATTTTTTTCCTCAAAATATGTTATTATTATATAAATATAAAATAGTAGGATGTGTATTGAATGGTTAAAGATATTCCACATGGAGTATACCCGACGATGATTACCCCGTTTACAAAGGATAATAAGGTTGATTATGACGGTGTAAAAGCTTTGCTTAGCTGGTACAAACAAAAAGGCTGTGATGGTATCTTTGCTATTTGCCAAAGCAGCGAAATATTCTTTTTATCCTTTGAGGAAAAGCTTGAACTTTTAAAGTTTATAATGAAAAATAAACCAGAGGGTTTGTGCATTATTGCATCAGGTAACACTTCAGAAGATAATGACGAAATGGTCGAGCACGCAAAACAGTATATTGACACAGGAATAGATGCATATGTATTTATTTCTAACCGTTTTGCAAAACAAGAAGAAAGTGACGAGGTATTTCTTGAAAATGTGTTTGATGTTATAAACCGTCTTCCTGATATAGCACTTGGAATTTATGAGTGCCCGTATCCTTATAACCGCCTTTTATCTCCTGAGATTATAAAAGAGCTTTCAAATACAGGCAAATTCCGTTTCCTTAAAGATACTTGCTGCAATATCTCAGAAATTGAAAGAAAGATAAAAGCAGCAGGGGACTCTGGTTTTGGCATTTACAATGCAAACTCGTCTACGCTTCTTGAAAGCTTAAAGCTTGGCTGCGTTGGATTTTCTGGTGTTATGGGCAACTTTCACCCCGAGCTTTATGTAGAGCTTTGCAAAGTTTTTAAAAGCGACCCGAAACGGGCAGAACTTATTCAAAACTTTGTAGGCTTTAGCTCTGTTGTTGAGCGGCAAGTGTACCCCGTAAACGCTAAATATCACCTTAGCCTTGACGGCGTGCCGATAGGATATGATAGCCGCACAAGAAATGCCGCAGAGCTTACAGAAAGTGCAAGATTAGAAATAGACCAGTTATATGCCATTACACAATTATTTAAAGAGTATATAGGGCTAAAAAACTAATTTAGCGCCTTACCGTCATAAATAACGGTAACACCATTGGCTTGACCGTGCAGCTTATATGATTTGAGCTTGCCGTCAAGCCATTTTATATCAACCTTTATGTTTCCTTTAGCAAGAAGCCCTTTAACTTCGCCGGTTTTCCAGTTTGAGGGTAAAGCTGGTAATAAGAAAATTTTGTTATTGCGTGACTGTAAAAGCATTTCACAAATACCGCTTGTAAAGCCAAAGTTACCGTCTATTTGAAATGGTGGGTGAGCGTCAAACAAATTGGGGTATGTACCGCCGCCACCAAACATAGCAGTATTGGCGCTAACGGGGTTTAGCTGTATCTTAGCAAGCTTTAGGGCGTGGTCACCATTGAAAAGCCTTGCCCAAAGGTTAATTTTCCAGCCAAGACTCCACCCTGTGCCATTGTCACCTCTTAGCTCAAGCGTGCGTTCGCAGGCAGCAGCAAGCTCTGGGGTATCTTCCTTTGTTATTAGCGTTGCGGGGTGCAGTGCATATAAATGTGATTTATGCCTGTGGTGCGGCTCTTGTTCCTCTTGCTCTTTATACCACTCAAGAAGTTCGCCCCTGCTACCTCTTTTAAAGGGAAGCAGTTTATCAAGAGTATTTGAGAGAAGCTCTCTAAAATCTTTATCAATTTCAAGGTCATTAGAAGCTGCTATACAATTTTTGAAAAGCTGGTTTATGATAGACATTGTCATTGTTGTAGTTTCGCTAATAGATGTAGCACCAAAGCTTGTTTTATAAAGGTTTTCTGGTGAGGTAGAGGGGGCGAATATAAGGTACCCATCTTTATCCTCAATTAGCATATCTAAAAAGAAAAGGGCAGATTTTTTCATTATTGGATAACCAAAATCTTTTAAAAACGCTTTATCAGCAGTGTAAAGATACTGCTCATAAATATGGTCGCACAACCAGCCGCCAGAAAGCGGCCAAAAAAGCCAGCTTGCGCTACCGCTTACAGGTGTAGTAAGCCGCCATAAATCTATATTATGATGTGCGCAAAAACCATTTGCGTTATAGTGTACTTTTGCAGTTCTCTCACCAGCTACAGAAATATCTTTTATCATATCAAGCAAGGGCAGTGTAAGCTCTGGTAAATTACATGGCAGGGCAGGCCAATAATTCATCTCTGTATTAATATTAACAGTATAATTTGAATGCCATGGCGGGTGCGGCTCTTTATTCCATATACCTTGTAGGTTAGCAGGCTGTGAGCCCTCACGCGAACTGGCAATTAAAAGGTATCTGCCAAAGTTAAACATTAGCTGGTAAAGACCTATATCCTCTTCGCCTTTTGCGTGCTGTTTCAGCCTTTTATCTGTTGGAACATCTTCTTTATTATCTGTTCCAAGGTTGAGAGAAACACGGTCATAATACTGCTTATAGTCCTTTATATGCTCTAATTTTATAAAGTCATAAGACTCAGAAGCAGCATTCTCTAAAACTTTAAGGCAAGTATTTTTATATTCTTTCCCCTCAAGCGTGGGGTGTTTATCGTACCCGTTAAAAGAGGTTTTCGCCGCAAAATAAACAGTAGCACTATTGGCATCTATAACTTCTATCATTCTGTTTACATAACGAGTTTTTCCGCCTTTTACCTTAACGGTTACAGCGCCTCTAAAGCCTATGCCTGTTTTTTCAGGCTCTTTAGGGTAAAGCTCCCCTCTATCTGGAAAGTCTTCGTGATTTCTTAAAGAGTCAGACGGGCAAACTGCATCAAGAATTAAATATTCATCTGTATTATTAATTGTGTGCCTTACAGGGCAAGATAGTTTTAGGTTAAAGTTTATTTTACCTTCTTCAGAGGCTGTAAAGTTATAAACAAACACATTTTTAGGAAATGACGTAAAAGCCTCTCTAACATATGTAATATTGTTTTGAGTGTATTTTATATTGCATATGGCATTTTTTAAGTTAAGCGTCCTTTTATAATCCTTAACTTTTCCTGTGTTTTGAAATTCAAAAAGCATATTGCCAAATGGAATATACTCCTGACTCCAAACACTTGAACACTCTTTTTCAATCACTTTTTCGGCATCAACATACTGCCCGTTCATGGTAAGCTCTCTCGCTTTAAGAAAGCCGTCATATGCACCATGTTTTACAGTATCACGAGGGTATCCGCTCCAAATTGTGTCTTGATTAAGGCAAACCTTTTCGCGCTTAGGCTGCCCAAAAACACAAGCACCAAGGTTGCCGTTGCCAAGTGCTATTGATTCACAAAAATGGCGTGCTGGTTTTTCATACATCAGAATATGCGAGTCATTATACATTTTATTTCCTCCTTACCTTATTAGATTTTAACTAAATACATGGATTTGTCAACATTTTATGAAAGGTTTTTAATTTTTTCTATTATATATAAAAATGAAAGGTTTTTCCT
>DASRNG010000140.1:0-13071 GCA_035647555.1 Oscillospiraceae bacterium | reverse complement strand
ATATTTTGAAAAGCTTGGAAAAGATGCTAAGCGTTGGGGCAAGCCTTTATCAGCTTTACTTGGCGCTTTTAAGGCGCAAATGGATTTAGGCATAGCTGCTATTGGCGGCAAAGATTCTATGAGCGGCAGTTTTGAGAATTTAGATGTTCCGCCCACACTTGTATCTTTTGCCGTAACAACAGAAAAAGCAGATAATATTGTCTCCCCCGAATTTAAGAAACCAAACCAAAAGGTTTGTTTATTGAAACCTGAATATGATGAAAATGGACTTCCAAACCCAAAGTCGCTTTTAGAGATATTTAATACGGTTCATTCATTAATCTCCGAAAAATCAGTTACTGCTGTTTACACCCCTGTTTATGGCGGAGCTGCTGAAGGTGTAATGAAAATGTGCTTTGGTAATAAAATTGGATTTTCATTTGATAGTTCTGTTACCCTTGACGATATGTTCGGTTATAATTATGGCGCTTTTATTCTTGAGCTTAACAAAGATTTAGACATTGGAAAGCCACTGGGAGTAACTACAAATGACAGTAATATATCTTACGGTGAAGATGTTTTACAGCTTGAGTCTCTTTTGAGTTTATACGAAAATAAGTTAGAGCCTGTTTTCCCCTCTTTTATAAAGCATGATAATGTCCCTGTTAAAAACCTTTCAAGCGATAAAGCGTTTCATGGCTCACCTGCTATAAAAACATCTAAACCAAAAGTTCTTATTCCCGTTTTCCCTGGTACGAGTTGTGAATATGAAACGGCAAAGGCATTAACTAATGCAGGTGCAAGGCCCACTACTTTTATAATTAAAAATCTTTCTGCCTCTGATATAGCAGAAAGTACACTTAGTTTTGCAAAAGAAATAGCAAACTCACAAATGATTTTTATCCCTGGTGGTTTATCAGGCGGAGATGAACCCGACGGTTCTGGAAAGCTTATTGCCTCCTTTTTTAGAAACGAAAGAATTAAACAAGAGGTTCACAATTTGCTGCAACAAAGAGACGGTCTAATTTGCGGAATTAGCGGTGGTTTTAATGCTTTAATAAAACTCGGACTCGTGCCTTTCGGTGAAATTAAAGATGTTGACGCCTCTTTCCCAGCTTTAACCTACAATAAAATTGGTAGGCATCAGTCAAGAATTGTCCGCACAAAAATAGTTTCAAATATGTCACCTTGGCTTTCTAATACAGCGGTGGGAGACGTTTATTCGGTGCCGATATCTCATAGTGAGGGTCAGTTTGTTTGCAGTGATGATTTGCTTTCTAAGCTTATTTCTAATGGGCAAATAGCTACTCAATATGTTGACTATGACGGGAATGCCACAAATGACATACTTTTTAATCCAAGCGGCTCTTTTTATGCTGTTGAGGGCCTTTCCTCTCCTGATGGCAGAGTTTTTGGAAAAATGGGTCATAGCGAAAGAACAGGTAAAAACCTTTATAAAAATATTGAAGGTAAGTATGATATGGGTATATTCAGCTCAGCCGTAAAATACTTCAAATAATTTGGGGGTTAATATGAAAACAGATATTGAAATTGCTCAAAGCACACAAATAAATCATATAAGTAAAGCCGCTTTACAAGTTGACGTCAAGGAAAACGAGCTTGAATACTATGGTAAATACAAAGCAAAGCTTCCCCTTTCAATTATGAATGATGAAACAAAGAAAAACGGAAAACTTGTTTTAGTAACCGCCATTACACCCACAAGTGCGGGTGAGGGCAAAACAACCGTTACAATAGGGCTTACAGATGCGTTAAAAAGCATTGGAAAGTCAAGTATAGCCGCTTTAAGAGAGCCGTCTTTAGGTCCTGTGTTTGGTATAAAAGGCGGCGCCGCTGGCGGCGGATATGCACAAGTAGTGCCAATGGAGGATATAAACTTACATTTTACGGGCGATTTCCATGCTATTTCTGCGGCAAATAATCTGATTGCAGCAATGATAGATAACCATATTCAGCAGGGAAATGCCCTTAATATTGATGTTAAAAATATTACGTGGAAACGCTGTGTTGACATGAACGACAGGCAGCTTCGCAATATTATTTGCGGTCTTGGCGGCAGAGTGCACGGCGTGCCGCGTGAGGACGGTTTTGATATTACTGTTGCCTCTGAGATAATGGCTATTTTATGTCTTTCTTTATCTATTGATGACCTCAAAAGCCGTATATCAAAAATAATTATAGGCTATAGTACAGACGGCAAGCCAATAACCACAGGTGAGCTAAAAGCTGTTGGAGCTGTTGCCTCTTTACTAAAAGATGCAATAAAACCGAATTTAGTCCAAACACTTGAGGGAACACCTGCTTTAGTTCACGGCGGTCCATTTGCAAATATAGCGCACGGGTGCAACTCTGTTATTGCAACAAAAACAGCATTAAAACTTTCTGATTATACTGTAACAGAGGCTGGCTTTGGTGCAGACCTTGGAGCAGAAAAGTTTTTTGATATTAAATGCCGCACTGCAAACCTTACCCCCTCCTGCGTTGTTATTGTGGGAACAATTCGTGCCTTAAAGCTTCACGGTGGTGCAAATAAATTAGAACTTGCTAAGGAAAATCTTGATGCTCTTAAAAAAGGCGTGCCAAACCTTTTAAGGCATATTAATAACATTAAAACTGTATACAAACTCCCTTGTGTTGTTGCAATAAATAAATTTCCTACAGATACAGACAGTGAAATAGCACTTCTTCAAAGCATTTGTAAAGAGAGTGGCACAAACGCTGTGCTTACAACTGTTTGGGCAAACGGCTCTAAAGGCGGCAGAGAGCTTGCGTTAGAGGTTGTAAATCTTTGTGAAAAAAGTGTAAATGATTTTAGCTTTTCTTATAACGACTGTGAGAGCATTAAGTCTAAAATTGAAAGTATTGCTATTAAAGTTTACGGTGCAAATGGTGTTGATTTTACTCCTGAGGCGGAAAAGGAGATACAAAACCTTGAGAATTTAGGTTTTTCTAAGTTGCCAATTTGTATTGCAAAAACACAATACAGTTTCTCTGATGACCCAACAAAACTTGGCACACCATCAAATTTTAATATAACTGTAAGAAAAATAAAAATTAGCGCAGGTGCAGGCTTTATTGTAGCTTTAACGGGCGACATTATGACTATGCCAGGGCTTCCGAAAATTCCTGCCGCTGAAAAAATTGATATTGACAATGATGGTATTATATATGGCTTATTTTAACGCTGTATAAACGTATTGATAAAAATAAACCGCAAGTTTTTTGACTTGCGGTTTATTTTTACTGCTCATAATTAAAAAATTCAACAGGCTTTAGCTTAAACTGATTAATTTTGTTAAGTCGCAATATTTTTTCTTTTATCTTTTCGTTCTCGCATACTCCTGTTCTAATAAACTTATCAAGCACATCGTAAGAAAACCCAAGATTCTCTTCATCTGTTTTATCGGAAAGACCGTCTATTGGCACTTTATCAATAAACTCTAAAGGCAAACCTAAAACTTTTCCTATTTCCTTTACTTCACTTGCGGTAAGGCTTGATATTGTGGCAAAGTCACCTGCTAAATCGCCATAACGTGTAGTATATCCAACAAACTCCTCAGATAAATTGCTTGTACTTGCAACTCTGCCGTTAAATGATTGTGAAACAGCATATAATACAGACATTCTAAGACGCGGCTGAACATTGACTATTGTTTGCTGCGTTACTTTCGGTAATTCAGTATTAAGTTCATCCATAATACCGCTGAATGCCTTTTGTATATTTATTGTATAGTTTTTTATACCTAAGTGTTTGCAAACTGCTGCTGAAACATCAATATCTTCTTGAATGCCGTTCGGCATTAAAACTCCAATAACTCTGTCTACTCCAAGAGCCTTTACGCAAAGCGCCGCAACAATTGTACTATCCTTACCGCCTGATATGCCAATAATAGCATTACAGTCAGCACCATTTATATCGAACCATTCTTTTGTCCACTTTACTATATCTTCGCATACTTTTTCGGCGTTAAACATAAGCCACACTTCCCTTTACCAATATAGAGTTTACTTTGCTTTCAATAAATATCCCAAAACAAAACTCTGTTTTGCTTTGGGATACTATATTTTTGTTAATAAGAGTTACTTATCGTTTTTCTCAGCTGCCTTTGATTCTTCTTCTGCCTTTTTCTTTACTTCTTCAGCTTCAGCAGCATTTCGTGCAGCAAGTGCTGCCTTTGCTTTTGCATCACTTTCTTTTACTTTTTTGCGGTATAAAAGTACCCCTACTGCACCAACTGCTACAAGTAAAAGAATTATTATAAGAAGTGTTGAGATAGACTTTTCATCAAGTACTATTTTAACAGAGTCATAATTAGTATACCAGGAACCCTCAAAAGTGTTCTTTTCGTATGCCGTTAAGTTGCTGTTTACTGTAAATGAACGAAGCTCATTACATGATGCAAAAGCAAGTGATTTAATCTTTCTTACGCTTTCTGGCATTTCAATTTCTGTAATCGAATCACAGTCAAAGAAAGCTTCATCTTCAATTGTTTTAAGACCGTCATTAAATTCTATTTCAGTAAGACCGTCACAATCGTAAAAGGCGCCATTTCCTATTGTTTCAATATTTTCAGGAACCTTATATGCACCTTTCTTACCTGTTGGATATAGTGCAAGCGTATTTACTTCATCACTCTCAGCCTCTTTAAGGAAGAGAACACCGTCTTGCTCCTTAAATGTTTCATTTGCCTTGTCGCAAGTGAATTTTTCAAGTGACGAGCAGCCTGCAAAAACATATTGACCTATTGTTTTTAATGCTTTTGGTATTGCAAATTCTGTAATTGCACTGCACCCTGAAAAAGCATACGCACCAATAGATTCTATCCTTGAGCCAAGTGATACCTTTGAAAGTGATACACAGCCGTAAAAAGTATCAGCTTCAACTGAAACAAGGTTTGCAGGAAGTGCGACTGAAAGTAAAGCGGAGCAGCCATAAAATGCACCTTTGCCAAGACTTTTAAGAGAGGCCGAAAGTGTAATTCTTGTTAATAGGTTAGCATTCATAAAGCACTTGTTTCCAATAGTTTTTACACCTGAGGGAATAACAAGCTCTGATATTCTTGTGTTTGCAAAAGCTTCTTTACCGATATATCTTAGTGATGCTGGAAGGGAAATATTTTTCACCTTTGTACCCTTGAAAGCACCATCAGCAATTGCTGTTGTACCTGCATTAACCCTTGCAGACGCTGCATTTTTGCTGGCTTTATATAAAACATTGCCTGCATATATATCGCCACTTTTAGCTTTGTACCAAGCAGTGTCAATAAAAGCATTTTCGCCTATTTCAATAACAGAGCCAGAAACATTGATAGAAGATAATCTTGTGCAGCCTAAAAATGCGTTATCTTCAATAGCTATAGTATCATTTTTAACTGTATATGCCGCTTCAGTTTTATCGGCAAAAAGTACGAGTGTATTTACTGGGCTTTCTTTGTATAACGCTTTACCGTCAGCATAATATTTTCCGCCGTTTGTAACGGTAATGCCCGAAAGAGAAGAGCAGCCGTTAAACGCTTTAGCACTTATATCATCAAGCGTGGCGGGTAACTCTATTTTAGAAAGCTTTGCACAGTTGTTAAAAGCATAGTCACTTATACTCTCAATAGATTTGCCAAACTTAACATTAGAAAGAGCCGAGCAGTTATCAAACGCATAGGAGCGAACTCTAACAACACTGTCACCGAGTGTTATTTTTGAAAGATTTTCGCAGCCCGCAAAAGCGTAAGTATTAATATCTGTAACTTTATTTGGTATGCTAATTTCGGTAAGTCCTATGTTGCCAAAAAATGCATATGCTGAAATTACGGTGAGTGACTCTGGAAATGTAACAGAATTAAGAGATTTGCAATTTTTGAAGGCAGAGTTACTTATCGTTGTTAATTTATCTGGAAGAGCAATGCTTACAATGGCTGAATTAACAAAAGCATTAGCACCTAAAGTTTTTGCATTTGATTCTGCAGCAAACGTAACATTTGTTATTGAAGAATCTCTAAAAGCGCTGTCCTCAATGGTTTCAACCTTTTTTGGTATTTCATATGTGCCTGTTTTTGCCGCTGGGAAAGATACAAGCCTTTTTTCATTCTTAGAAAAAAGAACGCCATCTATCACTTTATAGTTTTTGTTATGCCCATCTACCGTAAAGCTTTCAAGTGATTTGCAGTTGAAAAAGGCGTAAGGGCCTATTTTGCTTACATTTTTGCCAAGGTCAAGCGTTTTAATTTTTGTGTTATAAAAAGCATAGTCTGCTATCTCGGTAAGAACCTCACCTGCTGTAAACACTTCAAGAGACGTACAGCCCGAAAAAGCTTGATATCCGATTAATGCCATTGTATCTCCGCAGTGTGCCTCTTTAAGAGACGTGCAGCCCATAAACGCACCATCGTAAATAAGGGCAGAGCTATCACCGAATGTTACAGACTCTAATGATGTGCAGTTTTGGAAAGCGTAAAAGCCAATATCTTCAACATCATCTGAAAATTTAACAGATTTAAGTGTTTCACAGCCAAGGAAAGCATAATTTTCGATTTTTTCAATATCAATTGGAATTTCAACATCTGTTACATTGCCCTTGTATGAAAAGGCTATTTTTCCTGCTGTAAGAACTCCGTCCTCTTGCTCGTTATACCATTTTGTTTTATCAAATGGCTCTCTGCCAATTTTCTCAACATTACGGTGAACATCAATAGAAGATAGTGCTGTACAGCCGTAGAAAACTCTACTTGATACCTCGGTTAAGTTTAAAGGAAAAGCAAACTCTTCAAGAGATGTGCAGTTTTCAAATGCAGATTCTCCTATAGTGGCTACTTCAGTCATCTTTTTAAGCGTTTTTAAAGATGTGCAGCCTTTAAATGCATTTTTTCCAATATTTATAACGTTATTTGTAAAATTGACTGCTTCAATTGAAGTTTTTCCCTCAAACGCCCCATCGCCTATTGTGATAACATCAATATTACCTATAGACCGTGGGATATTAACAGTTTTCTCATTACCTGTGTACCCTGTTATTTCAATTGCAGTATTGTTTTTGATTGTTTGGTATGTAAACTCTGAGTTCTCTCCCGATGCAAAAGCTACCAAAGGAGAGGCAACTGTAATTGAAAACAGTAAAAATATTGCCAAAATACCACTTAGACTCTTCTTAAAAGATGACATATAAACGCTTCCCTTCAAAATATAAAATCAACAATATACTGAAATTCTGTACAGTATTACTGACTTTACAGATATTGTCATTATAGTATAATCCTTACCCCTTGTCAAGGAAAGAAATGCTGTTTCACAAAAGAATTTTCACGATATTTATTTGTAAAATTATTAACTGAAAACTCTTTCGAAATGCTGTTTTTAGCGTTTTATTACACGTTAGGTCTTTTCATTCATTAGTAATTAAATTACTATTCTTTTGCCCCTTTATATGACGCATATATAGCCAAAAGAGCGCCAAAGCAAAAGCAACCGCTACTAAAACTGATAAAAGTTGTGAAATTCTGAAAGGTCCCATATAAAGGCTGTCAGTCCTAAGTCCCTCTATAATGCTTCTTCCAATTGCATACCATATTCCATAGCTTAAAAAAAGTTGACCGTCAAATTTTCTACACTTTTTTAACATAATATAAAGAAGTATAAACCCAAGCGCACACCAAAGTGATTCATATAAAAATGTTGGATGCACTGGAACAGCAGGGTCCATTTTTATATTATATTTTTCAAAAAACGCCTGATTTCTTACTATGTAGTCAACTATTTTATTACTCGTCATTCCCCACGGGAGTGTTGTATTTGTGCCAAATGCCTCTTGATTCATAAAATTGCCCCATCTGCCTATACTTTGACCGATTAAAAGGCTCATTCCTGCAATATCAAGCAACTTTATAAAGCTTAGTTTGGAAAATTTACACGTAATAAAGGCCGCTATAAATCCGCCGATTATGCCACCATAAATAGCAAGTCCGCCCTCCCAAATTTGAAATATTTCTGCAGGGTGTGTGGCGTAATAGTCCCATTGAAACACTACATAAAACAGCCTTGCACCTATTATACCGCCAAATGTTCCATAAATTAAAACGTCAACCATGGCGCTTAAACTCATTTTCCAAGTATACGCTATTCTGCCTCCAAACAATGCTGCAAGCGTATACCCAAAGGCTATAATTATACCGTACCACCTTATAGACACTTGTGTTCCTGCGCCAAAGGGCAATGTAAACTGAAAAGCAACTGCGGGGATTTCAAACACTTTGTCAAGCCCTGCAAATGTTACCCGTGCATAATCTGCTAAAAATTCCATAAGCTACCCTCCCTTTTATTTTGAAAGAACTACTGAAAGGCATTGTGCACTTTCATCAAATGTATCTTTTAGCACCTCATTAATATCTTTTAGAGTAAGTCCTGATAAAATATTAAACTCTGAAAATAAATCATCACCTTTAAAGTGTGCTACTATAAGCCCGTTGGCTATGCCGCTAACATTATTAAATGACATAACAGCTTCTCCGTACAGTTTTTTCCTTGCTATTTCAAAGTCCTCTTGTGTTATGGTGTTTTCTTTTAACTTTCTTATTGCTTCTTTTATTTTTTCTGCTACCTTTTTAGGCTCTTTTGATTCCCCTGAAAAACTCGTCATAGCATAGCCCGCACCGGTAAAATACTCTGCATCAAACTCATCGTTAATAAGCCCCTCCTCAAGAAGCTGTTTATAAAGCGGAGAGGTTTTGCTTGCTAATACTTCAAGAATGATTTTTTTAATAATAATTTCTGATAAGCTTTTCTCAGGCGCCGTCATAGTCTCCTTAAACCCAAAGTCAAATAAAGGAAGAAATACAGACATTCTCTCTTCTATATAATCTGTTACGACTGTTTCCGGCTCCTTTTCAAAAACTCTATCAATCGTAATATCTTGTGCCGTCTTTAGCGCTTTATCTGCCACTTTTATTACTGTTTCCTCGTCAACATTTCCAGCTACTGCAAGAACCATGTTGTTAAGGTTGTAAAAAGTGTCATAGCAAGTATATAAAGTGTCGGCTGTTATTTTTGCTATAGACTCTATAGTGCCAGCTATGTCAATGCTTACAGGGTGATTTTTATACATAGCACGAAGAAGATTAAAAAAACTTTGTCTTCCTGGCATATCCTTGCACATATTAATTTCCTGCCCTATAATACCCTGTTCTTTTTGCACTGTTTTCTCTGTAAAATATGGCGATAATACAAAATTAAGAAGTATATCAAGATTTTCCTTAAAGTTATTTGAACATGAAAAAAGGTAGCACGTTCTGTCAAACGTGGTGTAGGCGTTTGCCTGTGCGCCTGTTTTGGCAAAAAGGTCAAATGCGTCTAAATCTTCACTTTCAAAAAGCTTGTGCTCAAGAAAGTGTGCAGTTCCCTCAGGTATTTCGCTATATTCGCTTTTATCACTTCTTTTAAAACGGGTATCAATTGAGCCGTACTTAGTTCCAAAAACCGCATACGAAGTTTTATAGCCCTGCTTTGGATAAACATAAATTGAAAGCCCTGACGGGTGCTTTATATGTGTGTAGCTTTCATTAAGCTTTTCGTTTGTAACTATATTACGCATTTGTCTTTTCCTCCTGATTCTTTGTGCCTTTTAACATAAACACAGAGTCAAGTGTAGCCTTTTTAGCGGCATTAATTACATCTTCACGAGTTACCTTACGGATGTTTTCAGAATATTCTTCAGGCGTTTTAAGCTCATCTGTTACAATTTGCTGTAAAAACCAATAGTCAAGGTCCTCTGGCGTGTCACCTACTGAATTGAACCTATCTGTTAAATAATCTATAGATGATTTTAAGTCACTATCTGTAAAGTTGCCGTTTCTTATATCCTCAAGCTGAGCAAGTATTGCAGTTTTTGCTTTTTCCTCGTTTTCCGTCTCTATTCCGCTTTGGACAAGGATAATACCTTTCTGCCTAATAAGAGAGGCAGAGCAATAATAGCAAAGACCCATTTCTTCTCTAACTACCTTAAAAAGCTTTGAATATGTGCCGCCGCCAAACAAGTCTGCCATTACTCTTACGGCATAATAGTTATCGTTACTGCTTTCCATTCCTGCACGAAGCCCTATTACAAGTTTGCCCTGCTTAACTTCATCAGTTTCACTATCATACTTTTGGTCATTAGCAAAAGGAATAAAAAGAGTCTCAATCTTTTCAGGATTTCTTTCAATCGAAGAAAAACCATTTTTTAATAGCTCAATCGCCTTATCAAAGTTCATTTCGCCAACAAGGTTTACTCTTATTACTGCTTTGCTTAAATAGTTTGCATATGCTTTAGCGACGGTGTCAGAAGTAATCTTTTTAATCGTCTTCTCGTCACCGAACTTATTAATTGAGTAAAGTTCATTTTCATGCATAAGCTGTTCAAGCTTTATTCTTGCATAAACCGTTTTGTCGTTCTTTTCGCTTTCTATTTGCTCTAATAAAAGACGCTTTTCGCTTTCAGTTTCTTCTAAGTCAAACGAACCTTTTTTAATATTAGGCTTAAAAATAAGGTTTAATAGTAAACTTAAACACTGCTGTGCAACACTTTCACCATCAAGGGCGAAGCGGTCACCAATAAAACTAATAGAAATTCTAATAACTTGCTGCTCTGCAATTTTCATAACAGATGATGAAAGCTCTGCACCATAAAGCTGTGCTAGCTTACGGGCAATTTGGGTAAAGTCAGAATATTCTTTTGATGAGCGCAAAAGAAGTTTTGCCGCAAGCGCATTTTCGCCATTTCTATCTGAAAGATTCGTTGCAAAAGTGAAAGAGATACACGCCGTTTTAAAGTTTTCTGTGTATATTTTTACGGCAGTAACGCCATCGGCAATTTGATGTTTTGATAAGCTATAATCCATTTTTATGCCTTCCTTTTTCGTTATACTTTCGTATAATATCACATTGGGCTAATAATTTCCATAGTTATTTACTAAATTCTACAAACACATCATGGTCGTTTCCATCAATTAAAACAAACTCTGCCTCTTCTCCATTAACTTTTAACCCGCTTTCGTCTGCTCGTTTATATTTTATATTTATCTTGCTGCCGTCTATATAAAGTTTTAACGAACAATCATTCCAATTGTCTGGAAAAGAGGGTTTTATAACAAGCTTTTTACCCGTTTGCTTTATTCCGAAAAGCTCCTCATATACTGTTTTATAATACCATGCCGCTGCACCTGTATAAAGGCTCCAACCTCCCCTGCCTGGTGCTGTATCGCCATAAACGTCACCGCACAGCGCATAAGGCTCTGTTTTGTAAATTTCCCCAAGCCCTGTTTTATATTTGTCATACGGATTTACTATCCTTAATATATCATAACCCTCATTAGCAAATCCCTCTTTTAACAAAGCTAAAGAAAGCCATATTGCAGCGTGCGAATATTGCCCGCCATTCTCCCTTACGCCTTTCGGGTATGCTGAGGTATAACCTATATCACTTCTATACTTACCAAACGCTGGTGTAAAAAGTTTTACTATCTTATTTTCATAGTCTACAAGTCTTGTTACGGCGTTTATAAGTGCGGAGTTTCTTCTTTCTTTATCCGGCAAATTCGCAAAAGCGGCAAACGATTGACTAATACTATCTATTTCACACGTTTCTGCCCCCTCGTCACCTAATGGCGTACCGTCTTTTAAGAATGCCCTTAAATACCACTTGCCATTATAGCCATGATTATTTACAGCTTCTGCGAGCATGTGAGAGTTGAGTAAAAGCCTATCCTTAAACTCAAAGTCACTCATCTTTTCTGCAAGAGAGGAAAATGACCGCATAATCATTAATGCAAATTGTGAAAGCCAAATACTTTCACCCTTTTTTGAGTTACCTATCTTATTAAAACCGTCGTTCCAGTCACCGCCTCTTATAAGAAGCAGTCCCCTTTCACCTTTAGGATTTATAACATCATTGTCATCTAAGCAGCGAGAAATTGAGCGTTTGCAATGCTCATAGACTGTTGCTTTTTCATTTCCGAAATAATACAGTGAGTACCTATCATCTTCAGAAGGAAGCAGGGCTTCCCCAGCTATAAATGGAATTACTAAATTCAGAAAGTCATAGTCCCCTGTTTTTGTTACATATTCGTTTACAGCATAAGGCAGCCAAAGGTAATCGTCTGAGCAGGTTGTGCGAACACCCCTAAACCCCTCTTTTCCAAGTGGGTGCCACCAATGGAGTACATCGCCCTCAGGAAACTGCACTGCACAGCAGCGTATAATCTGCCTTTTGCAAAAAAGAGGGTCTGTAAGAATAAGTGCGCACACATCTTGAAGTTGGTCCCTGTATCCAAATGCACCGCCAGACTGGTAAAAGCCTGTTCTGGAATAGATTCTTGATGCTATTATTTGATGTTTTAATAGTGAGTTGAAAAATACGTTTAAGTTGTTGTCGGGAGTATTTATTACTATTTTATTATTCTCGGTAGCCTTTTTATCTTGAATTTGACTGCTAATTTTAACGGCGCTGTCCGCCGTCTTTCCAAATGCAAAAACAAACACAGTCTCACTTTCACTATCGGGCTTTATGCTTATCTTTTTTCCAACAGCGGCACAAACACTCTCTGATATTGAAAGAGAGTTTGTATAATTGCCTGATAATACATCTGCTTTATTCGTTGTGTAAATATCAGCTTTACCCTTAATAGAAAGTGCTATATAGCCAGAATACTTGTTTATTAGGCTGTTTGATACGATAAGGCAATCATCCTTTATTACTGGTTTGTTATTGCCTGTGTAGGGAGTAACGGGTTCGCAGTAGTATAAAAGAGTAATATCCTTTTCAATTTCTGCGCTATTTTTAATATTTACCGTTATTGTTTTTCGCATTCCCTTTTCTCGTACTTTTACTTTCATAACATATGACAACTCTTCAATAATTCCCTCATAAGAAGCAAAACTTTCTCCAAATGTTACAGAGGCATTTTTAGCAAGGTCATATATTTTGCCGTTATATTTTGCAAAAATTATTTCTCCCCTGTTATCTGTTCTTGTATCATTAAACCATGGAGTTAATGGGTTTTCAGATGAGTTTATAGCATAAGTGTAGCCCAAAGATTTATCTGATACGAGTGT
>DASRNG010000139.1:0-5520 GCA_035647555.1 Oscillospiraceae bacterium | reverse complement strand
TTTTTAATTTGCGGTATTATTGCCCTTATATATCTTATTAAAAAGAAACAAAGGTTTGTACTTAAAACGGATTATAGCAAAGGTATTGCCGCTGTTTTTGAAACTGCGGGACAGTATTTTTATGTTTTCGCAATGTCAGGCAGAGCTGTTGTTGTGGCGCCGCTCGTATCATCTTATTGTGTGTTTTCTGTTATATTTTCAAGGGTTTTCTTAAAAGAAAAGTTGGATAAAAAGCAATATGCCGCAATAGCTGCCGTAACCTTAGGTATAGCTATGCTTGGGCTGTGCGAAAGTTTATTATAATAAAGTGTTTTTGTGTGTTTTTTAGTTGACATAATGCCGCCGATATGATAATATATTTTGGCATTGTAAATACGCCAGTAGCTCAGCTGGATAGAGTGTTTGGCTACGAACCAAAAGGTCGGGGGTTCGAATCCCTCCTGGCGTGCCAGCAGTTTTAGGCTGCACACAATATGCGCACCTGCTTTACAGGTGCCGTTTTGTTTTATGGATAGCTCTCAAAAGAATTTTCTTTTTATTAGTAAGGCTTATAGAAAGCAAGCCTGCTGCTGTGAATGTGATTTGTACATATTGACGGAATGATTTATTAAATAATTAGATTTTAATAGTTAAAACTAAAATAATGACTTGTGAATATAGCATATTATATTAATTTTAATTCTAAAGGGGGTATGTACTGTGACAAAGAAAAAACGAATAGAGTATTCAGTAATTACTTTGAGTGTTTTTGCATCTGCATTTATTATTTATGCCTTTTTAGGAAGTAGAGGGCTATTTATTAATAATGATAAAATGAAATCAATTTTCTTTTTTGGTTTTTTAGGCGGCATAGGTTTTAGCGCTATTGTCAGCTCGATAATATTTGCTGTTAGATTTTTTGCAAAGAAGTCTACAAAATTTAAGGTAATAGCATCTTTATTATGGCCCATCACATTTGGGTGTGTGGTTTATATAGGTTTTTTTAGCTTTATTCCTTATCAAATTTACAATATTGTTAAAATAGTCAAAAATAAATCTTTATCTACTATATAGGCAGAAGATAAATTAACTATAGCTAAATCGCACGTTTTGTTTTAAATAATACAAAAGACGTATAAATTACGAAAAAGCACCTGACTTATAGGTGCTTTTTTGCGTTTTATATTTTATTTTCGTTTTCTTCTTCCGAAAAAGTCCTTTTTATCGTCTTCTTTTATGGGGTTTTCGCCAAGGGAGTCATTAAATTTTTTGAGCAGCTCCTTTTGAGTGGCTGTAAGGTCTTTAGGGACATCAACAACTACTCTTATTAATTGGTCGCCCTTGCCTCTGCCGTTTATGTTTTGAATGCCTCTGTTTTTAAGCTTGAAAACATCTCCTGGCTGTGTACCCGCAGGGAGCTTATACTGCACTGTGCCGTCAAGTGTTGGAACTTTTAGCTCATCACCAAGTGCCGCCTGTGCGTAGCTTACAGTAACCTCGCACCATACGTTAAAACCCTCACGCTCATAAAAGGGGTGCGGTTTAACGCTAACGGCAACACCAAGGTCACCAGCAGGGCCGCTGTTTATGCCTTTGTTACCCTCGCCTCTAACAGAAAACATTTGCCCATCATCAATGCCAGCGGGAATATCTATATTTAATGAAACGTTTCTTCTAATTCTTCCTGAGCCTTTGCATTTTGTGCAGGGTGACGGTGTGTGCGTACCCTTGCCACCGCAGTGCGGGCATGCTTTAGAGGTTTGAATAACCCCGAACGGTGTTCTTTGCTGTGAGGATACTTGACCTTTGCCGCCGCATTCTGGACAAGTTTCGACAGAAGTACCTTTCTGTGCGCCGCTGCCTTGGCATGTAGAGCAAACTTCAACACGGGGAAACTCTATCTTGCGGGAGCAGCCCTTAGCAGCCTCTTCAAAACTTAGTGTTACAGAGACTCTAATATCGCTGCCGCGCCGAGGTGCGTTTGGGTTTTGCGTTCTTGCGTCACCGCCAAATCCACCTGAAAAGAACGAGCCGAATAAATCTCCTAAGTCAAACTCCATGCCGCCCATTCCGTCAAATCCGCCAAAGCCACCTTGGCCTGCCCCGTAATTAGGGTCTACACCTGCGTGACCGAATCTATCATATTTTGATTTTTTATCTTGGTCTGAAAGCACTTCATATGCTTCGTTAACCTCTTTAAATTTCTTTTCAGCGGTTTTATCGTTGGGGTTTAAATCGGGATGATATTTTTTTGCTAAGTTTCTGTAAGATTTTTTAATCTCTTCAACAGTAGCACTTTTTGAAACGCCCAAAACCTCATAGTAGTCTCTTTTATCAGCCATAATTACCTCTGGTGTCTGCGCCTCACCTGCGGCGAACCGTAAGTGAGGCGGCAGTTATTTATAGTTTTGTATTAAATTTAGTTTTCGTTCTCGTCTTCAACATCTGTGTAAGGGGCTTCATAGTAGCCGTCTTCATCAGCGGCGCCTTCAGCGTTTTCTTGACCTGCCTCTTGAGCGGTATCCTTATAAAGTTTTTCAGAAACTTCATAAAACTTTGCTGTCAGTTCCTCTTGCCTTGATTTTATAAGGTTAAGGTCGTCGCCTTTAAGAGCTTCTTTAAGGTCTTCTGCTTTTGATGAAATTTCATCTTTGTCTTCGTCAGAAAGTTTGTCGCCGCTTTCAGAAAGTATCTTCTCGCACTGGTAAACCATTTGGTCAGCATTGTTGCGAGTGTCTACCTCTTCTTTGCGCTGTTTGTCTTCTTCTGCAAATCTTTCAGCATCTTGAACGGCCTTTTCAATATCATCTTTAGACATATTGGACGATGCCGTAATAGAGATGGACTGCTCTTTTCCTGTGCCTAAATCTTTAGCAGAAACATGAACAATTCCGTTGGCATCAATGTCAAATGTTACCTCAATTTGCGGGGTACCTCTCCTTGCAGGCAGTATGCCGTCAAGGTGGAACATACCAAGAGTTTTATTATCTTTTGCAAATTCTCTTTCGCCTTGAAGAACATGGATTTCTACTGAAGTTTGATTGTCTGCGGCTGTGGAGAATATTTGACTCTTTTTAGTTGGTATAGTTGTGTTGCGCTCAATAATCTTTGTGCATACACTGCCAAGTGTTTCAATACCAAGTGACAGGGGAGTAACGTCAAGAAGAAGAAGTCCCTTTACATCTCCGCCTAATACACCTGCTTGAATTGCCGCACCAATAGCTACGCACTCGTCAGGGTTTATGCCTTTGAAAGGCTCTTTGCCCATGTAAGATTTTACAGCGTCTACAACAGCCGGAATTCTTGAAGAGCCGCCAACCATAAGAATTTTATCTATATCTGATGTTTTAATGCCAGAGTCAGACATTGCCTGGCGCACAGGTCCCATTGTAGCATCTACAAGGTCTGCTGTAAGCTCGTTAAACTTTGCTCTTGTAAGTGTAGTGTCAAGGTGAACGGGCCCCGCTTCTGTCATTGTAATAAAGGGAAGATTAATTGTGGATGTTGTTACACCAGAAAGCTCTATTTTGGCTTTTTCGGCAGCCTCTTTAAGGCGCTGCATAGCCATTTTATCGCCACGAAGGTCAATGCCGTTTTCCTTTTTGAACTCCTGTGCTAACCAGTCAATAACTCTTTGGTCAAAGTCATCTCCGCCAAGCTTGTTGTTACCAGCAGTTGCAAGAACCTCCTGAACACCTTCACCCATTTCAATAATGGATACATCAAACGTGCCGCCGCCAAGGTCATAAACCATAACTTTTTGGTCCTGCTCTTTATCTATACCATATGCAAGAGCTGCCGCCGTTGGTTCGTTTATTATTCTTTTAACCTCAAGACCTGCAATTTTGCCAGCATCTTTCGTTGCCTGACGCTGTGAGTCTGTAAAATAAGCGGGGACAGTTATAACGGCATCTGTAATTTTTTCGCCGATATAGCTTTCAGCATCTGTTTTAAGTTTTGTTAAAATCATTGCCGAAATTTCTTGAGGTGTGTACTTTTTAGAGTCAATATTCACCTTAAACTCTGTACCCATTTGCCTTTTAATTGAGGCTACAGTACGGTCGGTATTTGCTACTGCTTGCCTTTTAGCGACTTGACCTACCATTCTTTCGCCTGCTTTACTAAAAGCTACGACAGATGGTGTAGTTCTGCCGCCCTCTGCGTTTGTTATAACGACGGGTTCACCGCCCTCAATTACTGCTACGCATGAATTTGTTGTACCTAAGTCGATACCTATTATTTTTGCCATATTTTTTTCCTCCTAACTGATAGTTAATGTTTTATAGAAATTGTTAATTAATTGGCTACTTGCACATCTGCACATCTTATTACCTTGTCACCCATCTTATACCCTTTTTTGAATACTTCAGAAAGGGAGTTTTCAGGTAGGTTGTCACACTCTGTATGCATTACCGCATTGTGAAACTCTGGGTCAAACTCGTCTCCCGTTTTGCCAAAAGACTCCACACCAAGCGAGCAGAATACAGAAAGAAGTTGCTCATATGTCATTTGTATTCCCTTTTTATAGCTTTCAATGTCACAGTCAGCATTATCTATTGCCCTGTCAAAATTATCAATAACGGGCAAAAGCTCATTTATAACAGCTGCCTTTGCATCATTATATGACCGCTCTTTTTCTTTTGAGGTGCGTTTTCTAAAGTTATCATACTCTGCTGCAAGCCTTAGCAAGTTGTTTTGTGCGGTGCTTAGCTCTTCTTGAAGCTTCTGAAGCTCTAGTGCCTCCTCAGAAGGCTGCTGTGATGGTGTTTCGTTGATTTCCGATTTTTTCTTTGCCATATTATTTCTCCTTAATTGTCTGAAAGAGCCTCTGAAAGCAGCGTTCCTACAACGCCAGAAAGATATTGAATGCCTGGTATAAGCCTTGCATAATCAAGCCTTGTAGGGCCTATTATGCCCACTACACCGCTATCATGGTCCCTTACAGAGTATTTTGAAAAAATGGTTGTAGAGTTTTTAAGCTCTTTAAATATATTTTCTGTCCCGATAGAAATATTTAACTCCCTTTTTTGTGCGCTTAAAAGAGTGTTTATGGGTGTGTCTTTGTGTATAAACTCCATAAGCTCGCTTGCGTTATTTACCATTTCCTTATGAGATAGTATATTGTTTTGACCTATTCTATAAATGTCTGTTTCTGTTGCGTTTTGGGCAAGTGTGCAAACAGTTATAAGAATAGGGGACAGGTAGAAGGCTTTTTCACCAAGAGTTGCTACAAGAGTTTGCAGGAAAGCTGTACCTGTATTTTCTATAGACCTGCCAATAAAATGAGCCTTTATAACATTGTAAAATGACTCTACCATATCAAGCGTAATCTCATTATCAAGCCTTATAACACGGCTTTTTAACATTCCTGATGAAGTGAGCAGTACAATCATTGCCGTTTTTTTGCTAATTGGTAAAAGCTCTGCTTTTTTAATAGAGTCACCAGTAGCACAAGGTGTTGACGAAACAACGGCACAATTTGTAAGCTCTGCTAAAACTTCACCCGCTTTTTCAAGAAGATGGTCTGGCTCGCCAGAGAAG
>DASRNG010000138.1:0-2350 GCA_035647555.1 Oscillospiraceae bacterium | reverse complement strand
TTTACCGAGACTGTAAACACTTGGTCAAGTCTTATAAAAGAAAAGGACATAATAAATCTTTACTGCGGAATAGCGGCATACAAATCAGGCAAAGAGGACAAGAATGCTGGTACGGGCAAAAATGAATGGATTGAAAATAATGATATATTAGCACGCCAGTTAAAAGACTTAAAAGAAATACCTGTATATAAAGGTTTTTCACTATTCTCATATTCTTATATCTTTAGTGATGGAATAAGCGCCGCTGCACAAACAGAGCTTTCTAACTTAGCGGAAATTATATAATAAAAAGTTTCTTTATTTTTACACAACAATTTTTTTAACCTTGTTATGACAAATCAAGTGTGATAAAATAAAATGGTTAAAAATATTAAGAGGTGTGCTATGGAAACGTTATTACCGCTTGAAAAAGAACTTTCACTAATGAGTAAAATTACACCGTCATTTTCTTATGATAGTAAAGAGAACTTCTCTCTGTGGCAAAAAAGAGCAAAAACTAAGCTGCAAGAGCTTTTGGGAATGGATAAATTTGTTTTACAAAAGCCCGAAATCTCTATAGAATATGACCGTGAAACAGATGATTTTAGGGAAATTAGGTTCCGCTTTTTAAGCGAGACGGGGTATTTTGTCCCCTGCCACCTTTGTATTCCGCTAAACCCGAAAGAGCGCCCACCGCTTATGATATGCCTTCAAGGGCATTCTACTGGTATGCACATTTCTTTAGGAAGAGCGAGAAATTCTGATGAAAAATTAGAAATGTTTAAGGAAGACGGGGATTTTGCCATTCGTACCGTAAAAGAGGGTTATGCCGCTTTAACAATTGAGCAGCGCCACTTTGGCGAATGCGGCAGCGACAATGGAACTCCAAATTGTTATAAAGGCTCTATGTCAGCACTTTTAATAGGCAGAACAACTATAGGCGAGCGCGTGTGGGACGTTATGCGCTCTATTGATGCTGCTACAAAGTTTTTTGGAGATATTGTTGATATAGATAGAATAGGCTGTCTTGGCAACAGTGGAGGCGGTACAGCTACTTTTTATGCCTCTATTATCGATGATAGGATAAAGCTTAGCATTCCCTCATGCTGCGTTTGCACATATGACAGTTCTATCGCACCTATAAGGCATTGTGCTTGCAATTTTATTCCTCATATAAGAGAATATTTTAATATGGGCGACCTAGGCGGTCTTATCGCACCGAGAAAACTTATAATTGTATCTGGTAAAGATGATACTATCTTTCCTATAAACGGGGCAAAAGAGTCATTTGAAAAAATTAAATATTTATATGAAAAAGCAGATGCACCGGATAACTGTGTTATGGTAATAGGTCATGAGGGTCACAGATTTTACGCTGATGCTACTTGGGAAGCAGTGCATAAATTAGGCTTATAAATAATCACCATTTTCAAGCGCACGTAATACAATAACACTAAGACAAGTTTTGCCTTGTTTGTTATAAAAAATTAGAGGTGTGCGTTTGAATAATACAGTATATGCTTTTTTAATGACGCTTTTGGCAGGTCTTTCAACAGGAATTGGCAGCCTTATAGCTCTTTTTAATAAGAATAAAAACACGAAATTTTTATCGTTTGCTCTTGGCTTTTCTGCTGGGATTATGATATATATTTCTACTATCGAAATATTTCCAAAAGCAAGAGAGTCTCTTTGCGAGTTTATGGGCAATAAAAACGGGCTTATTGTTGCCACTATTTCTTTCTTTATGGGTATGTTTGCAATTGCTCTTATTGATAAATTAATACCGCAAAAAAGCTTAGACCTTAGTCACTCCCCAGATGAGAAAGAAAGAAAAAAAATATTGCGCATGGGGCTTTTTACCGCCGCTGCAATAAGTATGCACAATTTACCAGAGGGGCTTGCAACATTTTTAACGGCTTTGCAAGAGCCAAAAGTTGCAGCACCCGTTGTTGCCGCTATCGCTATACATAACATACCTGAGGGTATTGCCGTATCAGCACCGATTTATTACGCTACAAATAGCAGAAAAAAGGCTTTTGTATACTCATTTCTTTCGGGGCTTACAGAGCCTTTAGGTGCTATTATAGGATACTTACTGCTTATGCCATTTTTGAACGGCGCAGTGTTTGGAATAGCCTTTGCTGCTGTAGCTGGAATTATGGTATATATATCTATAGATACGCTGCTGCCAACCGCAGAGCAGTATGGAGAACACTCGCTTTCTACAAAGGGAGCTGTTTTAGGTATGATAACAATAGCGGCAAGTCTTTTAATATTTGCTACGTAAGAACAATTAAAAAAACGCCCGTACAGGCGTTTTTTTAATAATATTTGTTCTAATAATACTTATAAGGTTTGTAATTTATTGCAT
>DASRNG010000137.1:0-2196 GCA_035647555.1 Oscillospiraceae bacterium | reverse complement strand
CCTTTCTCGTTGGAAAGTTGGTGGTGCTTCCCCCCTTTTCGCGGGGCAATACGGCGTTTTTCAAAAACGCCGAAGATTTTTTGAAATTTCTTCAAAAATTTTTTGAACGTACAAAATGCGCCCGTCCGAAAAGCCCGGACGGGCGCATAGGCATTGTAAGCAGTATCCAGATGATTAGACAGTTCATATATATAAGCGTAGTTTCCCCCGGTGGTGGGCGGGCTTTTTTTGATAAGTCAATAACTGTCGGATTTTGTCGATATGCTTTTTGCTTCATGGCGGCTACCTCCTTTAGCCGCCGATTTCAACAGTGATACCGCGTCATTTCATTAGAAGATAAAAAGAAACGGCGGCTTTGATTTTTCAAAGCTGCTGCGGAAATCAAAGAACGACAAGCAACAGTTCTGATTTTGCTCCAATATGGTTATTAGGGGCACAAATTAAAATCAAAAAAGAGCCGATAACAGCAGTATTTCAAACTGCATATTATCGGCTCTGCGTCTGTGCGTCTGGCTCTTTTAATTAAATTATTTCTGTTGTTTTTTGGCTTTATTATATGTATTAGCTAACTGTCCACAAGCTGCTTTAATCTCTCTACCATGAGAAACTCTCATGGTAACTTCAAGTCCTGTTTGCTCTAATTGATGTTTGAACGCAACCATTTCTTGTTTTTGTGGTGCTCTAATTTTTGAATTACTCGTCGGGTTGTATTGCAGCACGTTAATCATAACATTTTTGCCCTTAAACCATTTTGCAAGTTGCCTTATATCTGAGGAACGGTCATTTATACCTGGTAAAAGTAAATACGCAAATACCACTTTTCGATTATGCCTTTGTGAATAGGACAATGCTTGCTTAACAACATCTTCAATAGCGTACATGTGCATATGAGGAATGATACAGTTTCTCGCAGCCTGTGTTGCTGCATGTAAAGATATTGTCAACTGAATTTTTAGATGTTCTTCGCGCAATTTTTTTAATTGATTAACTGGACCAACTGTTGATACGGTAATGCCGTCGGTTGGAAAGTTAAGTCCATTTCTATCTCGAAGAATATGGATTGCTGCAATCAAGTTGTCGTAATTGAATAAAGGTTCTCCCATTCCCATAAAAACGATACGATTTACTTTTTGACGTATCAATACAACCTGCTGCACAATTTCAGACGGTGTTAGATTACGAACAAAACCATTGCGTCCGGACTCACAAAAAATACAGCCAACAGAACAACCAACTTGCGTACTTACGCAAACAGTCCCACCATCTCGCCGTTTAATAAAAACCGTTTCAATATACCTGTTATCTTTCAATTCATAAACATACTTTTCAGTATCGCTACTTTTATAGACTTTTTTTGTTGATATTGATAGATTTTCTTTGTGAAATGGCTGTTTATACAATTCCGTATATAAGGCTCTTGCTTTATCCTCTCCAATTACTTCCGACATTTCTTTGTAAGTAAATCCGTATGGGTCATTCAATATTTCCGTAGGTGTACTTTTAGGTAAGTGTTTCATTTAAATATCCTTCCTTTTCAAAATTAAAAAGTTTGTTTTTCAGAGTTTTTGATTATGATTTCTAGTTTTTCAACATCAACGATATGCGTTAATTTACATTTAGGGCAGAAAAGAGGAAAATTTCTTAATACCGTATTATAAAATACTTGAACCCTCGTCTTTCCGTTACAAAAACAAAATTAAGGCATAGTTTTTATACTATGTCTATACGTCGTTAGTTTTGTTGTATAGCATACGCAAAATAAGCATGACAAAAAAGCCCATATTGAAAATGGGAAAAATCTTTTTTGATTTCAATGCTTATCGAATACGCATGCTATGTAACATAAACATTCCCCCCCTTTTATATAATATTATATACAAAAGCAGCTTGTTGTCAACATATATATATATGAATTATTTTGGCTAACTGATAGAACTACGTAGACATATCCAAGAAGAAAGGGGAACAGTAAAATGTAATAGGGTGAATAACTATGGCAAAAAGACCAGTACCACGATACGACTTTAAGGCTTTTGGGGCAGCGATAAAGGCAGCGCGTGAGGGATGCAAGGAGAGCCGCAAGAAAGTAGGCGACGAAATGTTTATCTCGCCGCGCTACCTTGCGAACATTGAGAACAAGGGGCAGCACCCAAGTTTACAGATATTCTTTGAGCTGATACAGCGTTACCATATATC
>DASRNG010000136.1:0-10928 GCA_035647555.1 Oscillospiraceae bacterium | reverse complement strand
TTATATTAACGTGCATAGCCGTATGTATGGTAGTTGCAGCGGTGCCTGTGATGGCTTTCGCAAGCGAGCAAACGCTTGAGGAAAGAGTGGCAGCGTACTGCGAAAACTTGGGCGACACAGACGGTAACGGAAAAGTAAATGTAACAGATGCAAGGAAGGCACTGAGAATTGCTGTGGGGTTAGAAATTGCCACAGCACAGGAAATTAAAAATGCAGACATAGACAATGATGGTGGTGTAACAGTTAATGATGCGAGAAGTATTTTAAGATACGCCGTAAATCTTTCCGGTTTTGATATTCCAAATTCAGTGGTATCAAAAGCTGAGGTGTTAAACCTTTTTGTAACAGCAGCGAATAAAGTTAAAGAAGAAAATCCGGGACTTGACCGAAAAACTACTATGGTGACTCCAAGTATAAGGGTTACCTTTAGTGATGACGATATAGGTATAAAGGATATGGAGTTATATGACACAAAAGCTTACATAGATGAAAAGATAAAAGAAGCCGAAGCGGTGCTAAACAGCCCTCTTGCTTTATTAATACCTCCGGAAAAGTTAGAAGAGCTCAGGAAAGCAATAAAAAGCTGGAATGACAATAAAGATAATATTGATAAGATGTATGAGCCGCAGGTTGAGACCTTTCATGTAAAAGCCGGCAGGTCTCATTATGCGGCATTTACAGTAAGGGGCAAAGTTTGGTCAAGCAGGGCAGAGTCTGAAGATGTTAAAAGCGCTGTTTTAAGCTATCAAAATGGTGCTTATGAAATTAAGATAACATATGACGATTCTCCCACATACGGCGCTTATGGAGAAGCTTTGCCAACAGATATTACAAAAATTCCATACGGCAGAATGTTTGACCTTGAAAGCTATACGACATATGTAAAACCCGGCAGAAGTGACTTTAGATTTAACAGTCTAAAATTTAAGAATGGTGCTGTAGACTGCAAAATCAATCTTAGCACACTATCTTTAGAAACTGCCACATACTCATTTACACAGATATGGGACTACACGGTTATAGCAAAATCGGAAAATGAAGAAGAAAAAGACAGTGAAAGCCGTTATGTAATAACTGCTAAAAATACGGCAGAGTATATAATCGGTCAATCTACTGTACAATAAAATGAAAAGGGAATAAATTTATGGCAGATAAAGTTAAAGTTATAATGGAAAACGGAAAAGAGTTCATAATAGAGCTTTACGAAGACATGGCACCGCTTACAGTAGAGAATTTTCTTTCGCTTGTGAAAAAGGGCTTTTATGACGGACTTACATTTCACAGAGTGATAGATGGTTTTATGGCGCAAGGCGGCGACCCAGACGGCACAGGCATGGGCGGCAGCGGTAAAAATATTAAAGGTGAATTTAGCAGCAATGGCATAAATAACACACTGTCACACACAAAAGGCGTTATTTCCATGGCAAGAAGCCAGAATCCTGACTCTGCAAGCAGCCAGTTTTTCATCTGCTATGATGACTGCTCTTTTCTTGACGGGCAGTATGCGGCATTTGGCAAAGTGATAAGCGGAATGGAAACTGTGGAGGAGTTTTTAAAAGCAGAACGAAAAATGGGTATGGACGGCGCTCCCTCTTGCCCCACAGCTCCAATTGTTATGAAAACAGTTAGTGTAGAGCAGTAAAATACTTTATATCAAAAAAACAGTTTGAGCCGTGGCAAAAGTCACGGCTTTTTGTTATAAATTTTGCGTTTCGGTTGTGATTTTAGAACTGTTGTGGTAAAATATTCGGTAGATTGGGGTGTTTTTATGATAATTAAAAGCGATACAGGGATTAGCATAGAGGAGATAAGAAAGGCTTGCCTTAAATCTCTTGAGGGTAAAAACCTTAAAAAGGTGCTTATTATCCCGCCAGACTATACAAGAATGTACTCTGGTGCAGGTATTATTACTGCTGTGTATTATGATATTTTAAAAGACACTTGCAAGGTTGATATTTTACCTGCACTTGGCACGCACGAGGCTATGTCTAAAGAGGAGTCGCTTGCCTTTTTCGGAAAAGACGTTCCATTTGAAAGCCTTATTGTTCACAATTGGCGGAAGGATGTTGTAAAAATCGGTGAAGTTCCTGCCGAGTTTGTAAACGAAATATCAGAGGGTCTTGTAAATGAAAAGATTGATGTTGAAGTGAACAAGCTTATAATGGATAAAAGTTATGACCTTATAATATCAATAGGTCAAGTTGTGCCTCATGAAGTTGTAGGAATGGCAAACTATTCAAAAAACATATTCGTTGGGTGCGGCGGCGCAAATATGATTAACTCATCGCATATGCTCGGTGCTTTCTATGGTATGGAGCGTATAATGGGGAAAGACCACTCACCAGTAAGAAAAGTTTTTGATTATGCACAGGAGCATTTTATAAATGACTTGCAACTACTTTATGTGCTGACTGTTACAACAAATGAAGGTGACGATACTTTTATTCATGGTATGTTTATTGGCAATAAGAGAGAGCTTTTTGAGAGCGCCGTAAAACTAAGCAGCGAGCTTAATTTTATATATGTAGAAAAGCCGCTTAGCAAAGTAGTAGTGTACCTTGATGAAAGAGAGTTTAAGAGTACATGGCTTGGCAATAAAGCAATTTACAGAACACGAATGGCAATGAAAGACGGCGGCGAGCTTATTGTTATAGCGCCTGCTGTGCGCCGCTTTGGAGAAGATGACGAAAATGACAGGCTAATACGAAAGTATGGCTATGTAGGGCGAGAAAGCGTGCTAAAGCTTACCAAAGATAATGAGGATTTGCAAAACAACCTTTCGGTTGCGGCACATTTAATACACGGCTCGTCTGACGATAGATTTTCTGTAACATACTGCACAGAAAAGCTTACGAAACAAGAGGTGGAGGGTGTAAACTTTAAGTATATGCCATATAAAGATGCTATGAAGTTATATAATGTAAAAAATCTAAAAGAGGGGTATAATACGCTCGAAAACGGTGAGGAAATCTTTTATATTAGTAACCCCGCTTTAGGGCTTTGGTCAGTAAAATAACATGGAAAGATATATAGATTTACACACTCATTCAAATATGTCAGACGGCTCTATGACGCCAAAAGAATTAGTGCACCATGCAAAAAAGGCAGGGCTTTCTGCCATTTCTCTTACAGACCATGACTGTATAGACGGTGTAAGAGAGGCTATGAAAGAGGGCGAAAAGATAGGGCTTGAAGTTGTGCCAGGTATCGAGTTTTCTGCAAAGTCAGAAACAGAAACGCACATACTAGGCTTTTATATAGATATAGAAAACAAAGATATATTAACCGCTTTAGAGGAAATAAAAAGGGTTAGAATAGAGCGAACACATGAAACGAGCAGGCTGCTTAAAAACCTTGGGTTTGATGTTTCTGTGGACGAGGTGCTAAGCATTGCACCTGGCAAAATTGTGGGCAGGGCGCACTTTGCAAGAATAATGATGGAGAAAGGCTATGTGTCCTCTGTAAAAGAGGGGTTTGACCTTTATCTTGCCAATGGAAGACCAGCATATAGCGAAAGGCAGCACCTTACAGCTAAAAGGGCTGTGCAGCTTATAACAGGGGCAGGGGGGCTTGCTTTTGTAGCGCACCTGCACCTTATGAGAAAATCAGATGATGAGCTTTTCCTGTTTATAAAAGAGCTAAAGAAAAGCGGGCTTTCAGGCGTGGAGGGGTATTACACCGAGTACACACCAGAAATGCAAGAAAAGTATCAAAACTTAGCTAAAAGTTTAGGGCTTTTAATTTCAGGCGGTACAGACTTTCACGCAGAAATGAAGCCGCACATTAGCATCGGCACAGGTCTTGGAAACCTTAAAATACCATACACAGTATTAGAAAATATTAAAAAGAAAAGGGGTTATGTCAATGAAAGCGAGTGACATAGGACTTATTGGTCTTGCAGTTATGGGCGAAAATCTTGTTATGAATATGGAAAGCAAGGGTTTTTCTGTATCCGTATACAACAGAACGGCAGACAAGGTTAAAAACTTTGTGAATGGCAGGGCAAAAGGCAAAAATATTACAGGCACTTATTCGCTAAAAGAGCTTATATCAACACTTAAAAAACCACGCAAGGTTATGATGATGATAAAAGCTGGCAGTGCTATAGATGACATGATAGAGCGGCTAATACCTCTTCTTGAAAGCGGCGACATTATTATAGACGGCGGAAATTCACACTTTCCTGATACGGTGCGCCGTACAAAGTATGTAGAGAGCAAAGGGCTGCTTTACATTGGCACTGGCGTTTCTGGCGGTGAAGAGGGGGCGCTTAAAGGCCCGAGTATGATGCCGGGCGGCTCAAAAGAGGCATGGGAAAGTGTAAAGCCTATTTTTCAGTCAATAAGTGCTAAGGTAGACGGTGTGCCTTGCTGTGACTGGGTGGGTGAAAATGGTGCTGGTCACTTTGTTAAAATGGTTCACAATGGAATAGAATATGGCGATATGCAGCTAATATGCGAGGCGTATCACCTAATGAGGGACTATTTAGGCATGAGTGCAGATGAAATGCATGAAGTGTTCTCTGACTGGAACGAAAAAGAGCTTGACAGTTATTTAATTGAAATAACAAGAGATATATTAGCCTTTAAGGATACAGACGGCTCTCCTTTAGTAGATAAAATTCTTGATACGGCAGGGCAAAAAGGCACTGGTAAATGGACTGCTATTACGGCACTTGATGAGGGAATTGCACTAACGTTAATAGGCGAAGCTGTTTTCTCACGCTGCCTTAGCGCCATTAAAGAGGAAAGAGTAGAGGCATCAAAGGTTTTAACAGGTGTAAATCCTTTGTTTACAGGCGATAAAAAACAGTTTATTGAGGATATAAAGAATGCACTATATGCCGCAAAAATAGTTTCATACGCACAAGGCTATGCTTTAATGCGCTCTGCCGCAAAAACATATGGCTGGAACTTAAACTATGGCGGTATAGCACTTATGTGGCGTGGCGGCTGTATTATTCGCAGTGTATTTCTTGGCAAAATTAAAGATGCGTTTGATAAAGACAGCAGTCTTAAAAACCTGCTTTTAGACCCTTATTTTAATAATATAATGCAAGGCGCAGAGGGCGGATTTAGGCGTGTTTGTGCAGCGGCACTTTCAAGCGGAATCCCCGTACCTGCAATGACAAGTGCGCTGTGTTATTTTGACGGTTACCGCTGTGAAAGGCTGCCTGCAAACCTCCTACAGGCGCAGCGTGATTATTTTGGTGCGCACACATATGAGAGAATAGACGCTAAAAGAGGCGAGTTTTTCCACACGAATTGGACTGGTGAGGGCGGCGATACTGCCGCTACACAGTATAATGTTTAATGTTGAAAGGAGAGCTAAAATGAAAATTAGAGAAAACTGCAAATGGGCAATGGTTGTTGCAACGAGTATGGGAGTGAGAATTTGCCCCCCAAATGGCAAGGCGGTAGAAACGTCGGACACGTTTTTTATGCACGCAACGAGTGCTGAAACAAATGTGGCAAGCATATCTTCATATTTAGGGCTTCCTGTTAAAGTTCTTACAACATTTGTAAAAGGCAGCCCTATTGCAGAATTTATAAAAAGGGATTTGCGCAGCAGGGGCATGGCTTTTGAGGGTAAAGAGGTTGACCAAGAGGGTCCTTGGGGTTATAGGCACCAATTTAATGTAGCCGATAGCGGCTTTGGCTCAAGGGGGCCGCGTGTGCATAATGACAGAGCAGGCGAAGTTGGCAAAACCCTTAATATAAATGATTTTGATATTGACAGAATCTTTAATAAAGAGGGCGTAGGAATACTTCATATTTCAGGTCTTATAGCTGCACTTTCTCCCGAAACTGCACAGTTTTGCCTTGCTCTTGCAAGAGCGGCAAAAAAATATGGAACGCTTATCTCTTTTGACCTTAACTACCGTGAAACCTTTTGGAAAGATAGAAAAGAAGAGCTTCATAAAGTCTTTTCAGAAATTGCAAGTCTTACAGATATTTTAGTTGGCAATGAGGAGGACTTTCAATTAGCACTCAATATTGAGGGCCCGAAAGAGGGCGGAGAAAACCTTGCCGATAAAATAGATGGCTTTAAGGCAATGGTAACCGAAATTAAAAAGAACTATCCAAATGCCTCTCTTTTTGCAAATACACTAAGGCAAGTTATTGATGTTAACACACATCTTTGGGGGGCTGTAATGCTGTTTGAGGATAAATGGCACATAATAGAGCCACGGGAGATAAAGGTTTTAGATAGAATAGGCGGCGGCGACGGCTTTGTGGGCGGGCTGCTTTACTCTACGCTTAAAGACTTTGAGGGCGAAAAACGTCTTCAATTTGCATGGGCAACGGGTGCTTTGGCTACTACGGTGCTAACGGACTATGCACAGCCTATAGACGAAGAGCAGGTATGGAGCATATGGTCTGGTAACGCAAGAGTTAGGCGCTAATAACAAAAAAATAAAAAACAGGTTCTTTTAAGAGCCTGTTTTTTGCATTTTTATATCTAAACTGCGCCTATTTATTAGCCTGCATTTTTAAGTAAGCGTTAATAAATCCGTCAATATCGCCGTCCATAACAGCATTTATATTTCCGTTTTCAAATCCTGTGCGGTGGTCTTTTACAAGAGTATAGGGCATAAAGACATACGAGCGTATCTGGCTGCCCCACGCAATTTCCTTTTGGTCGCCCTTAATATCCTCAATTTTATCAAGATGCTCTCTCTCTTTAATTTCAAGCAGTTTTGATTTTAGCATACGCATAGCAAACTCTCTATTTTGGTGCTGACTCCTTTCAACTTGGCATGAGCAGACTATGCCCGTTGGAATATGAGTTAGCCTTACAGCAGATGACGTTTTATTAACTTTTTGCCCGCCGGCACCGCTTGCACGGTACACATCCATCTTTATATCATCGGGGTTTATTTCAACATTAATAGAGTCATCAATTTCAGGCATAACCTCAAGAGAGGCAAAGGAAGTGTGCCTTCTGCCTGAGGAGTCAAAGGGCGAAACACGAACTAAACGGTGTATTCCTGCCTCACTTTTTAGAAAACCATATGCGTTATGACCCTCAATCAAAATGCTTGCAGATTTTAACCCCGCTTCATCCCCGTCAAGGTAGTTAAGCGTAGAGGTATTATACCCTTTTGTTTCTGCAAAGCGGCTATACATACGAAAAAGCATTTGAGCCCAGTCCTGCGCCTCTGTTCCGCCTGCGCCTGCATGAAATGTGAGTATGGCGTTTTTAGAGTCATACTCACCCGTTAATAAGGTGGTAAGTGTTATATTTTCAAGGCTTTTAATAAAATTAGTAACCCCAAGGTGACATTCGTCAAAAAGAGAGGTGTCATTTTCCTCGCTTGCAAGCTCAATTAGCGTTAATGTGTCATCAAAAAGTGATTGCAAGTTTTTATATGAGCCGACCTTAGCTTTTAAGGCGGATATCTTTTGAAGCACCTTTTGAGAGTTTTGCAAATCGCCCCAAAACTCCTCTTTCATACTCTGTTTTTCAAGGTCTTCTATTTCGCTTTCCAGGGCAGAGACCCCTATCGCCCCTGCTAAATCAACAAGTTTTTCTTTGTGCGACAAAAGTTCAAGCCGTAATTCTTCAAATTGAAGCATACATATTTCCTTTCAGTGCTGGTAATTACGTATATTATATATATTATAACCGTTAATGTAAAGATTTTTTTTAATTGATTGTGGCTTAAATACGCAATTTGACCTAAAACACTTGAAAAAAGCGCTTGCATAGGGTATAATAACATTATTATATTAGGGGGCTTTTTGCTTTAAATTAAAATCAAGGCATTTAAGCGTGCGGCGAAGGAGAGGATATGAGTGTCCGCGGATTTACATTGCCATACAAGACTGTCCGACGGTTCATTAGGGATTGAGGATTTAATCACTTTGGCGAAAAAAAGAGGAGTTAAAACATTAGCCATTACAGACCATGACTGCCTTGCGGGTTGCGTAAGGGGTAAAGTTGTTGGTGATAGAATGGGGGTTAATGTTATCCCTGGAGTAGAGCTTTCAGCTACTGACCCTACTAACGGTCAGGAGGTTCATTTGATAGCTTATAAAAGTGATTTTCCGGACAGGCTTGAAGGGCTTTGCCGGCGAAACTCCATAGCAAGAAAAAGAGCGTCACATATTATGATGCTTAAGGTTGCACAGCTTTTTCCTATAACGACTGATTTAGTTTTGAAGTGTATGTCAGGCTCTACAAACATATATAAGCAGCATATTATGCATGCACTTATGGAAAGTGGTTTTACAGACAAAATCTATGGAGAGCTTTATACAAAAATACTTTCAGAAGACAGCAAAATGAACATACTTATAACTCCTAAATTTGAAGAGGTTGCAAAGGTTTTAGAGGCTATTCAAGATGCGGGGGGAATATCCGTATTAGCGCATCCAAACCGCTATAAAAACAAAGAGCTTATTCCACAACTCGTCTCTTTAGGGCTTGACGGGATTGAGGCATATCTTCCAGAAATATCGGAAGAAGAAAGAGAACAGCTACTAAAACTTGCAAAAAAGCACAAGCTACTTGTAACGGGTGGTTCAAACTTTAAAGGGTTTTACAACGAGCATATTATCACGCTTGGCGAATATGAAATTCCAAAAGAATGTGTGCAGGAGCTTATCTCATATAAAGCAAAGAAAAGAAAACTTCAAAAAAAGGAAGAGTTAGAGAAAGCTGAAAAACAAAAAGAGGAAGCTAAAAGCAACTAACCGCAAAGGGAGGGTCCCATGAAAAACGGAAATGATAAAGATATTAAAATCTTTGGTAAAGAGCAAGGTGACCGTGAAGATGAACTCTTGTTTATTGAAGAAATGAATACTCATAGAAAAAGTGGCAACTTAGAGCGCGCAAAACAATTAGGCAAAGATTTAGCAGAGCTTTTTATAGAGCCTTCGTCAGATGAGCATTTAGAGCTTTCTGGCTACGGTAAAGATAAAGAACTGCTTTATCACATAAAGGAGCTTAAAACCTTTGCAGCGCTTAGCACACTTCAAAACTTGAAAAATCGTTTTTTATGGGAAACTGCTGTCGGTGCGTTTTATGACAGACTTATAAAAAAATACCCAGATTTTTATGAACGTGTTTCTGGCGGCACAGCCTTTAGCTTTTATCGTATAGACGTTAAAAGCGGCAGTGATGTTACAGCAAAGATAGGCAGGTCCTTTGCAATGCTTTGCGGTAACGAAAAGGACAGTGCACTTCAGGCTATTGGTGAAAATGTTTATGATAAATCACGAAAGAAAATTAATAGTGTAATAGAGGAATTAGAATTTGTATAATGAAAGAGAAAAATAGAATTTTTGTTAAAGACAGGGCGTTTTACAGGTCGTTTTTTTCAATGACACTTGTAATCGCCCTGCAAAATGTTATTACATACGGTGTAAATTTTGCTGACAATGTTATGATAGGCAATTACAGCGAAATTTCACTGAGCGGTGTTTCCCTTGTAAATCAAATACAGTTTTTACTTCAAATGGTGGCAGTGGGCTTTGTTAATGGGCTTGTTGTTATTGCTGCTCAGTATTGGGGCAAAAAAGAAGAACTTCCGATAAAGCGTATATTCTCCGTAGTTTTATACCTGGGTTTAATAGCAGGGGTAGGGTTTACAGCTTTAGGGTTATTTTTGCCGCAAAAAACACTTTTTCTTCTTACTAATGATAGTGCGATAGTAGCTAACGGCGCTCTTTATTTTAGGATTGTTTCTATTTCTTACATATTTTTTGTAATATCAAACCTAATTGTGGGGCTGCTTAGAAGTGTAGAAACGGTAAAAGTCGGGTTTTATATGTCTTTCTGCGCCTTGTTTTTTAACATAGGGCTAAACTATTGTCTTATTTTTGGAAAGTTTGGTTTTCCCGAAATGGGGGTTGAGGGTGCAGCAATTGCAACTCTTATTGCAAGGATTATAGAGTTTATAATAGCCGTATACTTCCTTTTCTTTAGGGATAATAAATTAAAAGTAAAGCTTAAAGAGCTTTTTGTGTTTGAGCGCAGATATTTTAAAGATTATATAAAAACAGGATTTCCGCTTGAGGTGTCTTCAGCCTCATGGGGAATAGCAATGCTTTTACAGACGGCAATAATAGGAAGACTTGGGCAGTCTGCCATAGCGGCCTCTGCCATAGCTACAACCATTTTTCAAGTTATTAGTGTTGTAATATACGGCGGTGCCTCCGCCTCAAGCGTTATTATCGGCAAAGTTGTAGGAGAAAATCGTTTTAGCGATGCAAAAAAGTATGCAAAGACATTTCAGGTTTTGTTTGTTGCCATTGGTATTATAAGCTCTGTAGCGCTTTTCCTGCTTAAAAATCCAATAGTATCAATATACGATATTTCAGGAGAAACCGAGGTTTTAGCAGGCACATTTATAACAATACTTTCTATAACAATTATGGGTACTGCCTACCAAATGCCAAGCCTTACAGGCATAGTCTCAGGTGGGGGAGACACAAAATTTGTTTTTTATAATGATTTAATATTTATGTGGTTCATAATTTTGCCTTTCGCCTATCTTTCTGCTTTTGTGTTCCATTGGAGCGTGCCAGTAACCTTTTTTGTATTAAAGTCTGACCAAATTATGAAGTGCATTGTAGCGGCAATAAAGGTAAATAGGTTTACATGGATTAAAAAACTGACGCATTAAGCGAAAAAACCAAATAAATACGCAAATTCCATAATAATATTTGAAAATGATGTTGACACTTATAAACAGCAATGTTATAATAACAAAGCCGTGCGAGAGTGGCGGAATCGGCAGACGCGCACGTTTGAGGGGCGTGTGGTAATCCCGTACGGGTTCAAGTCCCGTCTCTCGCACCACGCCAGTGGCACTGGCAAGCGTTTCGCTCTTAGTTTTACTAAGGGCGATTTTTTGTGCCCAAAATTATATCCCCTTAATAGTATAAGTCCTGCTACTTTTAATGTGAGGAGTCTTCTTT
>DASRNG010000135.1:0-5612 GCA_035647555.1 Oscillospiraceae bacterium | reverse complement strand
TTCTATATTTCAGAGCTTTCGCAAGCCCCTCTATGCCCGCCTTGTCAGGAAGCTTTAGAAATTCCTTGATTCTTCTAGCTTCAATGACAGTAAACCGCCTCCAAGCGTTTTCATCATGCTCCATAGCCTCAGGAATGCCGATATTGTAGCAAAGTATAAATTGGAATATCTGTCAATAATATATGAAGTTATTCATTTGAAATAATCTAAGCTGTGAATAGCTATGCAAGAGCTGATTATCTGATTACGGTTGATGGAATGGATTATAGAATAGAAAGTAGTGAGTATAGCATCAAAAAACGGAACTCATTGTGTAAAAAATAATTATAAAATACAAACATCTTAAAGGTTGACAAAACTACATTCTTGGTATATGCTAATTGTTGCAAACATTTGTCGCTTTTTGCCATGATTTTTTATGCTATATTGAAGGAGAGATTGTTTTGAGTGAAGAAAATGTAACAAATATTCGCATTGTTGACAACAAAAGAAGTGGGCTTGCTACTGCTTGTTTGGTGCTAGGGATTATTTCTATTATCGGTTCTTGGATTCCTTTTCTTAATGTTTTCTCGATTGTTTTGGCTTTTGTTGGAATAGCACTAGGTATACCAGCTATTATTGTTTTTATAAAGAATAAAAAAGGAACATTGGGGAAAAGTTTAGCGGGATTGATTTTGTGTGTTTTATCATTAATATTTGCTTTTTCAATGAACAAAGAAGCATCAGATTCATTAAATGAAGCCTTTGGTACCGATGAAGATAGTAAGATAGTATATGATTATGGTGAGGCAGCAGAACTTGATGGTATATCTATAAAAGTTTTAAATGTTGAAAAAAACAGCGGTTATACGAAAAACTACATAAATGTAAAGCCAGATAACGATGGTGATGAGTTTGTTGTTGTTGAAGTGGAGATAAAGAACATGTCCGAGGAAACAAAATCATTTAATGTATATGATTTTTCAATTCAAACGGGTAATGGAGAAATACGGAGTTTTGGATTTTCTATGTATGATACCGGCAATGATTTAGGGTCCGGCTCATTAGCAGCAGGTGGCACTAAAGTAGGAAAAATTGTTTTAACCGCCCCTGAAGATGATAATGACTTATTACTTATTTACAAAGGTAGCATGTTTGATGAAAAAGAGCGAAAATTTAATTTGCAGTAATTTGATAGTTTTTCTGATAGGTTAACTAAAGCACAAAAAACTTAAGGTAAAATTGCACAGAAAAAGGGTGCGGTAAACTGTACGATATGGCAAAATAGAAATGCGAATAAGTATATGGGCCCGTCGAGGATAGTCGACGAATTAGCGCGTGCAAAAACACGAAAAAAAGAATTTCTAAGACAGATGGAACGCATCATTCCATGGAGTGAGTGAGTATGGATAGTTGAGCCGCGCTATTATAATGTTTGCTGAATAAACTACTGAGTGGTTTACTCGTGCGGCTCCTGCCGCGCGAATCCTTAAAAATAGGTTTTTGCATAGAAATGATCCACAGAGATTTGGAGGTTATGGATGAAATCAATGCTGTGCATTTCCTGTTTCAATAAACCCATGCAATCTTGCCACTCTTATGAAAAAGGGCAATAAATCCTTATTTAAAGCCATTTTCGGACACAAAACAAGAACGCTAATTTTGATATTCACTGTATCAAAATTAGCGTTTTTATATGGCGGAGAAGGAGGGATTCGAACCCTCGAAACGCGGTTAACGTTTACACGATTTCCAATCGTGCGCCCTCAGCCAGGCTAGGCGACTTCTCCATATATTTAGTTTTGGGAGTGTTTTTTCCCACTATGCTATTATAACCAAAGCGGTAGGGAGAAGTCAAGCAATTTCTTGTTTTTGTAAGTGTTTTTAGGAAAACTGCTTTAAAATTATTTATTTTATTTTTTATTTTGAAAATTATGTCAATAGTATACTGACAAGCAAAAGCATTATAACGCCAGGTACTGAAAGGCTAAACGCTATAGCGACTGTTAAAAAGTTTACTCCTATACTTAAAGTTACAAACTGCCCTATTACCCCAACAGCGCACAGAGCGCCAAGTCCGCCAATGGCGCTTGTAATGAGTGACTTTATAAAATGCCCGCTTTTTTTAGCAAATATAAGTGCTAAAACAAATAAAAATGAAAGAAAGATATATAAATACATGGGAATCTCAGACATCAACATAAAAACCTCCTCTTTGTAAATACTATGACTAATAGCCGCTAAAAATAATTATCTTGTTTAATTATTGTCCATATTGAATATACTAATTTTAGAGGAAACTTTAGGAGATGAGCGAATTGCAGAAACACAACAGAACATATGAATTGTATTGCTCCGTTGTAGGACGCAATATAATTGTTGAGGAAACTATGTTTCACAACGGAACGAAAAGTGCAAAATGCCTTAATAAAAACGCTTGTGATAAAAAGGGCGGCTGTACAAATAGGATTGTAAGTGAAAGAATTTTAAAAACTGTTGAAAAATAGACAGACTGTATTATAATATATAAAGCGTAAAGGAAAGGCGGTAGAAAAGTGCCATGCAGTAAAAAAACTGGGCTTTATATTCATATACCCTTTTGCCGCAGTAAATGCCCTTATTGTGATTTTTATTCAAAATTAGAGAGCGAAAGTGTTATTTCTGAATATGTGTCGGCAGTTGTTTCTGAAATTGAAACACGCAAGAGATTATCAAAATATGTAAACGGTGATTTATTGATTGATACTATTTATTTCGGAGGAGGAACGCCGTCACTACTTTCATGCAGTGATTTTTCAAGAATAATGCATGCAGTTAGAAAAAGTGCTACAGTTACAGATGATTGTGAAATAACAGTAGAATGTAACCCCTCTACCGTTTCAAAAGAGCTTTTTGATACATATAGACAAGCGGGGGTAAACCGTATTTCCTTTGGGCTTCAGTCTGCCGTAAATGCAGAGCGTGCGGCACTTGGGCGCACTGGCACGAAAGAAGATGTAGAAAAAGCCATTGAACTTTGTAAAAAAAGCGGGATTTCCAATATATCACTTGATGTTATGCTTGCAGTACCAAATCAGACTGAAAAGTCGCTTTGTGAGACTCTTTCTTTTTGTAACGAAAGCGGCGCAACTCATATTAGTGCATACATATTAAAAATTGAAAAAGGCACTTTGTTTTATGACATAGAAAAAGAGCTAAACCTTCCAGATGAGGGAAAGGTATGCTCTTTTTACGAGCTTTGCTCTGACAAGCTAAATGAATACGGTTTTCATCAATATGAAATATCAAACTTTGCGAAAGATGGACTTTATAGCCGTCACAATCTTAAATACTGGACACTTGAAGACTATATAGGAATAGGTCCTGGGGCACACTCGTTTTTTCGTGGCAGTCGGTTTTACTTTCCCTCTGATACAAAACTGTTTATAGATGGTGTAAGCCCAGTTTTTGATTGTTTTGGCGGCGATGTAAATGAGTATATTATGCTATTTTTACGGCTTACTGACGGTATAGACTTAGATAAAATGAGCCAAAAGTTCGGGCGTGAAAGTGTGGTAAAAATAAAAGAAAAGGCAAAAAGGTTTATATCTGCTAACCTTTTAACTATGGATGGAAATAAACTATATTTAACACAAAAAGGGTTTTTACTTTCAAATACAATAATATCAGAATTAATTAGCTAATATCTTTTGACATTATAATATCCCCCTCATTCGTAACAAAAACATAGGACAGCTCTTTGCGGTTTTCAATAAACGCAAGAGCTTTTTCTTTGCCCATTACGAAAAGAGCGGTTGAAAATGCATCACAAACGGCGCCGTCCTCCCCTATTATTGTAACAGAGGCTAAGTCACTTTGTGCAGGCATGCCTGTTTTTGGGTCAATTATATGGTGATATACCTTTCCGTTTTTTTCAAAAAAACGTTCATATCCACCTGAGGTTACTACTGATTTACCTCCCGAAAGGGAAAGGCTGCAAATAACCTCTTTTTCAGCAAAAGGACTTCTAATAGCAACACTCCAAGGCCTTCCGCCATGTTTTTCTCCTACAAGAGTTACGTTGCCGCCAAGCGAGATTATGGCAGACTTTGCACCATTTTCTATTAAAATATCCTTTAGGGCATCTCCGAGATAACCTTTTGCAATAGCCCCAAGGTCAATCCCCATATTTTTATTTATGGTGACATTGCTGCTTTCAATCTTTATATTTTCATATCCTATAAACGGCAAGACTTTTTGTATATCCTGAGTTTCGGGTACAAAATAATCACCTGTGTAAAAACCCCAAAGCTTTACTAATGGATATACAGTTATATCAAATGTGCCTTTCGTTTCTTTTGAAAGGTTTTTCGACTTTTCTATAAGATTTGCAGTTTCTTTTGATACTGTGGTACTTCTGCCACCACTACTATTGATTTTTGAAATATCGCTGCTATCAATACTTATTGAAAAAAGATTTTCTTGCCTTGTTATTTCATCATGGCAAAGCTTAAAAAGCTTTTCGGATAGGCCTTTTTCGGTGTTATATATAGTAATATCCATTAAAGTGTTCATTGCGAAAAAAGTTTTTCTTTCATAGGAAATACCGCCACCTGCACAGCCAAGGCTGAGCAGAAGCGGTATTATACAAAGTGTAAGGGCTAAAACTCTTTTTATCACGAGTTGTTTACCTTCCAAACCTTTTCAGTATTTGCACGGTGCTGTGAGGCTGTTACGGCATAATAAATTGTACCGTTTTTATCATGCTGGAAGTAGTTATAATCAGTCTTCTCAGGGTAGAGAGCAGCTTTTAACGCATTTATTCCAGGGTTTGCAATAGCGCCCACAGGGAACCTGTAGCAAAGGTAAGTATCATAATTTTGAACATAGGTAATATATTCTGATGCTGTGCAATTCGGTTTTACAAAATCTTGAAGGTATGAAGTGGAGGCATCACACTGGAGTGTGGGGTAAACACCAGGGTTTTTTAAGCGGTTGTGAAGCACAGAGGAAACGTATGGCATTTGTTCTTTTGAAAAAGCCTCTCTTTCAATTATAGACGCTAATATAACAATTTCATCAGCCGTGTAACCAAGCTCTTTAGCTTTCTTTTGATATTCTGCAGTCCACTTTGACTCAAAGTTAGTTAAAAACCTTTTAACTACGCTTGAGGGAGACTCCCCAATATAAAACTCGTATGTGTCAGGGAACATAAAACCTTCTAAAATCCTGTGCCGTTTTTCACGATTATTAACACTTTTGAGAAATTCATAATTTTCTGAAAAGTCAATCTTTTGAATTGTTTGTAAAAAGGAGGCTTTGCTGCAAACTTCATATTTTTCAAGCTTATCGGCAATTTGCTCAATAGACCACCCCTCTGGGAATGTTAGCTTTACGGTTTGTGTTGATGTTGAGGGCAGCCTTATTTTTGCAAGCATTTTCTCAAGCCCCATATCAGGGCTAAGTGTGTAAACTCCTGAAGTATAGCCTTTATTTTCAATTCTAAAGGCGAATGCAAACAATTTGCAAAAGCTTGAATTGGTGATAAGCCCTGCATCGTCAAGCACGTCAATTACTTTATAAGTTGTCTTCTGACCGTCAACCTTTACTTCTTTTAATACGTTATCTCTTGATATGCCAAGCACGTCATTTAT
>DASRNG010000134.1:0-12702 GCA_035647555.1 Oscillospiraceae bacterium | reverse complement strand
CGGGGGAAGCGTGTGGACTTATAGTCGTTTTTCATTGTATAAACGGCGCTGCTTGTAACAGTTGCTTTATCGCCTTTGTTTGTTATAACAAATTTACTGCCGCCTCTGTTTTCCATGTCACAATCCTTGTCAACATAAATGCTGCCCGTTTTAACAACACTCGTGTATGTTATGCCGTCAAACAAAACCTCATAGCCGTCGCAGTGGTTATGACCTGTTACAACTCTTTTTGTGCTGCCTTTTTCAATAACTGCGCTTAAAAACACGTCATTCTCACGGTGTATAGCATATCCTCTATCAATTATAGGTACAAGTTCTGCTATTTTCTTTGGAGTTGGAAAATCTGTGTTTTCTCCGTTTATGTAGCTCTCTCTTTTTGTATTATCTGCTAAAATCCAGTATTGAGATATTGCGCTGTTTGCGTCCTTTTCCTTTGAGTTTTCGGAAAACTCTTTAACCTTACTCATAATCTTTTCATTTGAGGTAATGTCGTTATTAGAGCCGTCATACTCAATATAACTTCTGTCAGCAGGTCTTGACCACTCTGCCTCTGTGTGGAAAGGCAAGTCATTATTGTCATATCCACCCTTTACATATTCGCCGTTATAGCTATTTTCATACTGTGACAGGATAGTGGCATAGTCAAGCACTTTCATGCCGATATGGCAAAGAAGCATTGTTTCAGGAGGCGTGGTATTTTCACTTTCGCCTTTTTCAAGGTTATACTGCTTTAATCCGTCTATCACCCATTTGTACCACTCTATTTGCCTGTTAGTAAGCCCTACACCTACTCTTGAAAACGGCCTTTCGCCAACCGTTAGCCTATTTTTCGCCGTCATATTACCGTGCATATTCTGCCAGTCGCCCGTATCCATAAGTATAAACGAATAGAATATACGCCCCGTCTCTTTATCTTTTAGGGTTATTACGGTGTTTCCAAGCCCGCCTGCATAGCGGCTTATTTTTTCATTATATATGCTTTTATCAAGCACTTCAGACTCCTCAATCCCAAGGTTTGTGGGTCCCTGGCGGAAAACTGTTGATTTCGATTTTTGAATTATGTTCATAATAGCGGGTTTGTCGGCTCTGTGCTCTGCATCGTGGTTGCCGAATACCATTGTCCACGGCACTCCTATTTCGTCCATTATATCAACAAAGTTTTCAAAGTTTTTGTCATTAAGGCTGCCTGTTTGAATGTCGCCAATAGCTATAATTAAGTCAGGATTTGTAAGCTCTTTCAGCTTTTTTAGGTCTTTATCTGTTTGAGTGTTTTGGAAATTGATTGCCCAGTTGCCATACCAGCCGTCATTCCTGTAGTGCATATCCGTTACTACAAGAAGGTTAAAATCTTTGCCCTTTTCAACCTCAATTGTGTGGTAAAGCTCGCTATCGTCGGGGTTAAATGTGCTGTTTATATCCCAGTTTTTCTCGTCCCATGTTCCACTTTTAAAACTTACACTTTCTTTTTTAAGCTGTACTCTTGAAATACCGTAAGTGCCGAAAAATATGGCAATTACTAAAGCTACAATAATTAAAACTTGTACCATTTTTTTCATTGTTAATCTCCCCTATTTATTTTTGACATTGCATGGCGCAAAGAGCCATTATAATCTGTAAACTCCTGCCAGTTAAATATACCTGCAAAGCCGTTTTCTTTTATGTATGAAATCTTTTTAGCTATGGACTTTTCTGTATCTATTGACAGCTTATTGCCGTCTATTACAACATAGTCTTGGTCATCAGTATAAAGTATTTCCGCCGTTTTGTTTTCTACAAGCCCCATAAGCTCGCTGTAGCCTTTCCACTCGTACTTTTCATTAGTACACCTTGCGTAAAACGGCACGCCGAGTACAACTTTGTTGCGGTCAATGCCATTACCCCAGCCCTCTACGGCGGATTTTGTAAGCTCCATACTGCTGTGAGCCGTTTGATTCATATCATAAGTCATTACATTTATATAGTCCACAGACTTATTAAGCCTTTTAAGGTCAAATTTATACCAATGGTCAGAGCCTACGGCGGCAGTTAAAAGACTTTCGCCAATAGCATCTTTTATTTCCTCCATAAGTAATATAAAGTCCTTATTGCAGTTTTCACAGGCGTTTACACCCTCGTCTTCATATGCTATTGTGGGGTATTCCCAGTCCATATCAATGCCGTCTATTTTATGCTCATCAAGAATTTCGGCGCACTTTTTCGCAAAAGCCTTTCGGGACTCCTTTGCAGACGCCGTTTCGCAAAAGCCGCCTGCACCATAGCCGCCAATAGAAACTAATACTTTCGTGTCTGCCCCTATTTCCTTTATGTGGTTTAAGACTAAGGCTATACCTTTTTTGAGCGGCTCGCTTATTACTGGAACATAGTTACCGTTTTCATCTATTTCAAGCAAAGAAAAGGCAAGAAAAACATGAGTTATTACCTTAAAATCAATTTTTTCTATATCTTCTTTGCTTATATTTCTGCCTGGCATATAACTGCCGCACACATAATTAGCATTTTTATTAGTCATAAAAAATCTCCTTTTGTTAATTTAATATTAAGATATCATAAAGACAGTAGCAATATATATATTTTTATGATATAGTGAGGTGGTGGCATAATGTGGAATATTTGCGAATCGGAGCATAATTATACAGATACAAGGAGAAGTGTTGTGCTGAGTTTTTATTTAAGCTTGCTTGATACAGAAGAAGAAAAAAGTAAAATGGAAATTTTATACCATACATATAACGGTCTTATGCTAAAAATAGCCTTTGATATTCTAAACGATTATGACCTTTCAAACGACGCTTTACATAACGCGTTTTTAAAAATCGTTCGTCATTTAGATAAATTAGATGAAAATCCCTGTCACAAAACAAAGGCTTATATGGTTTTAGTTATAGAGAGTGTATCAAAAAATATGTACAACAAGAGAAAAAGGCAAGACTCAACTTCTTATGATGAATTGGAATATGATATTCCTGACAATAAAGATTTTGAAGATGAAATCTCTTCCAAATCAACCGTAGAATATGTATATAAGAAAATTGAACTGTTGCCGAAAATCTATAAAGATGTTTTAACACTAAAATTTGTAAATGACCTATCAGATAAAGAGATCGCCGAAATCTTAGAAATATCGAATTCCGCCGCAAGAAAACGGTTGGAGCGAGCTAAAATAAAATTAACCGAATTGCTTAATAAGGAGTAAAGTTAAATGCAAGGCACCTTACCCGTTTCAAAAGATATTTTGAGCGAAGCCCTCTTAAAATATCAAATAAAAAGAATTAAAAGAACTTATCCTTCTGTTTTATATTGCAATAAAATGTTTCACCCTAACGAGCGAACAGAAGAAAAGATTAACAAGCTGATTAAATTAGAGAAAAAACCGTATTATATTTTTATAAATACAATAGGCAAAAGGGTTGCTTGTTTCGTTGCCGCCCTATTTATTATAATGATAGCCACTGTGTTTAGCACAGAGGCATTAAGAGAGCCTTTCGTTAGCTTTGCGGTTAAAACCTATAAGAAATTCTCCACCATTATTTTTAACGAGCCAAAAACTCCAAGTGGCGACAGCCATATTATGACGGATTTCTATGAGCCGGCATATATACCTAATGGGTACGCAAAAAACTATGGGGAAGTGTCACCCCTGTCTTATTTTTGCGAGTACACAGACAACAACGGGAATTCATTTTTATTTGAACAGTATGAGCTTACAAATACGCAGACTAATATTGATACTGAAAACGCTGTCGTTGAAAAAATATACATAAATGGTCTTGAGGGAGTATATTTCGGGAAGAAGTCTATATGTAATATTCTTTTTAGCGATGGGCAATACTCATTTTTCATATCGGGTACCCTTTCAAAAGAGGAAATAATTCGGGTTGCTGAATCCATAAAAAAAATTAATTAATCTTTTAAAAAATATGTCACAAATTATGTTTATTTATGGTTATAGATATCAGAGGGCAATAAAACGCTTTCTGAATTTAGTTGAAAGAGGGAGATTCCAATGTTCAAGAAACTTTTGTGCATATGTTTGTCCATAACAGCTCTATTATCTTTTGGATTTATTGCTAATGCTCAAGATGATATTGATATGAATTCAATGTCCAATATTCAACCATATTATAACTATGTTGTTAAAAACGACACTTCCATGTCAATATCTAACGGACAGGCACTATGCCGCGGTACTCTTACAGGCTGCTCGGGTACTACAACAAAAGTTACTATCACAATGTATTTTGAAAAGAAGACACTGTGGTGGTGGAGTACAGAGGCAAGCTGCACCGGTTCGTTTGACAGCTATCACGGAACACTTTCTAAAAACTATTCAGTTACGAAGGGTACATACCGTGTCCGAGCTGTTTATGTAGCTTACAGCGGAAACAAAAGCGAAACAATTACAGGTTATAGCCAAGAAGTAAAATATTAATTAATTATGAAAGAGGAGAATAAAATGAAGAAAATATCAAAAAAACTTCTAATAATAACATTAACCCTCGTTTTAACGATATCTTTTACGGCAACTGTTTTTGCAGCAAAAACATCAGATACGAAAACAAAATCACATTCTGAATTTGGCGTCTTGACCGGATATGAATACTATGCAGGAAAAATTGCCGGGCGAAAAACTATTACCTTCGGAACGAAGATTTCAAAATTGTCGCCTACTTCAATTGACACAAAATTGTATGCAAGGGTAGATATTCATGATTATGATACAGGTGTATACAGAACTTATGATGTGGCTCCAACCGTTATAAATAAAATGGAAACCAGCTACTATTGGGAAAGTCATAGTGATATTACAAATAATAGACTAATCAGCAGTTTTGGAACAAGCGAAGCCAGAAGAAGCGGGTCTGCCGCCGTCTACACTGAAATATATGGCTTTTAATAATATGACTCTTGCTTTACAAAAGATAAATTAAATGTTTAAATTAGCTAATAGGCTGTATATGCTCGTAATATGTATTGCGAGCATATACATATTGAAAAATTTATATTTGGAAGTGTGTGTATGAACAAAAATATTATTGCTTTGTTATCGGCAGTTTTAGTTATAGTTATAGCGGTTTTTGTTTTCATATTAAATGGCGGAAAAAACGAACGGCAGCGCGACAATGAAAATTCAACTAACCTGTCGTCAGAGGACCCTTTTAAATTTATCGACGGGACAGAGGATACACATGCCTTTGGGAAAGGAAAGTTCATTAGTTCCGGTATCGTCAATTCAAATTCTGACAATATGATTATAGAATATGACGGTGCGCCTATTTTATTGGAATATGAGTTTTCGTGTGGAGATCCATGCGTTATGGGGCTTATGATTTATGTAAACGGCTTTTTGCAGCCGTATACAGTAAAGCCGAGTCAGGAAACCGTAATGCATACGGTAGAGCTTGGTTCGGACGATACAAAACGCTTTCAATTTGAGTTTACTCCGGTATGCGGGGCGGCGGGGGAGAATTTGAGAATTGTTTTTGCTAATATATATAACGCAAGGGTTATTGAGCTGTCAGATTCTGTTGGCGCAAACACATTCGGAAGTAACCATAAAATATCACAATCCTTGCCTTGGACATTGAAAATGAACGCCAAAAGCCCTGCCGTTAACCTTAAATCATCCGGTTCGTATGACATAAAAGAATTTTCAAACACGGACAAAGAAAACTTTACGAGGACAAATAGCGACGGCAATAAAAGAAATATGCTCGATGATACTTGTATAACAGAAGTCCGCGAAAACGATAGAGTTTTAGGCGGCAAATTAAAAGTAAAAAAGGGAGAGCCTACTGAGCTTAATATCTATGTTTACGGAAATAATACCGGGAAATACCGTGTTTCATTATACGGAGATTTTTTGCAAATCCCTATAGGCGGATATAATTACATTGATATTGCCGTGAAAAAGGACGCTTATGCCGTTATACCTTTTTCAGCGGATTTTGACACGCTAAAAATAAAAAACCTGTACGCAGTTGCGGTCCCTTTGGATTTCAACAATTTTTTAGAAAAATCTCCATCTGTATATATTGTTACGGAGTAGAAAAGAGCAAGTATGATTAAAAAAGTTTTTGCTTTTACGACGGCGTTTTTTCTGATACTTAGCGGTATAGCTTTCACGGGCTGTGAAAGGTATACAGAAAATAGCACATCATTGCCGAACCCCTCACAAAACAGCGGCGGTAAAGGGATTGAATTAAATGATTTAATTCAAAGAGAGGGCTTTGAGCTTTTTGATTTTACTTTATTACCGAACGGTCTGTTACTGTTATGTTATTATAATAGCGGCTCCTGTCAGTTTGAAACATATGATATTAGCAGTAAAAAAACCGTTACCGCCTCAGAGGCTTTTCAGTTTGACAGAAGAGGCGCAGGCGGTATCATAGTATTGACGGACAATTTCTACTTTGTATCTTACGGCACAGTATATATATTTGACTTATCGTGTAATTTAGTAAAGGAAACCTCCCTTCCCGAAAACACGGCGTCACTCGGGAAACCTTTCTTTTGGATATCGAATGATTTAAGTAAAGCCGCTTATATAAAAAATCCAGATAATCAGGGGGAGTTTTTATATGTTTCCAACTTGGACAAAAGCGAGGAGGAACGGATTTGCGAAATAGGCGCCGAATTAGCGATAACCGAACTATTTTTCTCGTTAAGCAATGATTATTTGGGCTTTGACGGAGTAACAATTCCGAGCGGAAAAACAGAAAGCATTGATTGCTACGGATACATCACTCTTAATGACAACAAAAAAACAATAATACCCGACGATAAAACATTTATGACTAATGTCGGCGATATAATGCTAATTCAGGACAAAACGGGAGAACGCAATTCCGTTAGAAAAGGGAAGGTCAAGCTATTGGATTTGAAAACGAAAGAAAAAAAGGAAATAGTTATGAGATTTCCCGATGAGTGTGAGTCTGCGTATTTAGGGACAAACCCCGACTATCTTGTGGGTATGCATAAGGACGACAGCAGCCGCAGCTTATCTTTCACAATTTATAAGGACGGCGAAATATACAGCTCTGCCGAATATCAATGCTCCACTGAGCAGCTTTATACGGATATGTCGGGCGTTAAAATAGAATTAGACGCGCGTACAAAACAGCTTTTTCTGTTTTACTTCGATACAAAGCTTAGTTCATATACGATTAAAATAATTAAGTATACCGATAAGTAAGGGGGCGCGCTAATGCGGCTGACAATACATAGCCTGACGAAGCGGTACGGCTCTAATCTCGCTTTGGACGACCTTAATTTAGAATTAAATCATGGCATATACGCTTTAATAGGTCCCAACGGGGCGGGTAAAACCACTATGATAAACATTTTAGTTGGACTTCTAAGCCCTACTGGGGGCGAAATTCTCTATAATGAAAAGCCGATTTCCGACTGTCAGCAGGAATATCTAAGTAAAATCGGATACCTGCCTCAAAACCCGTCTTTTTACAAAAGCTTTACGGCGCAGGAGTTTTTGAGGTATATGTGCATATTAAAAGATATACCCAAAAAAGAGGTAAATCGGATTGTTGACGAATTATTAGAGTCTGTAAACCTGATAGAAGAAAAAAATAAGAAGATAGGCGCCTTTTCGGGAGGTATGCGCCAGCGAATAGGAATTGCGCAAGCTTTAATTAACAATCCCGAGCTGTTAGTTTTAGACGAGCCGACCTCCGGCTTGGACCCTAAGGAACGAATGAGGTTTAGAAATATTCTATCAAAGCTTTCAAGGGACAGAATCATTATTTTTGCGACGCACATCGTTTCTGATATTGAGAACCTTGCCGATTTTATCATCCTGTTAAAGCAAGGAAAGCTTGTATCTATGCAAAAACCCGCAGCATTGTTAGACGGCATAAAGCTAAAAACCTGGAGTGCGTTTATACCGGAGGATGAATTAGACAAGTATATGTACGAATATAGCGTGAGCAGCGCCTCTTACCAAAACGGAGGTTATCAGCTGCGCCTTATAAGCGACGGCAAGCCCTGTGAAAATGCCGTATATGCATCGCCCACGCTTAATGATGTCTATCTGGATTGTTTCGGAGAAGGTGACGCATAACAATGAATATGTTTTACTTTGAATTCAAAAAAATCGTTTCGAGAAAAATAGTATTAGCCTCTATTGCGCTGTTTATAGTACTTGATATTGCTAAAATAGGGCTTATATACAATCAAGTTGTAGTGGGAGACTCGCTTTATAAAGGCAGGCAGATTGTCATAAATCAAATAAAAGGCACTATAACTAACGAAAACCTCTCATTCGTTATTAAAAACAAAAGAGAATTAGACAAGCTTATCAGCGACGGCTCCTTTTGCACCGAGTACAGTGAGGATACATATTCCGGCTATCAGTTCGGAGACAGACTGATTTTTAACGAGCTTTATCACTCTTTGGATTACGCATATCATTACACGGATAATATGGAAAGCGTGAGAACTAAAGCTTCGGGAAACATTTCGTTATTCCCGTCTAACTCATATGAAACGAAAAAATCCGAAAAAATATCAGATACATATCGAGATAGAAAAATATCTGAATTTTACGATACAGTCGGTTTTGAGAATTATTTGAATTATGATTTTTCCGCTTTATTAATATTGCTTTTGCTATTGCTTATTATGTCGCCGGTATTTTCTGAAGAGGCTGAAATAAAAATGGATTTATTAATCTCCTCCTCTCCAAAAGGGAAAGCCAGTTCGGCAAACGTAAAATTAGCGGTCTGTTCACTCATAGCCGTTGTTATACCCGTTTTATTCTGCTTTTTAGATTATATCGTTTTTGATATTTTATTTCATTTTGAAGGCGGAACGAACCCACTTTATAGTATAGAGTCCTTTATGTACACACCTTTCAACATCACCATAAACCGATACATACTATTATCGGCAATGCTTAATATAATCGGCTCTGTCTTTTTTTGCCTGTTATTTTTGCTTTTCTCATCTCTCTCTTCCCGCGTATTATCCGTATTCTTGCTTGGCGGAGGGGCTGTTTTATTAAGTATAATAGGAAACGATTTTTTCAATAAAAGTATATTTAATAACATAAACCCCCTTTCCATATTTATTAACCGCACCTCTATTAATCATTTCAATCAAGTAAATTTGTTTGGATATCCCGTAAATGCATTATTTTTTCTTGTCACATTAGTGCTTATGTTTAGCTTGTTTTTAACCGCCATTACATTAAGAGGCAAAAGAAGGTTTCACCGATAAGAATTTTGCCTTATCGTCGCAGTATTGGGGAATATGCTATGAAAATGTTTTTTGAAGAAGCAAAAAAGTTTCTCTTATATAATAAAGGATATCTAATAATAATTGTTTTGATTATTGGACAGATTTGCGTTTCCAATTTTCAAAACAAGGCTTATAACTTTCAAGCCTATCAATATCAAAAGCAGTATCAGAAATATATAGTCGTTTTCGGGGGCGAAATAGACGACGAAAAAGCCCAAATCCTGATAAAGGAAGAACAGCGCATAGCAGCGTTAGAGGAAAAGTCGCAAAGCTTATTTAAAAAACTATACGCAGGGGCTATTACCGCTGAAGAGTACGACTATGAGCTTCACCTGTATGATGAGCTTTTTGAAGAAAAAATGGCGCTGGCACAAATACAAAATCAGTATCTCTACGCAAAGGAAGCGCCGCAATTACGCTACATAATGGATGGAAACGGCTGGTACACGGCAATGCAAAGCGGCGGCTTGGACCTTTTTCTTATCCTTTGTGTTATTTGCGTTGCGGTGTATATATTTTGCACGGAATATGACTCGGATATGTACTCCATAATAGCTTGCGCAAAAAACGGTAAAGGCAATACGGTATTATCAAAGCTCCTTTTGCTCTTTCTCGTCATTATCGCATTTGGTTTTTTTGCCTCTTTTGTTCCCCTTGTATCGTCACATATTAAATTCGGTCTGTATTCATCAGGATACCCCATACAAAGCTTAAGCTATTTTTCAGCCTGTCCGTATAAAATAACGATATTGCAAGGGTATGTTACAATTTGGCTCTTAAAATTATTTGCGTTATGCTTGGTAGGGTTAATCTCTGCTTGTCTTTGTACATTACTAAAGAAAAGCATTTCTGTGTTTTTTGTAAGTATAGTTATCACTATCGTCCCCTATTTCCTTTTTAATCTTAACCTCTTATTAAAATATGTGCCTTATTTAGGATTGTTTTTAAGCGAATATTATTTTAGAGGAATAGAAAAAGCGAATTTAGAAGAACAACTGACAGAGCTTGTCCCGATACCGTTAAATAATTTGCTTTTTTCTTGCGTCATGGGTATTGTTATTTTTATCATACTCTTTGCCTTATCGGCACGCCTTTGGAACAACAAAATAAAGAAAGGGAGGGTCTTGAAATGAAAAGCAAGGCATTTGTTCGTATCGTAAGCTGTATAGTGCTTATATTTCTATTTGCTTCATTTTCTTCTTCCCCAAAGAAGGCCCTCGCCTCTTCGTCTTATCTGTGTAACGGCTTGCCCTTGGATTGGATTACATATGGCGAGGATTTTATATATGACAAAACAAAAAATCCTGTAAAAATGCTAAATGTTTCAACAAATAAGGAGTATGATTTTATAAGGGACCCATTTTTTAAGTATAATGAAAACTTCGACCCTGTTGGCTATGTTTTTGCCGGGCAAAATTGTTTATATTACTTGATAAGAGAGGATTTCAGTTCGTTTGAAATTATACGGAGAGATTATCAAACCTTTGCGGAAAAAAGCGTATTTAAAAAAACATATCATAAAATGCGGACGGAAATATTTTTAGGAGCCGCTAACAGCATACAGCCCGATTTTGAGAGCCTTTACAACACACCAACCCCGTTTAGGTTTTGCGTGTTTGATGAAAATTTATTTTTATTTTATGCAAACCAGATAGAAAAAATAAATTTGAAAACAAAAAAGCAAACAGTACTCTGTAAAAAAGGATTATATAATGGGAATTATAGCTATTACGATGGCAAGATTTACTTTATAAGCAGTGATTATTCGCTATATTCATATCAAATTCTAAAAGACAAGCTTGAAAAAGTCGAAGGTGTAAAGGCGCAGAACCTCCTTATAACCCCCGAAAAAATCTTCTATTCAAACGCAAACGATAACGGCAAGCTGTATTCATTTGATTTTGACTATAAAAACAAGGTAAAGCTGTCAGACATCTCCGTATCGGAAATGGATTTTTTTGATAATCATCTCTACTTCTTGTCAGAGGGAAAAGAGGATATATATTCAATAAGCTTAGACGGCAAAAACAGCACAGTTTTATTATCTGTTCCCAAAGCATTTTCAATTAGTTGTATAAAAGACACGGGGGAGCTTTTTATCCTGTATACAAACTCTGACGGAAATTTTGATATATACAAGCATTGTATATAATTTTTATAGCAAATTGTATCATTCGGAGAAAGAGCCTTCTAACACAAGGTTCTTTTTTTATAGGTGTTAAATAATTTTTGAAATAATTGGCACTTATTGTAAAGCTGATATGAAAAAGACGGCGTATTTGCCTTTTCTTTTGACTGATATTATGTTAAAATAAATATTATGTATTTTTTAGGGGTGTTTTTTAAAAATTGGCTAAGACAGGAAAGAGTAAAGCGGATTATTCGTTATTTTTCCGTTTTCTTCGTTATTACAAACCATATAAATTGATTTTGGCAGCCGATTTAACTTGTGCAGCTCTTTCAACTGTGTGTGAAATAGTTTTTCCTCTTATTGTGCGCCACATTACACAAAGCGCACAGGCAGGAAAGTTTGAAGGGCTTATGAGAACTGTTGCTATTCTTAGCGGATTTTATTTACTGCTTAGAGTGGTTGATACGGCGGCGAATTATTATATGGCTTACACAGGCCATGTTATGGGCGCTAAGATTGAGGCAGATATGCGCAGTGATTTATTTTCGCATATTTTGCGTTTGCCGTTTTCATACTTTGATGATGTAAAAATAGGCGACCTTATGTCTCGTATGACAAATGATTTGTTTGATATTACAGAGTTTTCGCACCACTGCCCAGAGGAGTATTTTATAGCTTTAATAAAAATTACACTTGCGTTTATTGTGCTTTCATTTATAAACTTGCCGCTAACGCTCATTATGTTCGCTCTTTTACCTTTCATGGCTCTTTCTGCTATTGTGTTTCGCAAGAAAATGACACGTGCTTTTAAGAAATCCCGTGTGCAAATAGGGGTTATAAACTCAGGGCTTGAGGACAGTTTATCTGGTATTCGTGTTGTAAAATCTTTCACGAATGAGGATAAAGAAATTGACCGTTTTGAGCAAAATAACTCAAACTTTGTAAATATCAAAGCACAGGCATACCGCTATATGGCAGGCTTTCAGGGCGGGATTCGATTTTTTGACGGTCTTATGTACATATTAGTTGTTTTAATAGGCACTGCTTTTATGGTGAAAGGCACTGTGCAGTCTGCAGACCTTGTAGCATTTCTGCTTTATATTGGCACACTTTTAACATCTGTTAGAAGAATTGTTGAGTTTACAGAGCAGTTTCAAAGAGGAATGACGGGGATTGAACGTTTTTATGAAATAATAGACACACAGCCTGACATTGTTAATAAAAAGGATGCCGCTGATATTGATAATGTTCATGGAGATGTTTCTTTTAACAATGTAACGTTTTCTTATAACGATATGGAAAATGTGCTTGAAAACATT
>DASRNG010000133.1:0-3476 GCA_035647555.1 Oscillospiraceae bacterium | reverse complement strand
ATTATTTATTGCATTAAATTCAAAAATATGTTATATTTCATTAAAAAGCGAAAGGAGATGTATTATTATGTCGGCTAAAAAACGCGGTAAAGTATTTTTTGAAGAATTTAAAAAATTTATATTAAGGGGCAGTGTGGTTGACCTTGCCGTTGGTATTATAATAGGCTCAGCATTTACAGCGATTGTTAATTCACTTGTAAATGAGATAATTATGCCTGTTATAAGCCTTGTAACCGCTGGGCTTTCCTTTAACGAGTGGTTTATAGCTCTTGATGGTAAAAGCTATGAAAGCCTTGAAGCTGCAACTAAAGCTGGTGCAGCAGTACTCGGCTATGGTACATTTATAAGTGCGGTGCTCAACTTTTTAATTGTGTCTTTTATAATATTTGTTATAATACGCTTTATAAATAAAGCTAAAGACTTGGGTAAAAAGGAAGAAGAAGCTGAAGCGCCTACTACAAAAGTATGTAACTTTTGCAAAAATGAAATTGATGTTGAGGCTGTTCGCTGCCCGCATTGCACATCAAAACTTGAGGAGTAAATAATGAGAACGAATAGCAAATATGGCTTTATTGGTGCTGGAAATATGGCAGGAGCTTTAATAAGAGGAGCTATTAAATCAACTCTTATTCCTGCAAATAGAATAGAGGCATATGACAATGACGAGAAAAAGCTGGAAGAGCTAAAGTCAAAGCTTTCTATAGACATAACCACAAATATATTACGATTAATTACAAATTGTGATTGTATTATACTTGCCGTAAAACCAAACATAATAGAATCTGTATTAAACCAAATAGCTTCGGCAGTATCTATCAAAAAGCCGCTCATTATATCAATAGCGGCAGGCAAATCAATCTCCACTTTAGAGAACATAATCGGTAGTGAAACCCCTATTTTAAGGGTTATGTCAAACTTAAATGCCGCTGTAGGAGAGGCTATAAGTGCTTTCTGTTTTAACGAATATGTAACAGAAGAAATGAAAAAGAGTGCTGTGGTGCTGCTTCGCTCCTGTGGTGAGGCAGTAGAGCTTCCTGAAAACCTTTTTCCCGTATTTGATGCCGTTGGCGGTGCTGCACCTGCTTTTTGTTTCATGTTTGCAGATGCTTTAATAAGAGCGGCAGTTAAAAATGGAATGACTCGTGACACGGCAGAAGGCATTGTTTATAAAACTTTTGAGGGAAGTGCAAAATATTTAATTAACAGTAAAAAACACCCGTGGGAGCTGATAGACAAAGTTTGCTCGCCTGGTGGTATAACAATTGAAGGGGTGACATCACTCCAAGAAAATGGCTTTCAAGATGCCGTAACAAAAGCCGTTGATGCTGTTATTGAAAAAGACTTGACTTTATAAAAAACACTAAAAACAAAGCCATAAACACAATATACTGTGTTTACGGCTTTTATTTTGCGTTTTAATCTGTGGTTTTATTTTGTAGTTCCTTCACTTTGGGCAGCTGTTGTATTTGTAGTGGTTGTTGTTGAATCTGGCGCTGATTCAGTTGTACTACCAGTAGTTGTTGGTACGGTTGTTGCTACTTCCTTCAAAGGTTTATATGCAGGATAGCTGCGGTCAATGCTTTTAAGTGTTCTTTCTGTGAAGAATGAAAGCATGCGTTTATTAACCTTTTCCATATCATGAGCCTTTTTATAAAGGTCATTTACAAAGTCTGCATACTTATCAGAACCAATAACAGAACGTGCTGTATCTTTCCAATGCGGCTCTGCATTTTTACTTACAAAATACATAATATGATATCCATAAGATGTTTTTATTATTCCTGTATCTCCAGTTTTACGTGCAGGGTCATAGCTCCAATTTTCAAATTCACTTACCATTTGACCTCTATAAACCTTTTCATATAGACCGCCGTCTTCTTTTGAACCAGGGTCCTCACTTTTTGTCTTGGCAAGCTGTGCAAAAGAGTCCTCAGTTTTTGCTCCCTTTTTCCATTCATCATAAATTGCCTCAGCTTTTGCTTTTGCAGCTTGAACAATTTCGTCGGTCAATTCGATTTCTTTTCCGTCTTTATCAGTCGTTTCAAACAAAACAAGAGTGTGCCTTACATTGACGGTTAAGTCTTCAAGAAGTGCCTTTGGTTTTTCCATACATACTACAAAATACCTATTAGAATCTTCTTCATGAATAACAGTTTTATCATTTGCTTTACGCCCAGAGGCAAAAGTCCAGTCTGCAACCTTTTCACTTATTTTAGCAGTAACATCAGAATAAGTTATATTTTTAACGGCAGTTGCCTCATGATTTTCATAGTTCTTTTTGGTTTCTTTTGTTGCGTACTCATGAGCGATAACATTAAAATCTTTAGCTGTGCCAATATCTTTTAGCATGTTATCGGCAAGAGATTTGGCTTTTTGCTTTGTATAAGCATCGTTATCTTCTGCATTCTCGTCTGCATAATCAAAGGAGAAAAGACGGAAATAGACTGTGTCATAGTCATTTGCATTTTCTTTGTAATGCTTTTGTATCTCGTCATTTGTAACTTTTTCTTCATACTGTTTTGCTAATTCTGTCTGATATTTTGAAGCGAGCATATCTCTTTCTCTAAGTGTTTTGAAAAGAGATTCGTTTACACCCTCTCCAGAAAGGAAGAATAGGTATCTATTGAGAGAAAAGTTATTTTCATTAGCTGTTTTTCTAACTTCTTCAATTTCGTCATTAAGCTCTTTAAGTTCATCTTCAGACAGTGTAATGTTATTTTTAATGGCTTCATCATAGAAGTATTTTGAAATATATGCACGCCTTGGAGCTGCGAGCATGAAATAATCTGCCCACGAGGCATTTTCAGAAAGCTCATCAAACTCATCATCACCAGCATATTTTTGAGCGCCAGGTGATAAATTAGAGTCATACCCCGTAAGATATGCACCCATACCTTCACCATACATCTGTGCATACTGCTGTTCGTAATACCTTGAATAGCTCAAGATATCGTTATAAAGGCTTGAGTAATAATAGTTATGCTCTGCAGCCGTGATTTTTTGATTATCAACAGTAGCTACTGAAATAAGTTTTTGAGGAATACCGAAAATATTGAGCAGCAAACTGTTTGCGGAAAAGATTATAAGACTTGCCGCTAAAATTAAACCAATTGCTGTGACGGTAATTCTTACAACTCTATTTTGTGTTGCCGAGCTAACAGAGCTTTTTTTATTTGCACGCGCAATTTGCTTTTTTCTGCGCTCACGGTAAGCCTCTGCACTGGATTTATCATTTGCCATAATTAACATCCTTTACTCTGTTTTTCAATTAATAACATAATGTAGTAATGATACAGTATTTTTACAATTTTGACAAGACATTATTAATTTAATTTTTAAAATTTACATTAAATTCAAAAAAGGGTGCGAAAAGACGCACCCTTAAATCGTTTTAGACTATTCCTTTTCACTTGACGCTATCTCTTTAATACCGGCAGCCAAACCAGCAAGCGACTGTATTTCTGAGGGGATAATAA
>DASRNG010000132.1:0-4819 GCA_035647555.1 Oscillospiraceae bacterium | reverse complement strand
TCACTTTTGCTGTCTCGTGTTATAGGTCTTTATAAAAATATATGCAAGGTAAACGATACAGTAGTTACAGTTTCCACTTTAAGAGAAATTGGCTCTGTTCTTATCAATATACACGGTCAGCAGGACAGTAGAGATTTGCTTGACAGTACAAAACACCTTTTCTATATAGATAAGGTTGCAAATAATGATGAACTGCTTTCAGAAATGGAAAAGCGGTACTTAAAATATACAAAAACTCAAAAAGAAATAGAAACTCTTACAATAAGTAATGAGAAAAAAGAAAGGCTTACAGATATGCTTCAATACGAGATAAATGAGCTATCTTTAGCCAATATAAAAATAGGTGAGCGTGAACAGCTAAAAAATAAACGTGATATTATTACAAACTTTGAAAGGCTTGAGCAGCTAATAGGAGAGGCTAAAAGAGCGGTTAGCGGTGAGGGTGAAATGGGTGCATATGATTTGTTATCAAGTGCCTCAAACGCTCTTATAAAAGCAAGCGAGTTTGACAGCTCTTTGCAAAGCCTTGCAGATAGTGTTACAGATATTATGTATACGGTGCAAAGCGCCGCACAAGAAATAAGAGAAAAGCATGACGGGCTGGACCTTGATATGGGCGAGCTTAATGAAATTGAGGAGCGGCTTGACCTGCTTTATCGTTTAGGTCGAAAGTATGGAGAGAGTGAACAGCAAATGCTTTCCTATCTTGAAAAGGCAAAGGAGAAGCTTGGCACTTTAATTTATTCTGATGAAAAGATTAAAAAGCTAAAAGAGCAAAGCGAAAAAGAGCTAAAGCTATGTAATGAAACTGCAGGAAAGCTTTCAGAAAAAAGAAAAAAAGCTGCAAAAGAATTTGAGATTTCCGTATCAAAAGAGCTTGCCTTTCTTGATATGCCACACGTAAAATTTAAAACGTATTTTGAAAGAGCAAAGCTTTCAGATTTTGGGTTTGATAGTGCCGAGTTTTTAATCTCTGCCAATATTGGCGAGCAGTTAAAGCCTGTGGCAAAAATTGCGTCTGGCGGCGAGCTTTCAAGAATAATGCTAAGTTTTAAAAATGTGATTTCTGATAAAGATGGTACAGATACACTAATTTTTGACGAGGTTGACCAAGGCGTTAGCGGCAGAGCAGCACTAAAGGTTGGGCGAAAACTTAAAGAGGTTTCAAAAAACCGCCAAGTCATTTGTGTTACACATCTTTCACAAATAGCCGCATTTGCAGATTTTCACTTTCTTATTGAAAAGAGAACACACGATAAAAAGACTTTAACAGACATTACACCGCTTGACAACGAGGGCAGGAAAAGAGAGCTTGCAAGGATAGCAGGCGGAGGCGATATTACAGATACACAGCTTAAAACTGCAGAAGAATTATTAGAATATGGGAGGAATCATTCATGAAAATTGGAGTATGTGTGTCTGCAAAAGAAAGCGGACGCATAAAAGCGGCAAAAGAGGCAGGGTTTGATTATATTGAGATTTCCGTAAGCGGACTTAGCGATATGACAAAAAGCGAAGTAGAGAATTTCAGGGATACTCTTATATCAAATAATATACCATGCGAGGCGGCAAACTGCTTTATAAAACCTGACAATAAGCTTGTAGGGAAAACTGTAGACTATAAAGCGATTATAGAGTATCTTGACAGGGTTTTGCCGCCGGCAGAAGATATAGGCATAAAAACAATAGTTTTTGGAAGCGGCGGTGCAAGAAATAGAGAGGACGATTTCCCAGCAGACAAAGCATATAGGCAAGTGGTGCTGTTTCTTAAAGAATATGCTGCCCCAAAATGCAAAAATCATGGTATAGAAATAGCCATAGAGCCGCTAATGCGTGAAGCCTCTAAAATGATACATACGGTAAAAGATGCAGTACAACTTGCAAAAGATAGCGGTAAAGACAATGTAAAAGCGCTTGCAGATATTTTGCATATGTATAAAAATGATGATGCTTTAGACAACATCTTAAAATATGACAAAGGGATAATCCACTCTCACATATCAAACCCAAAAGAAAGGTATTTCCCGCTTTCAGCAGATGAGTATGATTATAAAAGCTTTATAAATAACTTAAAAGCAGTAGGCTGCAAAAGATGCTCTATTGAAGCGCATACAGACAATTTTGAGTTAGATATAACCCCTGCATTTAAGACTTTGGATTCATTAAGATAATAAAAGCTATAAAAAAACACGGTACATTAAGTGTACCGTGTTTTTTCTATTTTGCCCGTGGTTTAGCAAAAAAGGAGACTAAAAGACCTGAAAGGACAGCCGCCATAATTCCAGCAGCACCAGCAGACAGCGGCCCTGTTAAAATCCCCAATAGACCCTCACGCCCTATGGCTTCTTTCGTTCCTTTAGCCAAAAGAGCGCCAAAGCCCGTAAGCGGCACAGAGGCGCCGCACCCTGCCCACCTCAAAATAGGCTCATAAACCCCAATTCCAGAGAGGATAACACCGAGTATAACAAAACCCACAAGAATTTTTCCGGGAGTGAGTTTTGTATAATCAATTAATAACTGACCTACAACACAAATAATACCGCCAACAACAAATGCTTTTACAAACATCATTTCTATCACCAGAAGTATTATTTGAAAGCTTTGTAATTTTATTCAAATAAAAAAATAAAAAAAGACGGCGAAATTCCGCCGCCTTTAAGGTTTTGCTTATACACCGGAAAAGGAAGAGAAACCGCCGTCTACAGGTATAATAACCCCTGTGACAAAGCCGGAATAGCTTTCATCTGAAAGGAAAAGCAGTGCGCCTGTAAGGTCTGAGGGGACGCCGAATTTTCCAAGCGGAGTATGAGAAAGTATCTTTTCAGAGCGTGCTGTGAGTGAGCCGTCAGCATTATAAAGCAGCGCCTTGTTTTGGTTTGTAGAGAAAAAGCCGGGTGCTATGGCATTTACTCTTATGCCAACCTCAGAAAAATGCACTGCCATAAACTGCGTAAAATTAGATATAGCAGCCTTTGCCGCAGAGTATGCAGGGATTCTTGTAAGGGGTTTATAAGAGTTCATTGATGATATATTTATAATAGAGGCATCTTCTTTGCCTATCATATCTTTTGCAAAAGCCTGAGTTGTAAGCAGTGTGCCAAGAAAGTTTAAGTTAAATACAAACTCAATTCCCTTAGGGTCAAGGTCAAAAAAGGTTTTAACCCCTTCTGCCTTTTCGGCAATGTCTGAAAGCTCTAACTTGTCCTTTGTAGTTGTGCCAGAGGGGTGGTTTCCGCCTGCGCCGTTTATTAAAAGGTCGCATGTTCCAAGCGTGTCATTTATAACAGTGCGTGCCGCAGCAAGGCTTTCAGCGTCAAGCACATCGCACTGCACTGCTAAAGCAGTTTTGCCCGTTTTGTTTATCTCGTCTGCCGCCACTTCTGCCGCCTTTAAGTTTAAGTCAAGTACGGCAACTTTCATGCCCACAGCGGCAAGGTCTTTAGCAAAAGCGCTGCACAAAACACCGCCTGCCCCCGTAATAACGGCAACTTTATCTTTTAATGATGGATGACTATACATTTTTATTCCTCCTAATTTATGTCTGCCTTTTTAATGCAGTTATGAAGAGCGGTTGCGGCAACATCAAAAGCCTCACGGTTAGAGCCATAGGTATAGTCATTTTTGAGCTTATCAGCCTGACCGCCCTCTTTTTCCAAAGCAGAAAGTCCCTTAAACACTTTAAGGTGCGGCTCAAGTGTTAAAAACCGTGCGCCGTCTTTCTTGTTAAAACGGCGTAACAACTCAACTATTTCACCGTCACCCTTACCGGCGGGGCGAACTTGACCACCGTCATAAATACAGTCTTTAATATGTAAATAATCAATATATTCCTCTAATAAATCATAGGCAGAAAGAACTTTTACACCGCTTTGAATGAAGTTTGCAGGGTCGAAAACGCCAAGCATCTTGTCCTTTAATGTGCGGTACAAGTCCAGACACTCATGCTCATTTTCGCCGTAAATACCTTTTTCATTTTCGTGGCAACACCATACACCATGTTTTAGGGAATAAGAACTCATTTTATCAAGTCTTTCAAGAACCTCGTCCCTGTAGTCCGCCTTATTATCGTCCTCGTCTACGAAAAAGCTGAACATTCTTATTCTTTTTGTATCAAGAATATTTGCTATTTCAACGCAATTTTTGAATTCCTCAAAATGCTCGTCAAAGTCATCCGTTATTTCAATTTTACCGAACCGAGAGCCAATAGACGAAACGCCTATTTCATTATCGTTAAGCACTTTTTTAAGCGCCTTAGCCTGCTCTGCCGTATAATCTGAAATATTGCCATCGTCAAGCCCGCGTGGCTCTATATGAGTAAACCCATTAGCCTTTAGCGCCTCAATCTGACTTAGTATACCGCCTCCTGCCTCGTCTGCAAAAGCCGAAAGAAGAAAGTCCGCCATATATTACAACTCCTTATAAAATATGTTAAAGCACAAAATGTACTATGACCTTTATTTTACCATAGCGCAATAAATAAGTAAATAGAAACAAACAGAGAAAGCACCTAAAAGCTTGCTTTCTCTGTTTATTGTATCTAAGGGGATACTAATTTTTAAGGAAATTATCTAAAAAATCCTCTATTGGCTCATTGTTGACAAAAAGAGCCGTGCATATAAGTTTGCCGTCATATACAATAACAGTAGCAGTTACTTTGTAGAGTGGAGGCTCTGCCTCTGGAGCGGAAGGTAATATCTTCTCAAAAATCCTTTCATAATCGTGTGACATTGTATTATTTATAAAAAGGTCGAATGAAACCCTATTGTTTTGGATTTTATTTTTAAGCTCCTTATTAATAAAATATTTGCAGCCTTTATCA
>DASRNG010000131.1:0-15957 GCA_035647555.1 Oscillospiraceae bacterium | reverse complement strand
GTATTAGTCCTCCCTTAAATATATTTTTCTAATACAATAGTAACACAATATTTCAAATTGTAAAGTTAATCTTGAAAAACTAAGGCATATTATGTATACTTATTAAAAAATAGGGGTGATTTTTTGTATTATCTTGGTGTTGACGGGGGCGGAACACGAACCACTGCCGTTGTGGCAGATGGTAACGGAAATGTTCTTGCAAAAGCTGACGGTAAAAGTATAAACTACAATTCGGTAGGACTTATGCGCGCTAAGGAGAATATGAGGGAAATTATCCTATGGTTATTAGATGCGTGCGGTATAAAAAAGTTTCACACAGCTTTCATTGGCATGTCTGCAATAAGCACCCGTGCGGGCATGGCAGAAACAAAAGCGTTTGCAGATGGGATAATTCCTGCTGACAAAATTATTATGGATAGTGATGTTTATATTGCCCTTTCGGGGCTTGACGCTACTTCTGAGTGCGCTGTTGTAATAAGCGGAACAGGCTCTATGGCAGCGGGCAGAACAAAAGAAGGCAAGGTGATACATACAGGCGGGTGGGGGTATATTTTAGGAGATGAAGGCTCTGCATACAATGTAGCACTGGACGCTATAAAAGCCGCTATAAGGGGATATGAAAAAAGTGCGCCTGAAACGGCTCTTACTGAAATGGTGAAAGAGCATTTTGAGATAGAGAACTTTCTTGAACTTATAAATATTTTTTATAATCCTCCTATGGAGAGAAGTGTTATAGCAAAGTTTGCCCCAAAAGTTTTTGAGTGTGCTAAAAATAATGATGATGTTGCAAATAAAATACTTATGGACAATGCAAAACAATTAGCAAGTACCACCTTAGCACTGCTTCATAACTTGTCCTCGTGCAAAATTCTTGGCACTTGGGGCGGAATGTTTGAGCATAACGAGGATTATCTCAATATGTTCAAACAATATATTAAAAATGATTATCCTAATATTGATGTGGGGCTGCTTACAAATCCACCTGTTATAGGTGCGGTTTTAGCGGCTATTAGAGAGGGGTAAATAAATGAGCAAATCAATAGAATATATTGAGAATATAGAAAATATTATTAAAAAAGTGCTGTTATCACAAATGGCAGTTATAGACGAATGCGCCCGTCTTTTTGCAGATACAATTAAATCCTCACACAACATATTCTTTTTTGGAACGGGTCACTCGTCCCTATTAGCACAAGAGGTCTTTTATAGGGCAGGCGGGCTTGTAAAAGTTAGAGCAATACTTGAAACATCGCTTTTATTAAACGAATCGGCGCACAAAAGCACAATGATAGAAAGGCTTCAGGGGTATGCAGAGATACTTTTTAACCGATATGAAATAAAAAAAGGGGACACAATTGTAATAATTTCAAACTCTGGCAGAAACGGTGTACCTGTGGATATGGCAGAGCTTTGTAAAAATAAAGGTGTTAAGGTAGTGGTACTAACGAGCATGAATCACACAATGGCAGGCAAATCCCGCCACAAAAGCGGAAAAAGGCTGTTTGAGTTTGCAGATATTGTGCTTGATAATATGGGCTGTGCTGGAGATGCCTCTGTTTACTTTTCCGTGTTACAAAGAAATGCCGCACCGACTTCGACCGTTATAGGAGCGCTGCTTTTAAACGCTGCAACTGCAAAAGCTATAGAGTTTTTAAGTGATGACGGCATAACTCCAGAAGTTTGGTCAAGCAGTAATGTGGACGGCGGCGATGAAATTAACGAAGAGTTTATCAAAAAATATAAAGGAGATATAATTTCACTATGATTTATCCAAAACCGCAAAAAGCAGAGTTTTACGGCAAGGCGCTGCTTAGCAGTGTACCTAATTTGTATACAACGGGCTATCTTTCTGAATATGCTCTTGGGTTTTTAGAGGAGGAGCTGCCAGAAGGGCGTGAGGGTGAGCTAAATATTAACATAATTCTCAAAGACGATAAACACTCTCTTTATATTGAAGAAACACGAAAAATAAGCGATGAAAAATACAATATTTCTATTTCTGAAAAAGGCAATTGTGATATTACAGTAACAAGCAAAAGAGGGCTTTTCAGAGCGCTTTGTACGCTTGCAAAGCTGCTAAGTCAAAAGGCATTAAAAGCGGGTATAATTGAGGATTATCCGCTGTTTTCAATGCGCGGTTATATTGAGGGGTTTTACGGCAATGTGTGGGAAAAGGAAACACGAAAAAGCGTTATGCGCCTTATGGCAAGGCACGGTATGAACACGTTTTTTTATGCCCCGAAAGACGATGAATATCACCGTGCAAAATGGCGTGAGCTTTACCCTGAAAATAAATTGAATGAGCTTAAAGAGCTGTTTTTATTCAGTAAAGAAAATGAAATGGATTTTCACTACTGCATAGCTCCCGGCTTAGATATGCGTTATACAAATGAAAAGGACTTTGACACTCTTTTTACAAAAATAAAATCAATTTATGATATAGGTATAAAAAAGTTTGGTTTGCTTTTAGATGATATACCAGAAACTCTTCAGTACAAGGAGGATATTGAAAAGTACGGCGAAACAGTAAACGCTCATATTGACCTTGTAAATCGTGTTTATGACGAGCTTAAAAAACTTGATAAAACTGTAGAGTTTACAATGTGCCCTCTTCAGTACCACGGAAAAGGGGAGGAATATTTTATTTCAAAACTCGGCAGGGGACTTGATAGTGAGATAAAGATTTTTTGGACAGGGCGCAACATTTGCTCACAAGAGTTAACCTCAATTGAGGCTATTCGGTTTATTGAAAACACAAGGCATAAGCCTTTATATTGGGACAACTTCCCCGTAAATGATGCCGAAATGTTTAATGAAATGCATTTAGGCCCTATTGAGGGGAGAGAAAAAGACCTTTACCGCTATTGTGATGGAATTATTTCAAACGTAATGGAATATGCCGAGTGCTCGAAAATCCCGCTGCTTACTATTGCAAACTATCTTTGGAACCCTGAAAGTTATGATAAAGAAAAGTCGTATGACTATGCACTAAAAACAATACTTAATGATAAAGCAGAGTTATTTAAATATTTCTCTGACCATTTGCAAGTGTCATGCCTTACAAAAAGCAGCTCTGTTTTTCTTAGTGACACTCTTGCAAAGGCACAGTTTCTTTTAAGCACAGGCAAACAGATAAAGGCTTTTGCCATATTAACAGAGTATTTAGACAACGCATTTTTATGCTCTGAAATGCTAAAAGATACAAAAAATCCGCTTTTTAATGAGCTGAAACGCTGGTCTGAAAAGTTTGAAAAAAGCTGTGAAATACTAAAACTTACCCTAGAGGTTATTAGTACAGGCGATAGTGACGCTAAAAAGGAGCTTTTAGAAAAAGCAGAGCATTATGACAAAGATGCCACTATTTTAACAGGATTTTGCCTTAGAGAAGCAGTGCAAAGGGCAATGGAAATATAAAATCTTATTAAATAAAAGGAAACCTTACAGTAAAATGCAAGGTTTCCTTTTTTGTTTATAGTAATTAATAATCTAAATTTCTGCGCTTTTTCTTTTGAACTGAGTAAATGATAAGAATAATAACGATTATGACCACTAAGGCAAGCCCTATATAAACGCCGTAGTTATTGCTGCCTTCTATTTTAAGCTCGCTCCAAAGATTTGTCATGAGAGTTTGTGTTTCAGGGTCAAGTTTTGTAAACATCTGTGTTTTATAATCGTCTATATTAGGCGGGTAAAGTATCTCATTGCCTTTTAGCTCGTAGTCGTCAGAAGATAAAACTGTTTTGTTAGGGGAGGCATAGCAAATAAAGTTTGCGTTAGCAACGGCAATATCTGTTTGAAGCATAAAGTTTATATAAAGCTCTGCCGCCTCTTTGTTTTTTGCGCCCTTTGGTATGCACATAGAGTCTACAAAAAAGTTTGTGCCCTCTTTAGGGTAAACGAAAGCAAGGTCGGGGTTTACCTCAACCATTGAAAGGTAATCGCCTGCATAGTAGGGGGCTATAGCATAGTCGCCGCCCTCCATCTTATTAAAAATTTCGTCCATTACATATGAGCTGACATATGGCTTTTGAGTTTTTAGAAGCTCTGCCGCAGCTTCCCAATCACTTTTATCGTTTGAGTTTACATCTTGCCCTAGTATAAATTGAGGGATAGCGAAAGCGTCACGCGGGTTATCAAACATGAGAATTTTGCCTGAATATTTTTCATTCCACATATCGTTCCAGCTTGTAAGCTTTTCTTCAACGATTTTTGTATTATAAATAAGCCCCGTCATACCTACTGTGTAAGGTACAGAGTATTTATTGTCTTTATCAAAGAAAAGGTCTTTATACTCATCTAAAATATACGAGTAATTTGGAATATTTGTAAAATCAAGCGGCAAAAGCATATCCTCTTGAATGAGCCTCTCTATCATATAGTCAGACGGGATAATAACATCATAGTTTGCTCCTCCGCCCACAAGTTTGTTATACATATTTTCGTTGCTCACAAAGTTTGTGTAGTTTACGGTTATGCCATACTTCTCCTTAAACAGTGCATTTACATCAATAGAGCCATTTGTTCCGTCTGAAATATATTCTCCCCAGTTAAACACATTGATTGTTGTACCGCTAAGGTGGGAATACTCTTTCGTTTCGGGTGCGGCATTTGCAGGCACAATAATAGACATTGTAATAATAATTAAAGCGAAAACAAAACAAATACTTTTTTTCATGATAAAACCCCTTTCATATTTAAGTTATATATGTTTACTGCTTTTTTTCTTTTCTCCTCGCACTTGCGAAATATTAACAAGAATGAGAAGTAAAAGAACAGCAACAAATATTAAAGATGAGAGTGCGTACATATCGGGCGTAACTCTCTTTTTCGTCATAGAGAAAATTCTAATAGGCAATGTTTGTGAGGTAGGGCCGCTTACAAAATAGCTTATAATAAAGTCATCAAGCGAAAGTGTAAAAGACATTATAAGACCTGTCACAATGCCAGGCATAATAGATGGAAGCACAACCTTAAAAAACGATTGAAGCGGTGTGCAGCCAAGGTCCTGTGCCGCCTCTGAAAGATGTATATCTGTTTGCCGCAGTTTTGGAAGAACAGACAGTATAACATATGGCAAATTAAAGGTTATATGTGCTATTAAAAGTGTAGAAAAGCCTAAAATCCCTGTTTTGTCTACAAGTCTGCCAACGAACACAAAAAGCAGCATCATAGAAATACCTGTAACAATTTCGGGGTTCATCATTGGTATATTTGTAACAGAAAGAACAGAGGATTTAAACCATTTAAGTTTATAGCTATATATGCCAACGGCAGCACCTGTGCCAAGCAGTGTAGCAAAAAGGGAGGAGGAAACAGCAAGAATAATTGTGTTTTTGAGTGCTTCAAGCGTGGCACTGTCATAAAGCAGCTCTTTATACCAGCGCAAAGAGAACCCTGCAAACACAGATGTGCTGTGTGAGCTGTTAAAACTGAATAGCAAAAGTATAAAAATAGGAGCATAAAGGAAAAGGAAAATTAAAAATGTATATACTTTGCTTAAAGCTTTGCCTTTACTCAATTTTTTGCCTCCTTTACACAATTATTAAATAATAACTTCTCCGCTATCATCTGAGAACTTTTTCATCACTGCAAGGCTTATAAAAATTAAAATCATCAGCACGAAAGAAAGAGCAGCGCCTAAGTGGTAGTTATAAGCCGTTTGAAACTGCATTTCTATAATGTCACCTATAAGTGTAGTAGAGGTGCCGCCAAGTTTTTGGGAGATATAAAACGTGCTAACAGATGGCACAAAGACCATGGTTATTCCAGACACAATACCAGGAATACTAAGGGGGAGTATAACGCTTTTAAATACCGTAAATTTATTTCCTCCAAGGTCCTCTGCCGCCTCAACGAGCGAATAATCTAATTTAGTCATAACAGAGTATAAAGGCAGTATCATATAAGGCAAAAAGTTATAGACCATGCCAAGCACAACTGCGCCGCGGGTATTGATTAGCTGTAGTGGTGCTAAGCCTAAAGCTTTTGTGATAAATGTATTAATAATGCCGTTGTCTTCTAAAATAGACATCCAAGAATAAGTGCGTATTAAAAAGTTCATCCACATAGGCAGCATGGTAAGCATAATAAGCGTGCGCTGCACAGATTGCCTAGAAGTTGCTATAATATACGCTATGGGGTAGGCAGCTATAAGGCAAAAAGCAGTGGCAATAAAGCCAAGCCATACCGATAGCATAATTGTATTTGTATAGTTTGGTATTGCAATTATGTTTTCTAAAGTAAAAGCGCCAGTATTATTTGTAAAAGTGTAATAGAATACCATAACTAGAGGAGCTGCAATGAAAATTGCTGCCCATGCTACATATGGTGCAGATACAAACTTTGCGCTAAGGGAGTTTTTATTGTTCATTTAGCCCACTCCTTTATTACTCGCTTTCTAAAACAATAGAAGCGTCAGACATATCATCAAACTCTTCACTAAAAGAGCTATAGTCTCCATAAAGTCCAGAATAATCAGACTTTTTCATTATGTGAATGGCGCTAGGCTCAATATTTATTCCTATAATAGAGCCGGGAGCCTCATAATTTGTTGACTGAATCATCCATTTAAAGCCTTTGATTTCAACAATCGTTTCATAATGAACACCCTTAAAGGTAGTAGATGTCACCTTACCTGAAATCATTGAGTTTTCAACATCTACAACATCCACATCTTCAGGGCGAATTACAACGTCAACATTTTCGTCTACACCAAAGCCCTTGTCAAGACACTTAAATTTGTGCCCTGCCATTTCAACCCAAAAATCCGCAAGCATAATACCCTCAATAATATTACTTTCACCTATAAAGTCAGCAACAAAGGCATTTTTAGGTTCATTATAAATATCAGTAGGCGTGCCGATTTGCTGTATTTTACCGCAGTCCATAACAACAATCGTGTCAGACATTGAAAGTGCTTCTTCTTGGTCATGCGTTACATATATAAAAGTTATACCAAGCCTTTTCTGAATGTTTTTAAGCTCTACTTGCATATCCTTGCGAAGCTTTAGGTCAAGCGCTCCTAAAGGCTCATCTAAAAGTAAAACACTAGGGTCCACAGCAAGCGCCCTTGCGATTGCAACACGTTGCTGCTGCCCGCCAGAAAGAGAGCTAATGTCACGCTTGTTAAAACCTTTAAGGTTGACAAGCTCAAGCATTTCAGAAACTTTGTCTCTTATTTGTTTTTCGGGATATTTTCTAACTCTAAGCCCAAAAGCAATATTTTCAAAGACATTAAGGTTAGGGAAAAGTGCATAACGTTGGAAAATTGTGTTTACCTGCCTTTTATGAGGCGGCACACCATTAATTTTTTTGCTCTCGAAAAAAATCTCGCCCGAATCTGGTTCAAGAAATCCTCCAATCAAGCGCAGGGTCGTAGTTTTTCCGCAGCCAGACGGGCCAAGTAATGTTATAAATTCCTTATCACGAATATATAAGCTTATATCGTCAAGCACTAATTCTTCATCAAAAGATTTAGACACATTTCTTAATTCAATAATAAACTTTGACAATTATGCAGCCCCCTAAACCTTATTTTAAACAGTGAGTATAATATAGAAAAAAACAACTCAAATGTCAATACATATTAATATAATAATCTTTATTTTCTTTGTTATTACAAATAGCGTAATAATAAAAAATACAATGGCAAGCAGCTGGCTTGCCATTGTAGTGTTTTGTATAAAATTAGTTAACCATTCCTGCAACTTCACTTGCAAAATCGTCTTCTCTTTTTTGAAGCCCTTCGCCTTTAGCAAACCGTGTAAAGGAAAGAAGCTCTATATTTGCACCAATTTCTTTTGCGGTGTTTTCAATGTATTTTGAGACAGAGATTTTATCATCTTTAACAAAAGGTTGCTCAAGAAGACATATTTCTTTATAGAACTTTGAAATTCTACCTTTTACGATGCCGTCAATAACTTTTTCAGGCTTTGAAGCCATAGAGGGGTCCTCTTTAATTTGAGCAAGAAGAATTTCTTTTTCACGTGCTAAAACATCTTCAGGAATATCTTTTGCAGCAGCATACTGGGGCGCCATAGCAGCTATTTGCATTGCTATATCTTTACCCATAGCCCTGAACTGCTCGTTATCGGCTTTGTCAGTGTCAAAAACAACCATAACACCAACTGTTCCGCCACCGTGGATATATGAAGAAACAACGCCTTCAACTCTTTCAAAACGGCGAATTTTAATATTCTCACCAATTGAAAGGATTTTGTCTTGCAGGTTTTCAAGAACTGTTCTGTCAGTGCCTGAAAGTGTAAGCGCTGAGAGACTCTCAACATCAGCAGGGTTATTTTCAGCAACAGTTTTAGCAACTGCCACTCCAAAAGCTTTGAACTCCTCATTCTTTGCAACAAAGTCTGTTTCAGAGTTTATCTCAACAAGAACAGATACATTTTTGTCCTCGTCATTATATTCCATAACTGCACCCTCGGCGGCTATTCTGCCAGCCTTTTTAGTTGCAGCGGCAAGACCTTTTTCACGTAATAAGTCTATAGCCTTTTCCATATCACCATTTGACTCTACAAGAGCTTTCTTGCAGTCCATCATTCCTACACCCGTTCTCTCACGAAGTGCTTGAACATCTTTTGCTGTAAAAGCCATAATTTATAAATCCTTTCTTTTGTTGTAATTTATTCTGTTTTTTCCGCTATTGTATCTTTAGTTTCAGAAGCCTTGTTTTCGGTTTCTTCAACTATATTGTCTACATTGTCACTCTTTAATTCAGAAGCGGGGGGAGAAGAGAGGTTTTGCTCACCTTGCATACCAGCTAAAACAGCATCTGCCATGGCGCCAGCTATTAGCCTAACTGCACGAATAGCATCATCGTTTCCAGGAATGACATAGTCTATTTCATCAGGGTCACAGTTAGTATCTACTATTGCGATAATAGGAATACCAAGTTTTTTAGCCTCAAGAACTGCGATTCTTTCTTTACGAGGGTCAACTATAAACATAGCATCTGGTTTTTTTCTAAGCTCTGTTATGCCGCCCATAAATTTCTCAAGCCTATCTCTTTCAAGATTGAGTTTTATAACCTCTTTTTTTGGGAGCAGCTCAAAAGTGCCGTCTTCTTCCATAGCTTTTAGTTGAGCAAGCCTTTTTATTCTGTGCTGGATAGTGTTAAAGTTTGTAAGCATGCCGCCAAGCCAGCGAGCATTGACAAAAGACATACCACATCTTTGTGCTTCTTCCTTAATAGATTCTTGTGCTTGTTTTTTTGTTCCTACAAAAAGAACTTCGCCGCCGTCCATTGCTATTTGATTGACAAAAGCATAAGCTTCTTCAAGTTTTTTAACAGTCTTTTGCAAGTCGATAATATAAATCCCGTTACGCTCTGTAAAAATATACTGAGCCATTTTTGGATTCCACCTTCTTGTTTGGTGACCGAAATGTACGCCCGCTTCAAGCAATTGCTTCATTGATACTACTGACATAAAATATCCTCCTTTTGTTAAACCACCGCACGGTATCAACTTTAACGCACCACATTGTTAATGCACCGATGCGTGAAATCTCCCATGCGTGAGTTTTGCCTGTATAATAATTACAGGCTTTGGAATTATAACACTCCTCGGAGTAAAACGCAAGGCTTTTTACTCTTTTTTCCTTTATATTAAAAATTAAAACGTTTTTACGGTACATAGGCTTTATGTTTAGCATAAGATGTTTTAGTTAAATCAGCACTGCCGAAATAGGGTGGCGCAAAACGCCCGTGAATAGCCCATTTGCAAAGCAGTGCATAAAAGGGGTAGAGCTTTCTGCACCTTATATAGATTTAACGAGTGAGAGAAAAATATCGCTAAACGCTTTATTGGCATAGGTTAAGCTCTCACGGTATTCGGTCGACGCCGTATCATCGGCGTTGTCCGATATCTTTCGTATTGAAAGAAAGGGCACAGACATAGCGGCACATACGCTTGCGGCAGCGGCACTTTCCATATCAAATGCGCTAATATCAAATAGTCTTTTATAATAGTCACGTTTAATAGGGTCAGTAAGAAAAAAGTCTCCCGTTCCAAGTTTAACAGTTTTTATACCGTCAATACTTTTCTTTGCATGCTGCAAAAGAGCTGCATTTGCCTTATATATATATGGCTTTCCCTTTACCTTTTCGCCAGGTTTATAACCTATCGGCGTTAAGTCAAAGTCACATTCTACATAGCTTTCACCTGCGGCAATGTCACCTTTTATAAGTGCGGATACAGCACCAGAATAGCCAATACTAAACACACCGTCAAAACTTTTTTTTGAAAGTGCTAAAGTAGTGGCATATGCACTGTTTACCTTGCCTATATATGTGCAAAGTATAAAAAACTCGTTATTGTTTTTGCTTAAAGATGCAGATGGCAGCCCATAAAAGTCTCCCTTTACCGCACCTTTTTTTTCAAGTTCATCTACGAGTGGAGAGAACTCGTCGTAATCTGCTATTAAAAATAAGTATTTCATTCTTTCTCCTCATTTTCTACAGGCATATTTTCACTCATAATCTGAAAAGCCTCACTTATTACTTCAAGCGGAGACTGATTTTTAAGCTTTTTTACCGATATATATGGTTTCGCTCCTGCTGATACGAGTATTCTGCCCCGCATATTTTTTCCTAAAGCTGAAACAGCGCTCATATTTATTTCGTGCTGATACAGCAGTATATTATAGCCTTTTTGCCCAATTTCAAATACGCCAAGCGTAGAGGCGGTACTTCTAAGCAGTGATATTTGCACTAATCCATTAACAGAATTAGGCGGCTCGCCATATCTGTCAATAAGCTCGTCAATAACATCAGTAGCGCCCTCTTCATTTTCTATATCGGCAATTCTTCTGTATATTGCAATGCGCTGGGCAAGGCTTTCTATATATTCCTCTGGAATATGTGCATCAATTTGCAGGTCTACAAGGCACTCTTTGTTAGCACGTTTCGGAGTTTCACCTTTTTGCTCGCTTACTGCCTCTGAGAGAAGTTTCATATACATATCATAGCCAACAGACTCCAAGTGACCGTGCTGCTGTGCGCCTAAAAGATTTCCTGCACCTCTTATTTCCATATCACGCATGGCAATCTTAAAACCAGAGCCAAACTCAGTGTATTCTCTAATAGCCTGTAACCTGCGTGACGCCGTTTCATTAAGCTCTTTATTTCTTTGAAATGTAAAGTATGCAAAAGACCGCCTTGAGCTGCGGCCCACACGACCCCTTATTTGGTGCAGTTGCGAAAGCCCCATTCTATCAGCATCTTCAATAATCAAGGTGTTAACATTCGGGACATCAACACCCGTCTCAATTATAGTTGTGCAAACGAGTACATCTGTGTCCCCCTCTAAAAGAGAGCGCCATATAGAACTTAGCTTTTCTTCACTCATTTTACCGTGCCCAACGGCTATATTCGCCTCTGGTATATCTTCTTTAATTCTTGCTGCTACTCTATCAATGGATTCAACACGATTATGAAGATAATAAACTTGACCGCCGCGCCTTAGCTCTCTTCTTATCGCCTCATGTAAAATTCCTCTGTCATATTCAAGCACATAAGTTTGAACAGGAAGGCGGTCACTTGGCGCCTCCTCTATAACAGACATATCACGAATCCCTGACATAGCCATGTTAAGCGTCCTTGGTATAGGTGTTGCAGTAAGAGTTAGGCAATCAACAGTAGGAAAAAGCTCTTTAAGCCGCTCTTTTTGTGAAACTCCAAAACGCTGCTCCTCATCTATAACAAGAAGCCCTAAATCTTTAAATTTAACATCTTTTGAAATTAAGCGGTGTGTTCCCACAAGCAAATCAATTTTGCCAAGCCTTAAATTTTTCAATATTTCGCTTTGCTGACGTGCAGTTCTAAAGCGTGAAATCATTTCAACATTAACAGGAAACCCGTCAAAACGTTTTAATATAGTTCCAAAATGCTGAAATGCTAAAATTGTTGTGGGTACAAGAATTGCGCATTGCTTGCCGTCTGCTATGCACTTAAAAGCCGCACGCAGTGCAACCTCTGTTTTGCCAAAGCCAACATCGCCGCATAAAAGTCTATCCATTGGGTAACTTTGCTGCATATCGTGCTTAATTTCATCTATACTTCTGTATTGGTCGTCTGTTTCCTCATGTGCAAAACGGCGCTCAAAATCATTTTGCATATCTATATCAGGAGAAAAGGCAAAGCCCTCTGTCTTTAGCCTTTTTGAATAAATTTCAATTAGCTCTTTTGCAATATCTTTTACAGAGCTTTTAACTCTTGCTTTTGTGTTTTCCCAGTCCTTGCTGCCAATTCTATTTAACTTTAGCGGCTTTTCCTCATTTACCTGCCCTATATATTTTGAAACGAGGTCTAGCTGTGTAATGGGCACATAAAGCACATCTTTTTTATCATAATTTATTTTAATATAATCTTTTATAAGCCCTCCAACATTCATTTTTTCAATGCCGTCAAAAATACCTATGCCATAAGTGGCATGAACGACATAATCACCCCGCTGAAGCTGCTCAAGGCTCTCTATAGCGTCTGCCGCCTTAAAGGCAGGGCGTTTTTTAAGCTTTTTATGTGCAGAGGATTTAGCAAAGGATATTAATAAAAACTTTTCATTAGGGTACGATATTCCAGTGCTAAGAGCACCAGACAGCACCGTTATTTTATGTTTTAGAAACTCTGTGGGGGGAACTGCAAAATAAACGGAAGGCACTCCCTCATCATTTAAGGTGTCAGCAAGACTTTTAGCAGCTAAGGGGCTACCTGCTGTTATAGCTATAGTAAAGCCAGAGTTTACCGCAGGGCGTATATCATCTAAAAGCACACTCAAAGCGCCGTTCCATGGCGGCTGTGCAACAATGGTGAAAGAAATTAAATCTGAAACAGGTGTATCAAAACTGCCGCGTGGAAAGTTATCTAAATATACGGCTTTTCTATCTTCATAAATTGATAAAAGGTCGTTAAACCTGAGTGAAAAACGGTCAAGCCCTTTAGTAAGTGTTCCGTCTTCAAACATAGCCTTAATATCTTCATTCATTAGCTTCTCTTCACGAATAAATTTGCTTTTAAGGGCAGAAGATTCGCATACAGCTAAAAAACAGTTTTCTGTATAATCAAAAAGTGTTGTTTGTTTTTCATATGCTAAAGGCAAATATTTATGAAGGCAAGGCGGGCTTGCTTTACCCTTTGCCATATCGGCATCTCTTAGTAAATTTTCACGAGCCTTTACAGAGTATTTGCCTTTAATTGTGGATGCGAATGAGCTAAGAGTTTTCGCTAAATGCTCGTCACTGTCAAACAAAACTTCGCTCGCAGGGATAAGGTTTGCCACATTTCGCATATCAGTGCGCCTTTGTGTTAAGATGTCAAACTCGCTTATCGTATCAATTTCGTTACCCCAAAATTCAATTCTTAAAGGACTGCCTTCATTAGGAGGAAAAACATCTAAAATACCACCACGAATTGAAAACTGCCCTTTTCCCTCAACCATATCAGCACGAGTATAGCCAGAGGCAACAAGGCTTTCCATAAAATTAGACGTGTCAATTACGTCTCCAATTTTTATTGTGGTCGTTTTAAGTGTTAGCACTTCTTTTGGTAAGGTAAGCTGCAAAGCTGCACTCGGTGTGCAAAAAATATAACTATAATTGCCTGAGGCTATGCGGTGCAAGGCGGCAATTCTTAAATGTTCGTATTCTTTAGACTGGCGCTGCAAAGAATTAAAGCAATAATCCTTAGCAGGGTAAAAAACAGCACGGTCATCACCGCCAGACATCGTGTTCATATCCTCCGCCGCCGCTATTGCAAAAGCCTCGTCAGGCACGAGAACGAGCGCCTTGCGGCGCAAATCGGCACAAAGCGAAAAAATAATATGTGACTTTGCCGCTTGCGGCAACCCTAAAACACCAAGCGGAGCCCTTTTAGACTTTAGTGAATTGAGAAGAGTTTGGTATTCGGGACAGTCTTTTAATGCTCTGACAAAACAGGACATATTTCCTCCGTCAGTTATACAGTGCCATTGCTTTTTCAATATCACTGTTTAATATTAAAGGGAGAGCCTCTACAGCCTTTTCTATAGCCTCTCTCATTAAGGGAATTTCTTTTTTATTAAAGTTTGACAGCACATAATCAGCAAGGTTATAGTCAGGATGAGGTTTTTGACCTATCCCAAGCTTAATTCTCGGAAAATTATTGCCGCCAAGGTGAGAGATGATACTTTTAATTCCGTTATGGCCGCCATCAGAACCAGAACGTTTAATACGAACAGCACCAACGGGCAAAGAAGTATCATCAAAAATAATTATGATATTTGATAGTGGGATTTTATAAAAATCTGCACATTCACGAATAGCTTTTCCGCTTTCATTCATAAATGTTTGAGGTTTCATTACGACAACACGCTTGTTAGCTATTGTGGTATCGCCAATTAATGACTTAAATTTAATTTTTTTAACATTAAAATTAAATTCGTCTTTTAATGCATCTACGAATAAAAATCCAGTATTGTGGCGTGTTAATTCATAATTTAAGCCCGGATTTCCTAAACCAACGATAAGAAATTCAGGAGCCAAGGAATTGTTATAATGCTTTTTCAATTTGTAAAACATAGTAGTCCTTTTTATTTATATGGTTTTTTCTCTGTAACCCAATTTTCTTTTATAGTTTGCCTTTCACGTGCAATAGCAAGGGACTTGTCAGGTACTTTTTCAGTAATTGTAGAGCCTGCTGCTATATATGCATCTTTTCCCACTGTTACGGGTGCAATAAGGTTAGAGTTACAGCCAATAAATGCACCGTCATTTATAGTTGTGCGATATTTGTATTTGCCCGTGTAGTTTACAGTGATACTGCCGCAGCCAAAGTTTACTTTTTTTCCAACATCACAGTCGCCAACATAAAGAAAGTGTGAAAGCTTTGCATTGCTATCTACAAATGAGTTTTTAATTTCTACAAAGTTGCCGATACGGACATTATCTTTTATGTTACTGTCTGGTCTTATGTGAGCAAATGGACCTACTGAAACGCTGCTGCCAATAGCAGAGTCTCTTGCAACAGTGTTTGAAAAAGTAGAGTTATCTTCTATTTTGCAGTTTTCAATTACGGCATTTGGACCTATAGTGCAAAAACTGCCGATTGTAACATTATCTTTAATAATTGTATTTGGTAAAATTGTGGTATCGCTACCGATTTTTGCGCCGCAGGAAATAATAATCCCGTCAGTACAAGGCATATCTACACCGCTTAGCATATGTTTTTCAAGCTCTCTTTTTCTTGCTATTTCATTAAGTCTATTAAGACCTTTACGGTTTTCTGCACTTAAAAGCGACTCTTTATACTTAGCTGTATAAAACCCAACTTTTTTACCGCTGCAAGAATACACCTCAATAATGTCTGAAATTTGAGTTTTCTCATTTATCTTGTTAAAACAATGTAAAAGGGAATAGACATTAAACCAGTATGCCTTTTTGTTAATTAAACCGATATCTTTTCTATTAATGCTGTCCGTTGTTTCTTTGATAATTGTAACATCATTTTTAGAGTTTATGTGAGTGCCCAGCGAGCTTTCGATAGTTTCACGGTCAATAAAAGGGGTAGGGGCACTTAGCACTAAAACATTTTGACCTTTGCGGCTGCTTAAAAAGTCAAATGTATCTGCAAAAGAGCAGTGAAAAGGCTGCTGTTTTTTATTAAAAACCATTTCCCGCTTTTCTTTTATGCACTCGTTTAGCGCTACAGAGTTTGAGTTTGACACTACACAAATATCTGTAATAAGACTTTCCCCTAAAGCATCTGTTACCCAAAAAATCATAGGTTTAAAAAGCACTTGTAAAAAGAGGCTTGGAATAGAGGAGTTCATTTTAACATTATTGTCTGCAAAAATAATTGCACAGTTTCCTAACATAAGAATCTCCTTTTGCTTATATAAAAAATTATATCATAATGATTGCGAATATTCAATTAAAAAAATCAATAAAACATTGATTTATTTACTATAGTAA
>DASRNG010000130.1:0-16772 GCA_035647555.1 Oscillospiraceae bacterium | reverse complement strand
TTTATAGGCGGAAATGATGTGCCTGTTCTTGTACCGAAAGCAGGAACTATTGAAACGGGTATGAAGCTTATAAATGATGAAGATAGCTTTGATATTGCTATACAAAATATTTCAGACTTTGCAAACGTATCTATAAATTATGATTTTACAGATGCACTTGAAACAACAGATAAAACAATAGCATACGGCTCATCTGTAAATTATAGCGAGCTTTTCACACTTAACACTTCACTTCCAAGTGGTGAAGATGCTTGGAAAGCAGACTTTGTAAACCTTATATTAGACCCGTCAGCAGGGTCAGTCTCTCCTCCTGTTACAACAGTGTATATTGCAGACCTTTCGGTATCTCCTAAAACGAATGCCGACAAGGCAGTTGTTGTGCCGCCTGTTCAGGCAAAAAGGCAGCAGTACAGTGCAACGGTATTTGTTAATTTCTCTGTAACAGCAAACCTTACAAATGCGAGCTTAGACGGTAAACTGTTCGTACCGTCAGACGAAGCTTACAAAGGGACAATCGTGCCAGAGGCAGGCTACCTAATGCCTGAATCCATAGTAGTTAAAGTAGGCGGGGATACGCTAAGCAGTGATGAGTATACATTTGACAGTGAAACGGGCGAAATATTTATTCCGAAAGCTGTTATAACAGACAATATAGTAATAACAGCAATAGCAGGCAAAACAGAGTATACTCTACACTTTTCTTATGAAGAAGGAATTGTGCCGAAAGATAAGGAGTTTACGTATTATCCTGATGATGATATTTCAGATGCTTTGAGCTGGGCAGACAATTATGCCGCAAGCTTGCCGCAAGAAGATGGGTACACTTTCTCATGGGACTGGAACACAGAAGATGATTTACCACTTGAAAAAATGCCGGCTTCTGATTGGTGGGTCTTTGGAAAATATAGGCCAAATGAATATAAACTCACAATTAATTATGTAGATGAAGATGAAAATCCAATAGCAGAGCCTTATGAAATGGACTTATGGCATGGGTATGAATATGCCATTGTTTCACCGAATATTTCGGGATACACACCCGATAATCCTGTAGTAAGCGGCACTTTGTCCGACAATACGGTAATAACGGTTGAATATTCAAAGACATTTAATACATTAACAATCTTTTATATATATTCCGATACCAATACTGAAATAACAGCAAACAGATATTCACAAGTTTACAATACAGGCGACCCATACTCTGTAGCGTCACCCGCCGTTTCTGGCTACACACCAAATATTTCAGTGGTTTTGGGTAACATGACTGCCGAGGGTGTTACGGTATATGTTTATTACAATCCAAACACTTATACTATTACGTTTGATGCAAATGGAGGCACCGCTGGAGTAACTGAGAAAAATGTTGTATACAACGACGTATATGGCTATGATGCAGATTTAGATGAGTACACAGGCTTGCCTACACCCATTAGAACGGGGTATAAATTTACAGGCTGGTATGACAGCAGCGATAACCTTATTACAGAGGAAACACTTTTTGAAAGCACAGAAGATGTAACGCTAACAGCAAAGTGGGAGGCTTATGAATTTAAGCTTATTATCAACTATAAGTATAAAGACGGAACACAGGCCGCTGAGTCGCATATTAGTGATGTGGCGTATGAAACAGTTTATAGTGTAAACTCACCCACTATACCAGGATTTATGCCAGATATACCCGTTGTAACGGGAACTATGCCGGGTGCAGCAAAGGTTATAGACGTTATTTATGACGAGGTAAGCTATAATTTGACTATTCATTACCAGTATAGCGACAAGACAGAAGCAGCACCATCTTACAGTGAAAACTATAAGTATGGTGATGAATATGAAGTGCTATCCCCAGAAATAGATGACTATGTTGCAAGCATTACAACCGTAAGCGGCACAATGGGCGAAGAGGATAGAACAGTTGTTGTAACTTATTATTCAATTGATGAATATATAAGTGTTGATATTGAGTGGGGCGACCTAATATTTTCATATGCCACGGGTACATGGAACCCAGAAGAATTAAGATATGAAAATGGGCAGTATAAAAAGGAAAGCGAAAATTCGGATAAAATAATAATCACAAATCATTCCGCAAAAGGTGTAACAGCGACGCCCACTTACAGCTCATATGAGGGACATGAAAATGTTGATGTTGATTTTGTAGACGGTGACAAAATTTCTATTACCTCTGTTCACTTAAATGAAGGATTTTACGGCCCACAGTCAGAAAATGTTTATGTTGTTCTTTCTGGCGATTATTATGACAGCCGTGACAACTCCTTTTATTCAGGAGAAATTACAATTACAATTACGGGGGATTAAAGATGCAGAATCTAAAACTAAACGCCGTACAAAGGCAAGACTATGACGCCACTGTAAAAGTGGGTAAAAGGCGCATAAAAAGCTACTCACCCCGCCAGATGAAAAGGTTATATGAAAACGGCGAGTTTAACATTGTAGGCGAAACTTTAAGCGGCAAAGAAAAAAACAAAATAGCACTCTTATCCGTATTTTTAAATGATGAAAACCCAGTTGCAGTTTCTCCTTATAAAACATACAGCCATGTTTTTTATAAAGTTGTTGGCTATGTATGTGTAGACGGGGAAAAGGATAAGTATGTAGCGGTTCTGCGTGTTAGATTTTTACTTTGGCTTCTTCTTCTCGCCGCACTAATTGCAATGACAGTTGCCGCGGTTTACTGCCTAAAAACAGAAGATGTGGAAGACGAACCCACATGGAAAGGCGAATATATAGTGCCAGAGGCAGAGCCAGATGCAGAGGTTTTTGACAACGGCGGTAAGGATAAAGCCCAGTCAGAAGAGGGCGGCGGAACTGTAGCGATGACATATAAACGCTTAGTAACTGCAGACCTTGGAAATCATCAGCTAAAATTCTTCTTTGCAAATCCGTATTACTCTAACCATGATGTAAGCCTTGAAGTAATAATAACATCAGAGGGTAAGGACAATGTTATTGCAAAGTCTGGACTGATAAAACCCGGATATTCCCTTGAAAAGCTAACGCTTAAAGAAAACATTGAGCTTATAAAAGGCAAATATAAGGCCTACTTCAACGTTATATATTATGACCCTGTTACGGGAGAAAAGGCACTCGTTCGTGCCAATATCCCTGTAACAATAGCGGCAGAGTAAGCCATATTAAATATGTGTAGTAATTTTACATAGCAAAGGGTGTAAAGTTCTATTATAAATCAAAAATTAACAAAAGGAGAATAATTATGAAAAAGACACTTTCAATTTTTCTTGCACTTGTAATCACTCTCGCTTTAACATCAACAGTATTTGCCACAACCATTGATGCTAATGGCGGCACAAACCAAAAAGACGTTGAAGTAAAAATTGTTCTTGTTCATGCAGATGAGGACGGCAACCCAATCCCAGATGAGGAAGCAGACCTTACTGACCCTGACGATGAAATCTATGTATATCATGTTGAGGTAGAGTGGGATAACCTTCAGTTCGTATACACAGCAACAGGTTGGAACCCCACAGCGCTTTCCTATGATAAAGGTTCATGGGATAAGGCGTCTGCAGACGTAACAGTTACAAACAAATCAAACGCCCCTGTTGATGTAACATTTAAGTGGGAGAGTGAAGGTACTCTGGCAAACACCGTTAAAGGCGCAACATTCACAATGGAAAAGGCGTCTGCTGCATTAGCAGATGCAAGCAAAACAGTTGTTGGCACTTCTGCTACAAACACAATTACTGTTAGCGGAAAAGGCGATGCTTGGACAAGTGACTTTACAAAATTTGATACAATTATTGTTACCGTTGATTCTGCGGTATAATAAGTAGCAGTATATTAAAGACTGATAACACATAATATGGGTCACAGTATGCAAAAGCATTTACCTTTGACTGTGACCCTTATGTTACCCCCCTGGATTACCTTAAAATACACATCGTATTATGCAAAAGGAAGATGATGTTTTGAATAAAAAACTTTTTATTGCTTATTTTTTAGTTATAGCTATCACAATTGCAAGCCTTGTTTTTGCAGTTGGTGCTGTTAAACACTATAACTCAAAAAATCCAAAATTTTCTCCTCCTCCATTTGAAAAGAATGCCGTTTCAGGAAAGCCTGATGCTAAAAACATTAAAAGTTACTCCGAAATGCAGGCGGCAGATGCATATATCTTTGGTCTTTGCGGTGAAGTGACTGCAAAAGACGGTTATGCGGATGTTTATTTCACCTCTATAGAGGGTAATAATGCATGGCTCAAAATACGAATATTAGATGAAAATGAAAATATTATAGCCGAATCGGGGCTTATTAAACCAGGTCAATATATTAAAAGTGTAAAACTAAACACTGAAATTAACTCTGCCATAAATGTAACGCTAAAAGTAATGGGCTATGAGCCTGAAACGTATTTTAGCGCAGGGGCAGTAACGCTGAAAACAACACTTAATGTGTAAAATATGAAACAATTATATCTTTTACTATAGCAATCTGCGCCATAAAAGACGCAGATTGTAATTTATTTAATACATTTGACTTTTCTTTTTATAGCAATTACAATATCAATATTAAAATACACGGAGAGATTTAATGAAGACTTTTAAGCCAATAACATTAGAAGATGCAGATGTTATATCAAAGTATTTAAGCAGAACCCCTCACAGAGCATGCGATTACAGCACAGGGAACCTTGTACTGTGGGCAAATTTGTATAAAACACAATATGCAGTAGCAGAGGATACACTCTTTTTAAAGTTCAAAGGCAGCAGTGAAAGCTCTTTCACCTTTCCAATGGGCAGCAGGTGTATTAAAAGTTCCTTTGAATGGCTTTTCTCATATTGTAATGAAAATAATAAGCCATTTAATATGAACCTTATAGAGCCACAAATGTTTGAGGAGATTGAAAAGGCGTTTCCTAACAGGTTTGATATAGAGTATAAAAGAGGCAGTGCGGACTATGTTTATAATATGGAGGATTTAAGTACGCTAAAAGGCAGAAAATACAGTGCAAAGCGAAATCATGTTAATAAGTTTTTAAAAACTTATAGTGATTGGGTGTATGAGCGCATTTCAGATGAAAATACAGACGAATGCATTGCAATGGTAAAAGAGTGGTGTGTTCGCAACGAGTGCCTTGACGAAATGCAAAAGGCTAATGAAATTGGTGTTGTCACAAAGGGGCTAAAGCACAGAAAAGAGCTAAATCTTTTAGGCGGTGTAATAAGAGTGAACAAAGAGATTGTAGCTATGACTTTAGGTGAACCATCAAACGATATGTTTATTGTTCATTTTGAGAAAGCTTATCCCGATATTTTAGGCGGTTATCCAATGATAAATCAGCAATTTGTTAAAAATGAGTTATCAAAGTACAAGTATGTAAACCGTGAGGAAGACATGGGAATTGAGGGGCTAAGAAAAGCAAAAGAGTCTTATTACCCTGCTTTTATGGCTGAAAAAGGTGTGCTAATAAAAAAGGATATGTAAGGGTAGAAAATGATAACTTACAGTAAGAAGGAATTTATAAAAGAGCTTAAAACGCTGTGGCACGAAACTTTCGGCGACAGTGAGCAGTACCTAAATGCATTTTTTGAAAGCGTTTATAAAGGTGAAAACACACTTGTTTATATAAAGGATAAAAGAGTTGTGTCTGCATTATATATAATCCCATATACAATGCTTTATAAGGGCAGGGAAATAAAGGTGGCCTACCTTTATGCGCTCGCTACAAACCCCGCTTACAGGGGCAGAGGAATTATGGGCGAGCTAATTGAAAGGTCTTTTGAGATATGTAAAAGCAGAGGTTACAGCCTAATAACCCTTATTCCATCTGAGCATTCACTTTTTGGGTATTATGAAAGGTTTGGTTTCAAGGCTATATTTAGCCGTACTGTCATAACAAAGGATATAAACGAGGCTGAAAATATAGCCTTAAACCATAGCCCAATAAAACTAAAAAAGTGTGATGCCGATATGATTTTTAATGCATACAGGCAAAGCGAATTTTACAAATCAGGGTGTGTAAGAATAAATAAAGAGCAAAACTTCTTTTATGTAAATGAGCTTATTCGTGAAAGCGGCACTGCCGCTGTGTTTGATATGAACGGAAAGAATGACGGATATATACTTTTTTCTACCGATGAAGAAAAGCTTGTTATTTATGAGTCAAACGTAAATGAAAGTTTTTTAGGCGCTTTATATGCTGCACTTGCTAAGGATTATACTTTTAAGCTCATAGAGCATATTCAGCCAATATGCTTTGAAAAGGTAGAAATAATGGCAGCAGAAAAGCCCTTTGCAATGGCAAAGAGCTTTGAAAAGCTTTGTATTTCTAATCCTTTTATCAATAGGGTATTGACATAAGTTTTAATATAATAAAAAGGAGGTTTGCACTGACTGCAAGCCTCCTTTTCGGTTTTATTTTTTGCCCATTTTCTTTTCAGAAAGTTTGCGCTGCCTATCAATTTCACGCTCTTTTGATATTTGCATAATTTCTACGTGTTCTTTTTCGTGGCGCTCATTACGCTTTGCAACAACGTCGTCATAATCAGCCATCAGTTCATCAAGGTTGTCATAACCATCAGCAAGCTCTATTGTGCGCAGGGCCGAAAGGTAAGGAGCAGCAACAGTTGCATACAGATTTTTCTCCTTATTGGCGGCTTTCATGGCTATGCGCCTTGCTTTTGCCTGCTCTTTCGTATCGTCAGGCATATCAAAAGCATCGTCTAATATTTGAGGGTCAAACTCCACAATTCCGTTTGAATAGTGCTTTTCTGCAAGCTTTTGAGACTTTATAAGCGCTCTCGCATTGCGAATTTCCTGTTTGCGCCATGTGCGCTCTTCTCTTATGTCAGTTACAGGAAGGCTCGTTGCAAGCTCGATTGCTTTTTCTGCAAAATTATAGAACCCGTTAAGTCCACCAGAAACAATAATCTTGCTAATTTCAAGTTGTTTTTGACCAAAATCGTTTTTAAAACGAAGTAATTCGTGCATAACAAATTCAGCAATTTCAACATTTTCGTTATGCTCTCTTACATCTTCAAATTCCTTTTTTGCAGCTTTTATTGCATCATTGCGGATATCCTTTTGTTCTTTTGTAGTTGTAGGTAAAGCTTTTGCAGCTATTAAAGCATCTTTAGTGGGCTTTGGGAGTTTCTCTAAGCCGTAGTATTCTCGTGCGGAAATAATTGCGGCCCCAGCTTCTATATATGAAGCATCGTCAGTATCTTTTAATGTACGGTCCTCAATAATAGTACGAATACGAACAACTCTAATCATTCCCTTTTGCCCTGTTTCTGAAATGTCATAAGCAAACCAAGGCAGAACGTCAATAGCAGCACCAATAACGGAGATTACAAGCAGTGTATCCATAAGTGAAAAAAGAACGCAGTCTGGGTTTTTTGTTTGTTGTGAAAGCGGGAGGTTCTCGTTGTAGTTTGTATAAACATTAAGAACGTCGTAGTTGCTCCCGTCAAACCCCTTTTTCTTATAAACATATGGAATGAAAAGGCCAGTGAATGCACCGATTATGCTACCCGTATAAGAGCTTATAAACCCAAAAGCTCCGTCTATACGCTCACCAATAAGGTATTGCTGATTATCACGCATATCAGACTCTATAGCACTATCTATTACGTTACCGCAGTCAATAAACCTATCAATAGTGGTGACTACAAAAAGCCCTAAAGCAGCAAATTTATTTTTGTAGAATAAAAAGATTGATGCAATTAGAAAGATTTGCAGTGTGTTCTTAAAGATTTTTATGTTCCTTTTACCAAATCGTTTAATAAACCATGGTGAAAAAAGCATTGCCCAGAATGAGGCGTTGTAGGATATGGTGTTGAGAAGTCCATATGTAGAACTTTTCATAATATGTGCACGGTAGACCATCCAGTCCCATACGTCACCCTTTGCATCCTCAAGAAAATTGTTCCAACCATCGGCACTCTTGATCCAAAAGATTTTGTTGCCCGCAACAGCTCTCATAGAGTTTGTAAAGCTCATTTTTGTGATACGGCTTTTAGGCAGAATAAGCCGCTCCCGCGTACCGAAGTATGCGAATAAAACAAGTGGCGCCAAGAGTGCCACGGGGGTATAAGTGCCACGGAAATAGCGCATATTATATTTGTCACCATGGTCAGTAAGAACGTCAACCATAACGGGGTAGTAAAGGTTGTTTATGGTGTATCCCGCTGAGTAAATAATACTTGTTATTGACATGATTTTAGTACGCTCTTGTGTGTTAGGTGTGATAACATGCACCATATTTACAACACCTGTTGTAAACCAGCCCTGCACGTTGCCTTGAAGCTGCGCCATTAAAAAGAGCATAAGAATCATTACATATTGTGTGTACGGCTGGCGATAATCTCTAACTTGTTCATAAGGAAGCCATAGTGAAAGGACCGTAAGGATTGTAGAGGGTATTGCAAGCTGTATGTAAACACGGTATTTTCCTTTTGCACTTCTTAAATTATCAACAAGCCAAGCGTTAAAAGGTGTTATTGCATAGCCGATTGCTTGGCTAACATAGCTCATTACGAGCAGTTGTTTATTAGTCATACCAAGCGTCATTCCAGTAAAGTGGTTTCCCACACCAAAGCCTATACTCCACTGAATGGACATGTAAAGCGCCATCCAACCAACGGATAGCATAATAATCTCTTTATAAGGTACATATTCGCCGGGTCTTGGGTGATTCCAGTAAAGCCGCATTTCATCAAAAAAGTCTTGCGCCCTTTTAAGTGCTCCCATTAAAACCCTCCATTACTTTATACATTTATCTGTAACGTAGAATACACATTTTTGTGTCTTATGTCAAGCATAAAATTATTTTGGTACATCTTGTAAATAGAGGCTATTAAAAGCCTCTATTTATCGTTACAAAAATTTACGGTAAACTCTACAATTCCCGTTGAATATGGGGCTATTTCATACTGCTGAAAATATATCACAATACCATCATTAGTGAGATAAAAACTTTTGGGATTAAAGTTTTCACGAATCAGTTCTTTGTAGTTTTCAAAATAAATATACGGGTTTTCGCTCATGTTCTTATCTGCCTGCTTTATTATTTGTTTTATTATATACTCATGGTGGCATGGGTTCCCATAAAAGAAGTCCGAAAGGGAGAGACAGTTTCCTCTCGTTATGTCAAAAGTATTAGACTGCCTTAGTGTAGAGCCGTGAGCGCCGCCTGTGTACTCGTAACTATCACGATACATACTAAGAAGATTACATGCGTTATACGTCACCGTATAGTTTAGTACTGCCTCAAACGGTCTAAAGGGGAAGTTGTTTTCCATAGCATAGTCATATTCCTCTTTTGCCTGCGAAAAGAGAGTGGTTTTTACATAATTAAAAAAACCTTCAACTTGCGATTTTATAACCTTGTTAATTTTCGACTGTGCCGATTGCTTTTTTAGTGAAACGCAAGGGTATGACGATGAAAAAGCAACCATAAGTATGTCTTTACAGATAAAATCATGAGCCAAATCTTTCATTACTATTTTTGCATTAGTACAATTTTTCATTTATATCACCTCTACATAGCATATGGGATTATAAATGTATTGCTACAACAACAGAAAGGTAAAGGGAAATCAAAAACATGTTGAAATTATAGTGATATTAAGCTAAAATGGTAATATAATTTATGTCTGACTATTTTTAGGAAAGGAGCGGCACCACAAAGTTATGGAAGAAGATGTTTTATTAAGGATTTTATTTATTCGCCATGCACAGTCCTATGGGAACATAAGAGAGTGGGAGACGGGGGATTTTTATGAAAAGGACGACCCCCCACTAACGGACTATGGCATAAAACAAACAAAACTTTTAGCTGTGCGGATTGAAAAAGGTGAATTAGATGCAATTTATTCAAGCACACTTGAAAGGGCTATTCAAACTGCACATGAATGTGCAAAGCTACAAGGCGAAAAGCCAATAGTTCTTATGCCAGACCTTATGGAAAACGGCACGAGGGAGGACTACTTTGGTCTTGATACCAAAACTGTAAGGGAAAAGTACCCCTTAGCAGTGCCCTGTACCTCACAGCCCACAATAACGGGCGGCGGTTTAACTCTTGGCATTGAGAATACACAAGGTAAAACTAACAGAGCCAAAAGGATATTAAACTATCTAAGAAAGACTTATACAAAAGGGGAGACAGTTGCACTGTTTTCACATGGTGGTTTTTCAAGATATTTTGTAAGTGCAGCACTTGGCATTGAAATTCACCCAAAACTAAAACTTAGCAGCAACAACACAAGCGTTACGAAGTTAAAGTTTTATAAAGATGGTACAGCAAAGCTATCATTCTTAAATGATACGTCACACCTATATGAAATGCACAAGGATTTAACATATACCATATAGTAGCCGCAAAGCAGCAGAGCGGGTGTTATAAAAATAAATACAATAAAATCTATCATCAACAAGGAGAAGCTATGGCAGAAGTAATTGACCGTTACTATCAAAAGGAGATAGAGACGGCACCGACAGAGAAAATAAGAGAAATCCAAAGTAAGCGTTTAGCAAAAACAGTTAAGCTATGCTATGACAATGTGCCTTTTTATAGGGAAAAGTTTAACGAATACGGCATAGTGCCTGAAGACATCAACTCAATTGATGACATTGTAAAATTGCCGTTTACAGAAAAGCAAGATTTAAGAGATACTTACCCTTATGGTCTTTTTGCTGTTCCGAAAGAAAAGATTGTAAGAATCCACGCCTCCTCAGGCACAACGGGTAAACAAACAGTTGTGGGATATACAAAGGAGGATATAGAGCACTGGAGCCACGGCACAGCACGAGCCCTCGTTGCAGCGGGTGCAACAAAAGAGGACTATGTACATATATCATATGGATACGGGCTTTTTACAGGCGGACTGGGGCTGCACTATGGGGCAGAAATGCTGGGTGCTGCCGCTATACCTGTATCGTCTGGCAACACGTCAAGGCAAATACAAATAATGCAGGACTTTGGCTCAAACATATTATGCTGCACACCGTCATACGCTGTATATATCGGAGAAACGCTGCGTGACATGGGCATATCACCAGACACTCTAAGCCTTAAAGCTGGCATATTCGGGGCAGAACCATGGAGCGAGAATATGCGCCTTAAAATTGAGGAGCTTTTAGGCATAAATGCATATGATATATATGGATTATCAGAAATAGCTGGACCTGGTGTTTCTTATGAATGCAAAGAGAAATGCGGTCTTCATATTTGTGAGGACTATTTTTACCCTGAGATAATTGACCCCGACACTTTAAAACCCGTGCCTGACGGCACTTTCGGAGAACTTGTTTTCACTTGCATTGGCAAAGAGGCGCTGCCGCTTATACGCTACCGCACACGTGATATTTCTTCTATAACACATGAAAAATGCGACTGTGGCAGAACGTTAGTAAGAATGCAAAAGCCGAAAGGCAGAACAGATGATATGCTTATTATCCGTGGTGTAAATGTGTTCCCCTCACAGGTGGAGCATGTTATACTTTCCTGTGGTATAGAGCCTAACTACTTAATTGTAGTAGACAGAATAAACAATCTTGACACAATGACGGTAAAAATTGAAATGACAGATACAATGTTTTCAGACTCTGTTCGTGAAATTGAAAGTATGGAGCTTAAAATTAAAACTGCGTTAATGTCAACACTCAACATTTCATCAAAGGTAAAGCTTGTAGAGCCTCGTACACTGCCAAGAAGTGAGGGCAAGGCAAAAAGAGTTATTGACAATCGCAAAGATTAATAAAGGGGGAGCGTTATGTACATAAAGCAATTATCCGTTTTTGTAGAAAACAAAAAAGGCAGGCTTGCAGAGATTACAGAAATACTTGCCCGTGCAAATGTTGATATTCGGGCGCTTTCTATTGCTGATACGACTGACTACGGCATTTTAAGGCTTATTGTTGACGATGCCGAAAAAGCGGAAAAGGCGTTAAAGGCAGAAAACATAACAGTTAGCATAACAAAGGTAATAGGTGTTTCTGTTGAAGATGTGCCAGGTGCATTTTCGCAGGCTTTAAGGTGCCTTGAGGACGGTGATGTAGGCATAGAGTATGCCTATGCATTTATAACGAGCCGCCCTGGCAAGGCATATGTTATTTTAAGGGTAGACGATAGAGAAAAAGCTGTTACCCTTCTTAAAAACTCACTTGTAAAAATAATTACACAAAAGGAGATTTTTGATTGAGCCTTTATTTAAGACAACCAGAGGAAAATGATGAAAAACTTTGGAAGTATTTTATAAAAGAGCTTTTGAAAAATGACGGAAAAGTACTGCCGTACGCATTAAATTACGGACTTGAAAAGTATCCGGACTACTTAATAAAGGCAAAGTATTATCAAAAGGGTATAAATTTACCGCAAGGAGAAGTTCCGTGCAGCGTATATTTCTTATTCGGCAGCACAAGCGGCGGGATTTTAGGCTGTATTGCTATTCGCCATGAGCTAAATGACGCACTGCGTTTTACGGGGGGAAATATTGGCTATAGCATTTCTCCGAGTGAAAGAGGTAAAGGATATGGCAAAGAAATACTGAGCCTTGGACTTGAAAGGTGCAGGGATTTAGGGCTTAAAAAGGTCCTTTTAACGTGTGATAAGGATAACAAAGGCTCCTCTGGGGTAATAAGGGCAAACGGAGGAGTTTTTTCTGAAGAATTTATTGATAAAAATGGAACTCTTAGAGAAAGGTACCGGATAGAGCTGTAAACAAAAAATCTCGCATTAAAATGCGAGGTTTTTTTATTAAGTTTATATATTTGTAATTTTGTTTAGCCTTTCTGTCAAAGTAAAAAGCACGAGGCACATAAAAAGCAGGATATAAGGCATAAATGCAAAGGAAGTGTCCACTGCAATATAGCCGAATACAGGCTGGAAAAGGAACGCACCTAAAGCTGCGCTGCCCATTTGATACCCCGTTATATCGGCAGAATATTCTTCTCCGAACCTTAAAGGCGTAGCGTGAACACTGCACGGATAAATAGGAGCAAAACCAAGCCCTATAAAAAGCAGCCCTAAAAAGGAAAAGGCAGAGCCAATAGGAATGATAAGAAGCAGCAGACCAAAGCATGAAAGTGCTACTGCGCCTCTTATGAGCGTTTTATCAGAAAATTTAATAGTAAGAAAACCCGTGATAAATCTGCCAAGCATAATGCCTGCATAGTAAAGTGAAATCCACCTTGCAGCTAAAGCAGGGGAGAGGGCACGGCAATTTATAAGAAAGCTTGCACCCCAAACTCCGACTATATATTCCATTCCGCAGTATACGGCAAACACTGCAAGCGAATAAGGCACGCCCTTAATTTTTATAGGGCGGACTTTTTCTTTTTCGGCAAGTTTTTTCGTGTTAAGGTTTTGGGATTCAGGGACTCGTGTGCCTTTTTGTACCTTTTTCCAAAGTGGAAGACTTAAAAAGAGTATTATAGTTATTGTAAACTGAATAAGAAATACGGATTTATAACCGCTTCTCCAGCCAGAGCTGCCAAGATGGTGCGACATAATCAAAGGGCTAAGAGTAACCCCTACACCCCAAAAACAGTGCAGCCAGCTTAAATATCTTGCCTTGTAAAACTTTGCTACATAACTGTTTAAGGCAGCGTCAACAGCGCCTGCTCCAAGCCCCATAATAACCATGAATATAAGCACTACCCATATGTTAGGTGCATAGCTTATACCCAAAAGCCCCACAGCCGTCAAAAGCGTTGATACTGCGGTAACAGCTCCTGTTCCGAGTTTTCTGATAAGCCGCCCTGTAAAAAAGCTTATCATCATACTCATTGAGCCGAGCGCAAGCGTGGCAATTGCGGCAAAGTCCTCTCTTAAAGCCATTTCAATGTGCATAACAGGCCAGGCTACACCAAAGAGTGAATCAGGAATACCAAGGGATATGAAAGCTAAAAAAATAATAATTAATAAAAGAAAAGTCATTAAAGTTCTCCAAAAGTATGATATAAAAAAAGCCTCAAATATTTTTAATAAGCTTTATTCTCTTTTTAAAGTCTGGCATATATTTTTCAATCAAAGCGTAAAACTGTGCGCTGTGGTTTTTGTGTTTTATGTGGGCTATCTCGTGCAGCACCACATATTCTGCCGCTTCTTTCGGGTAATTTAGCAAATAGACAGAAAAGCAAACAGAGTTTTTACCGCTACAGCTACCAAGCCTTGTTTTAGCAGAAGTGACTGTAACTTTAGATGGTGAAAGACCAGTTAATTTAGAGTATTTTTCTACCATTGGCATTAAATATGTGAGAGTCTCATGCTTTTTTTGCGGTAAAAGTTCTTTAGGTATGTTGTAAATCTTTTTATTTTTTCTTTCTGCCTTTTCTATTTGTGTGTCTATCCAAGCACGGTTTTTCTCTACAAACGCATCTATCTCACTATTCTTTATGAAAAGGGGAGAAAGCACTACTAGCTTTTCATCCTTGTTTACAGACATAGAGAGCGTTTTTCGATTAGAGCGTTTTAGTATATAATCCATAAATTTTAGACTCCAAAATAAAACCGCTGCAAGCAAAAAGGCAGCGGCTTTGTTAAAATATATTAAACTTTTGTATGAAGTGCTGCTGCCTTTTTTAGCGTTTCAGCCATATCCGTTTTTTCAAAGGCAACGTCTAAATCTTCCCTGCCTATATGCCCATAGCAAGCGAGTTCCTTGTATTGCGGTTTTCTAAGCTTTAGTTTTTCTATAATTGCTGCGGGTCTAAGGTCAAAATGCTCTTTAATAAGCTTTTCAATCTCAGAATTTGAGATTTTACCCGTACCGAATGTGTCCACCATTACAGATACAGGCTCTGCCACACCTATAGCATAAGCTAGCTGAACCTCGCATTTGTCAGCAAGCCCTGCGGCTACAATGTTTTTTGCCACATAGCGCGCTGCATATGTTGCGCTTCTGTCTACCTTTGTTGGGTCTTTTCCTGAAAAAGAGCCGCCGCCGTGACGGGAGTATCCGCCGTATGTGTCAACGATAATCTTCCTGCCAGTAAGACCACTGTCGCCAGCTGGGCCGCCAGTGACGAACCTGCCTGTCGGATTTATAAAAAACCTTGTTTTATCATCTATTAAGTTTGCTGGCACGATAGGTTTTATAACATATTCGACAATATCTTTGCAAAGAGTATCGTAATCAGCGTCAGGATTATGCTGAGATGAAATAACAACAGCATCAACCCTTAGTGGTTTATCATTCTCATACTCTATAGTTACCTGCGATTTACCGTCAGGACGAATATAAGAAATTGTGCCGTCCTCTCTTACTTTTGCAAGTTGCTTTGCAAGTTTGTGGGCAAGCGAAATTGGCAAAGGCATAAGTTCTGGGGTTTCGTTACAGGCAAATCCAAACATCATACCTTGGTCGCCTGCTCCGTTTTGGTTGTAGTCACTTTCTTCTCCGCTTTTTCGCTCTAATGATTTGCTAACGCCCATATCAATGTCTAAAGACTGCTCGTCAATAGAAGTTATAACAGCACAGGAATTACTGTCAAACCCGTATTCAGGTTTGTTAAAGCCAGTGTCATAAATAGTTTCCCTTACAATCTTCGGAATGTCTACATAACAGTCTGTAGTAATTTCACCTATAACTGTTACCATACCCGTTGTACAAAAGACTTCGCATGCTACACGAGCATTTTTATCATTTGCAAGGATAGAGTCAAGAATAGCGTCTGCTACTTGGTCACATATTTTATCTGGGTGCCCTTGTGTTACAGATTCTGATGTAAATAAATGCTTTGACATAATTAATACCTCGTATATATTAGTATATTAACTATAAATCTAAATTGAGTTTATGTCAATAGAACATACGATTTTAGAAAGTTATATTAAACGTGCTATCCTTAATATATATGAGTATAAGTATTGTTTTTAAGGACAGCTACTGCTTGATTTAGAAAGGGGAAAGCCTTGTTAAAATATCTTAAATTCTCATATTCAAACTCAAAAGCTAAAATAAGTTTTAAAGCGTATGTAGAAGATGAAAAGCTAAAACTGCAAAAAAGCCTTTCAGACTACGAGGAAATAAACTCTTGCCCTGTTTCAGATACAGAGTGTAAAATATGGCTTGAAAATCTTGAAAAGCTGCATCTCGAAAAATGGAAGCCAAAGAACATGGCAAAGACTGATTTTGATGACGGCAAGTGGTCTATAGATTATAAAAGAAAAGGAAAAAGGCGCTGCCGTATAAAAGGGGAGGGAATATACCCTGATAATTGGGACGACTTTTTAACGCTTATGTATAAGCTCTCGCCTCTCACAGAGCCAGACAGAATTGAAAAGGCGGAAATTATTTTTAAGGGTAAGACCTATATAAAAAATGACGCAAATAAAAGCTATACAAAAGACACATCTTTTGCAAACTGTACTGAAAATCTTGTGCTTGACAGACAAAAAGATACGATGACATATAGACGTAAAATAAATGGAGCAATAATATTTGATAATCACTGCTATCTAAAAGAGGCTGTATCATCACTTCTTGATGAATGTAAACCTTTATTAATAAACCCTTTAACGAAAGATGCATATAAAGAAAAGGGTGAAGCGACTTTAACAGTAAGTTTACACTTTCTTAAAAATGCAGATTTGACACATAAATTTACGTATAACGGACAAGATTTGCCGCAAAAGGTTAAAGACACAATAGAAACGATTTTTAGCAGCGTATCTCTTTTTGAAGAAAAGGGAGAGCTGTATAGCCAGAGTTTTCAAACGAGCAGCGTAAATGAATTAGAGTACAGCCCAGAAAACATAAAAAATGCAAATGAAAAGGTTTACTGCC
>DASRNG010000129.1:0-4735 GCA_035647555.1 Oscillospiraceae bacterium | reverse complement strand
ATATAATAACCTTGCAGCGGCGAAGTGGTATCCGCCGCTGCAAGGTTATTAAAACATGATACACAAAATGTACTAGTTCCTATTTGCATTTCTTCCAATATATGTTATAACAGTTATAGAAGTCTAAAAAACATTGTGTTTCCTACTAAAAATTATGAGTATATCATTCTTATTTGTGTCTATGTATACATTTGTTACGAGACACACAATCTTAATTTTCCAATCAAACAAATCGCTACTGATGGTGCATACATTTATATACTGGGAGATAAAACCGTGTATAAATACCAATACGAAAACGGTAATTTAACACAAGTTCTTCAAAAAAATATCGCCGCTGATAAATCACATGTTTTTTTCTACATAACATCATTTTTCTTAATAGACAAGGAGGAGTTAAAATGAAAAATCTGTTTTCAAAGTTTTTAATAATTATAACCATGTGCGCCTGTTTTGCCATGACGGCATTTGCCATAGATACTCCTAATGTTGTGGCACGGTTATCAACTACGATGACAAGTGCTCAATCAGTAACTACTGCCGGAACACATAAGTTTTATGGCGGAAACAATCAAGGAAGCTCTAAGCATTCTGTAGATTTTATAGCTCAGCGTTCTGCAGGAAACAAATTCGTAACAGACTCTAAGACTGAAGTAACCCCAGGCAAAGAAATTGATAATGTATTGACCGGCTTCACTGGTTCAACTGTTTTATGGAGATTAGAATTGAACCCAGTAGGTTTAGGTAAAAAAGGATGTACAGCTACTGGGTATATGTGGTACCTCATGTAATTTTTCAATAGCGTATCATCGCTTCACCTTTTCTGCAACGACAGGGTGAAGCGATGCAAAAAGGGGCAGTAAAGGAGTATTATGAATAGTTTTAAGCTAATAGGGAAACATTTTTATAGAAATAGTTTCCTATCTAAGGGAACATTGTTTTTTTGCTTTGGCTCACTTGGATATATTATTTATTCTATTTTTGTATGCAGGCAAATTAATTCAGAGCCGCTCGATTATTTGTTGCAAACACTTTACATTTCTATGTTTGTGTTTATATTTTTCATGTTTACTTCGTATGAATTTTTGTATCAAATATGGGATGTTGGCTTTTCCGAAACAATCAAAGCAACGAAAAATGGATACAAAAAGTATTATGGTCACAGTATTTTGTTTTTAACAGGTATTATAACGCTCTATACCTTGATTCTTATTGTAATCAACGTGGCTATTTATTTTGTTTTGGATATTAAGCACACCGAGTATCTTTTGCATATATTAAATAACATTATTCTTAATGTGTTTGCAGTTGCATTTGTCGGCATCTTGCTCGGGGCGGTTTTATCTTTTATTAAAATGCGGGTAATTGCGTATATACTGATAATCCTTATTACATTTTTATCTACACCGGCTTTCGATTTATTGGGTGAAAGTGTGTACTTATACGGAGGCATTAACATTTATGGAATTCATAACTTGTTCAATATTTTCCCGCCGCTGCTAAAGTGGGCGCCAATTCAAATGTTTGGCTATTCGCTTTTATCATACAGGATTAACTTGATTTTATTCTGGATTTTTCTATGTTTAACAATTATCTTTATTTTTGTACTCCGTAAACATACCCGCAAACTGGCGGCAGGATTATGTATTATATTCTCTTTATTAAGCTTAGTCGGATATCTACAACCGTCTTCAAAGTTAACCATGAATTGGTCAAATCCTAAAGAGGGCATAAATACAGACTCTTCGTATTATAAAAATCAGGATAAAGTTACACACGCAGATGCGGCATTTTATGTTATGAAGTACATATTAGATATTGATATCGACAGGCAGTTGTCAGTAAACGCAACTATTTATTTGAGTGACACTCATTTGGAGTCGTATACCTTTACTCTCTATCACGGATATAAGCTTAAAAAAGTCCGAAATCAATTGGGAGAGGAACTGGTATTTAAGCAAACGGGAGATTGTTTTACGGTATACAAGGGAGATAACGAACTGGAATATCTGACTGCCGAATACGGCGGCAGCGCAGTTAAGTTTTACAGTAATAAGCAGGGCACTTCACTTCCCGGGTGGTTCGCTTATTATCCCCAGCCCGGTGTAAAGCAGGTATACAATCAGGAGCAAAGCTCCTTTGTGCGAATTCTGTGTCCTAAGAAAACGATATTTGATGTCCGCATTAATGGGGCGCGTCAAGTTTTTTGCAATTTACCTCAAACAGGCACGAATACCTTTTTCGGAGAAACAGACGGTTTGACTTTAGTCAGCGGATTATACGATACAGTAACATATAAGGGAGTTAATGTAGCATATCCCTATCTTGCAACATCAGAGTTTTCTGTTGGGGCAATTCAAGGTTATATAGACGAATATATATCCTTGGGAATCATTAACAATGAACAAAAGTGGGTTTTAATTATTCCGAATACGAACCTTAATTCTATATACGAAAGATTTTGCGGATTTAGTGACCATATTACGATACGACAATTTCTCGGGCTTCCTATTATATTTGATGCGCAGAAAGTACCAATTCATAAGCTGTCGCTCTTTTACGCTTATGACTACTACTGCAAAAATCCAACCAATTTCTATGAAGTAGTTGAAATGAAAAAAAGCGTTGCTGATGAAACGGGTGACAGCTCTCCAGATGCCTATATTTTATTGAGTGAAATGATAGAAAAGCTCGGTAAGGATTATGCTATAGAACAAGTCGAAAGATTTTTACAAGATGAATCCGATATGATAGACGATATATCCTTTTTGTATCGGCAATTAGAAAGAGAAAAGATATATGCTGAAAATAAATAATTTAACTAAAACATTTGGAAAGAAAAAGGCGCTCGACGGCGTCTCTATTACCTTTGATAATGGCGTATATGGGCTGCTTGGCCCAAACGGTTCGGGAAAAACAACGCTCCTTCGCTGCATAACAATGTTATACAAAGAGGGAGATAAGGCTGTCACATATAATGGTAAGATGGTATCTGATGATAAAAATTACCTAAATAATATTGGCTACCTGCCGCAGCAGTTCGGTTTATTTAAAGAGCTTACTGTTTTTGAAACTTTAATGTTAATAGCAAGTTTTAAAGAAATTGATAATAATAGTGCTGTTTTATCTATTAATAAATGTCTTGAACTTGTTAATCTCACCGATATGAGGGATAAAAGAGTAAAAACGCTGTCAGGCGGTATGGTTCGTCGTCTTGGGATTGCCCAGGCTTTGTTAAACGACCCTCAACTGATTATTTTTGACGAGCCAACAGCGGGATTAGACCCCGAGGAAAGATTAAGATTTAAATCTATTATTACGCAAATTAAAAAGGAGGCGACCGTTATCATCTCAACACATATAGTAGAAGATGTAGAGGCGGTTTGCAATCATATTGTTATTATGGATTCAGGTAAACTTAAAGCTAATCTGACTGGTATCGAATTGCAGGAAAAAGCAAGCGGAAAAGTGTATGAAATTTTAGAGTCTAAAAAAGAGTGTATAAAAGGTAAATATTATATTGAAAAAAGGTTTGAAGATTCGGGAGAGGTTTTTCTTAGAGTTCTAACTGCCGATAAACAGGATTTCGAGCCTTGCAGCGCCTGTGTTGAGGATGGGTATTTATGCGTTATAAAAGGGATATAACAGCCCGTATTAAAAGGGTCTATTTATTACTACAAAGCCAGCGTTTCGTCATATACGGTCTTTTATTTGTTGTCAACTTTCTAATTCCCGCATTAAATCTAATGACCTTTCTTTCAAACGGCACGATGTCAGAGTTAAATATCAGTATCAGGCGATGTTTTCAGCTCTTTCTTCCTTTCACATCATCTTTATGGTTTCTGTTTCCCTTTAGATGTCTTGTTGATGAAAAGGGCGCTGAAATACTTTTCCTGAATAAAGATAAAACAAAGCTTCTTGACGCACTATTAATATTCACTATGATGATGGTAAACATATCCGCAATGAGCTTTATATACTCATTTTTTGTCAATGGTATGGCATATTTGTGGTTAAGAATTATTCTAATATGCATCTTTTATTTTGGAGCTTCTTATTTTCTTATATTCCTAACAGGTTCTGTCACCCCAGCTTTGCTTTTTTTAATTGTATATACACTGCTTAATCTGATAGAACCTTTTAACAAAACACTTTTTCCGTTTTATTATTCACCAGAAGCGCCCCCTATCATAGTTGCGTGCGAGATACCATTAGCGTTTACAGGAGTTATCCTTATTTTAGCTGGTACATACATCGCAAAAAGAAAACGCTGTTTTTCACATTAGGACAAAACAGCGTTTTTTCGCAATCTTTTCACAACATTTTATGGCCTTAGCTTACAAAAGCTTACAGCACTATAAGAAAGACTTTTCCATTTAAAGCATAGTCTTTAGTTTGCCCCTAAAGCCCAAGCCTTATTTTATTATGCTTTTCAACAAAATCAAGAGATTCTTTAAACCAAACCTTTGCCTGTGTTTCAAGTGACAGTGCTGTGCCGTGCTTATCACCTGGGAATATGTGCAGTTGGTTTGGTATCTTATGCCTATCAAGTGCCGCTTTCATAAGGCGGCAGTTGTCGTCTACCTTTACAAGTGGGTCATCTTTTAATGACCATTGGTATGTTGGAACAAAGTTTTCGTCAACTAAGTTTTGGGCAGAAATCTTTGCTGCAAGAGATTTATCATACTTGGAGCCGAGTAAAAATATGCCCGCAGAAACACCAAAAACCTTAAAC
>DASRNG010000128.1:0-5721 GCA_035647555.1 Oscillospiraceae bacterium | reverse complement strand
CCCCTCAGTAGGCAAGGGGCCTAGCGGCTTATTTAGTGAACCATCACCAAAAACAAAAGCAAGAAACACTGCTATACTAATTATAAACAGCATAACTGGAATTAGATATTTCATTGTGGGGTTCTTTTGAAAAAACTGACTTATCTTGCCGTCACCTTTTCTGTTTGAACCCACCTCTTTTTTACCCAAGCTTTTTAGTTTTTCATTTAAGCCCTCAAATGCCATTAAAAGCCCTCCCGTAAAACGATACTGTTGCATTCATATTATAGATGTCCAAATAAACGCCTATAACGACAATACATTTTAATTTAATGTTGTCATTTCTTTATAATATTCAATTTGCTTTCTTTTAGAAATTGTATAACTTTGCTGATTTTTGCGGTAATTTATATTATTCCGATGTTAAAATACTTTACCTCTAATATTATAATATACTAAATTCGCAAAAAACACAATAGTATTTATTGTATATTTATTATTTTCTTCAATAATTGGGTTATAAAGCTATAATATAGCTCCTAAAAACTCAATCTATCTATTATACGCACCATAGTAAGCACCATAGTATTTGTTAAAATAGCTGCTTCTTGTAAGATTATATAAAGCGCTACTGTCTGCTATGTTATAAACACAGCCAAATATATCTGCTCTTGTGGTGCTAAGGTCACTTATCGCATATTCAATCTCTCTTAATGACGGCTTGTTTTCAGCCACTACAAACAATACTGCATCGCAGTAGTTAGATACGATAGTAGCATCTGCCAAAATACCGGCTGGCGGGCAGTCAATTATAACAAAGTCAAAATTCTTTTTTGCTTCTTTTATAACATCTTCTGTGATTTGAGATGCTAAAACCTCTGACGGGTCAGAAACAGCAGCACCGCTTACAAGTAAATATAGATTGTACTTTTCGACATATTTTATAGCTTCTTCAAAGGTAGATTTTCCGCTTACAATATCATAAATACCCCTATCGTCCCCCACAGGAACGCCAAGAGCTTTAAATACAGCGGGTTTTCTAATGTCACAATCTATAAGAAGAACAGATTTTCCTGATTTAGCAAGTGAAAGAGCAAGGTTTACGCTAACTGTTGTTTTCCCCTCATTCTCTGTAGCACTTGTAATTGAAAAGACTTTATACCCCTTTTTGAAACTTGCGTTTTCTATTTTTGTTTTTATAAGCTTAAATGTTTCAATAAATGGTAGCCCTACAGTTTTATCGGTAATTAAAAGCGCCTTTTTATCACCGCTTTTATTCTTTTTAGACTTTAACTTTGAAACAGAGGCAAGAACATCTAAATTAAACTTTTTCTTAACATCATCACTTGATTGTATAAGATTTTTAATCCTATTAAGAATTAAAACAATTGCAACAGCAAGAATCATGCCGCCAACAGCGCCTAAAAAAGTGTAAAGAACGCCCGAATAATCCGCATCAGGCTTTGTGGCAAGAGTAGCTTTATTCACTATAGTGTACTTAGCATTAGGAAAAGAGTCTTCCATAACCTGCGAGTACACGCCAGCTAAAGCCTTTGCAATTTGAAAAGACTTTTCAGCATCTGCCGAGCTAATTTTAACTGAAATCATCGTAGTTTCAGGAATAACAGAAGCGCTGACGCTCCGTCTGATATGAGCCGCCGAGTAATCTTGCCCCGTCTGTGTTTTAACTGAATTTTGTACGAGTGTGTAAATATATTCTGTATCAGATAAAATGGTTTTAAAACTTGTAGCAAACATAATTGATGCCTGAACATCACTTGCAGTTGTGTATTTCGCAGCTTCTCCTGCTATATCACTTGATTTATTAGACGCATTAAAAATAATGTGTGAAGAAAATTTATCTTCATGCGTAATTTTAGAGAAAGTAAATCCTGCCAGTGCAAAAGACACCGCAAAAATCGCAATTACCCACCATTGTGCTGTAATAACCTTTGCATATCTAAGCATAGACTCAAAATTAATACCATAATCCTCATCACTTGCATTCGTGTAGTATCCACCTGTTGCCATTCATCGCTCTTCCCTTCCTGCGTATTCACTTAATTGTATCATAATCGCTATATCATTTACAATACCTTTTTATAGAAATCCCATTTTTTCGAAAAAATTGTTTCTTTGCTCAACTTCACTGTCAGATACATTTCTTATTTTTGCAACTTCTGTTGAAACGTCTTTCGTGTTCTTAAACACCTTAAATAATCTAACAACCCAAAATAGCGGCAATAAAAACGGCGCCTTTTTTAATATTGGGTACAAATAAGTCATTGAAGTATACGGCAAAAACATTCTTTCAATTATATATAAAAAGCGTGAACCATCTTTTTTTCGCTGTGGTGACATAGCGTTAACATAATATAATTCATCAGTGCCAAAAACTCCGCTTTTAAATATATATAATTCAAGCTCTTCCATAAACTCTGTTTTTTTCCCATCACCAAACCAGAAATCGCCAAGCGCCTTTATATTTTGCGAAAACTCAAAAATCCCTGCACTTTTAAGCTCCTTTTCTATATAATGCATATCGCAAAAAGGTAAAAGCTCTTTTCTTAAAATAAAGTCATCTATAATGCTTTTTATCCCTGTCCCTGCAACAAGGAAATGGTGCGCTGCATGGCCTGTTACATAAATAAACAAATCTTCATCTGTCATTTTCAGTCTGTTAGCACTTCCGTCTACCTTTACGAGTCTTTGCGGTAGTTTTTTAAAGTAATCATAAGTGCGGTCGCTTTCATAATTAAGTTCAAAGTGAATTTCGGCAGTAAGGTTAGGCTTTTTTACAAACGCCATGTCTTTAGCCCCTTTTACCCCTTGCTGCTCGTATCCCAAAGAAAGCATAATTTCTGCTGCCTTGTCAGCATTTTCACGGCTTATATATATATCCATATCAAGCGAAAATCTCATATCTGTTGACGGATAAAATTTCGCAATCTCTTTTCCTTTTAAAACAGAGTATTCTATTTTCTCTTTATCAAAACATTTCTCTATTTTTTTAAGTTCTACTTCTTGGCTCACTTCACGCTGTGCAACCTTAAAAAGCTCTGTCTTAAACTTCTTTAATATCTCCTTATCAGCTCCGTCAAGCCGCATTACAGAATAAGCTGCAAGGTTTGCAATCTTGTGGGCATTAGCGAGCCTAAAAACCTTTTCCATATCAACACCCGAAGGCACAGGCGGTACGTCTTCTTCTAACAAGGCGCACCTTAAAAGGGTAATAAGATACTCTGCATGCACACTCTTTTGTGGTGTTTTTTTATGGTTTAAAACTTCATCGGTCTTTACTGCACTGCTTTTTATTCTTCTAATAGGATAGCGAACCTTAAAAAGCGCCGTCCAAACATAAACATATAACCTATATAATAAAGAGTTTACATCAACCTCTTTGCCATTTCGAATAATTTTTGAAACAACACCTATTATCATATCATCAGAAATGTCGTATTCGGGGATAAACTGGTTATCACCACTCATTATATATTTTCCATTTTTAGCACTTACTACTCTATGCAAAACGAATGAACCGTCAGTCCGTCTATATAAAGGCAAATCCCCCTTTTGTAAAGGAGGTACAGCTTTTTTAAGCACTATACTATCACGCTTTTCAACAAGTAAAGGCAGCATACTTGTGCCTGTAACAGGCAGTGTAAACTCCTTGCCGCTTTCAAGCGTTTCATTAATTATTGGAATAAGGTCAGATAACTTATACTTCATCTTTACCTATCCTTTCAAACCCAATTCAAATATGCTTTACAGCTATTTTTGAACAATCCCCATATTTATAAGCTTGTCTAAAAATGTCTGAACTTCTAATCTTAGTGTCTTATCATCAGCACCTGTATATTCTTCTTTAAGTTTTTCAATAATCTTTTCTTCATCAAAACCCTTTTCAAGGCAACGCCATATAAATGCAGCGGTGTCATTAAGATTCATCATGCCGCGAAGTTTTGCCGCCTCCTTACCTACTGCCACCACAACATCGCTGCCAGCTACAGTGCGAAGAATATAATTTTCATTTAATTTCATTGTTTTACCCCTTATATTTAAATTGCCCTTTTTTTCTACAACTTATGTTATATGCTCATTTCGTTAAAGGCAGTGAGTACCGCCTCTTTTGAAATATTGCAATGAAGCTCAAAAACAGGTATCTCTTTTAATAACTTATCAAGCAGAAATAATAACTTGTCCATACTTTGGTATGCAGACGGGCGAATAGTCTGCTCTAATATATACTTAATTGCCTTTTTAGGGTCTGCTTTGTTAATATAATTATCCTGATTCCGTTTTATATACGCTATTGCCTTTAGCGGTACTTGTTTGTTTTTGTTTTCGTCAGTTTTGCCGCTCCAAGGAGTTCCGCAGGCATAAAATACCCCGTCTATGAGGCGAATGGCAGGTTTATCATCATTTATTATTTCTGCCTTTTCGTGGAAATGCTGTAGCCAAAGGCTCGTATGAGTAGATTTGCCCGTACCTGACGGGGCAGAAAAAAGATAAGCTTTATTTTCAAGCGCCACAGCAGAGGCATGCAAAAGAAAACCGTTATATGAAAGCAGCTCACGGTAAAATATATCTGCCGTATAAATATACTCACATTCTTCAAGCGTTAAATGCGGATATTTCTCTTGCCGTTCAATTAAAAACGAGTCGTCAACTCTTATAGTAATATCTGCTTTAAGCTCTTTCTTACATATATACTCTTTAACACGTGAGCGAAGCAGCTCATACCGTGGCTTCACGTCAACAATCAGTCCTGCTGCAGAAATTAGCATTAATGCACCACTTTCACTTCATTTTCATAGTTATTATTACACAGAAATATAATTCAGTCAAGTTAAAGATTGTTTTTCTAACGTGCTTACTATTTCTACTGTGGGCTTTTTCCTTAGTACTTATTTTTATGCCCCTTTTACCTTAATTCTACAATCGCTCACCCTGTTTTAAGTAAGGCATATACATATCTTTGTATAAAAAATAGCTGGGCAAGCTTTCGCCTGCCCAGAATATTACTAACATAAGTCAGTTTTAGTACCAACCGTCGTCTATATCTCCTGTACCTATAGATACGGTGATAATATCTTCAATCTCGAACTCAACAATTATAAGCTCTGGTGATTTATATTCTTTCATTCAAAATACTCCTTTCCGGTTTGCTTGAATGTTCAGTTAAAAAAGTCTGAAAATGGTACTGTTATTTCTCCGCCGCCTGTTCCTATTTCTACACCTTTAGTAGTTTTCGGTGGTTCATCCGTTGTTATAGGTATGGAAACAGTTATTATATCTTCTAATGCGAACGAATATACATAAAAATTAGGTCTTTCGTACCTTTTACCATTATTCAACATCTTATGCGAGCCTTCCTACATGGGCTGCTGCCGTTGTATAAACATAGTCAGAGTAGTACGTTTCACCGTCAAAAATTACGAACATTCTCGCTTTAATCGGGGTATTGAAGTTTTCCGCAGGAATACCGGTAAGAGCTACACGGAAGTTATAACCGTTGCCGTCGGCATTTTCGTAAACAAAATTGTCTTGGTAGCTGTTTGTATTGCCGTTTACTGTTAATTCTACACCAACAGCAGATACGTTAGTAGACGTTCCGTCAGCAAACTCAATTGGTAAGCCTGCATTAAGGAAAGAACCTGTGAAACCAAGGTCAACATTTGCTCCATTGTCAGCGTTTGGTCTGATTTTTGTTGATACAGCATAGTTTACGCTTACATGGTT
>DASRNG010000127.1:0-5780 GCA_035647555.1 Oscillospiraceae bacterium | reverse complement strand
CATAAAACGTGGCTCTAAGACGGGTTTTTCCTGTATTAACTTAGAGCCGCTTTCTGTTAAAAAGCTTTCAGGCTCTGTTTCTGAAAATCCTGGTAAACACAGTGGCGGAAACATTACGCACCACCAATTTTGCCCCGTTCCCTCACCTATAATAACCTTAACTGCCTTATATCTTCCTGCTGGCATTGTGTACTTTCCGTAACTTCTTGTAGTAAAGTATTCATCACATATATTTATAGATACTTTGTAGTCAAACCCTGCATCTTTAACTACTCTTAAAGCCGCCCTTATAAGTTCATCTTTTGAGCTTTGGAGCTTTTCTTCAGCTTGCGAAATGTTAATATCTCCTCTAAAAAACTCACTCCCTAAAAATAGCAGTTCATCTCGCACCTTTAATTTTAATTCTTGGTCCTTTTTGCTGTCAGAGTTTGCAAGCACGTGAAGTCTTACACATTCACTTCTAACAGACTGTGCAGCAGCGGCGAAAGATGTTACAGAGAACGCTGCCGTAAGTATAAAGGCGCATATTAGCGCACGGAAGAAAAGCATATTTCTGCTATATCCTATTATCATTGTTTATCTCCTTTAAATAAAAAATTCCCATAATCCTGTATTCGGATTATGGGCTGTATGTTAATTTTCTATTCAAAAACAATTCCATTTTTCTGTGGAGTTGTAATAAACACATCAGGCACAACTTGTTTTAATAGTAAAGCACACTTTTTAGCTTTATCTTTATTATCAAATATTCCAAAAATAGTAGAACCTGAACCGCTCATACAAGATGCCAAAGCACCCGCTTCACGCATTATGTGTTTTATATCAACTCTTTTAGGTATGTCTATAACCTGCTCAAACACATTTGCACAGTATAGGGCTATTTCCTTTAAGTCTTGCCTTACAGCGGCATTTAGCATAAGCTCGTTTTTAGGGCGCCTTATCCACGGTGCCCTGTCAAACTCTGCATACGCTTTTTTTGTTGAAACGCCTTGCGGTGGTTTTGCAAGTACAATAAAGCACTCTGGCAAATCTGGCAAAACAGATATTACAGAGCCAATATCTTGGCAAAGTGCCGTGCCTCCAACAAGGCAAAACGGTACATCTGCACCAATTTCTGCGCCAATGCTGCAAAGCTCTGCCACTGATAGGTTTTTCCCCGTCATAACATTTAGCAGTGCCAAAACGGCAGCCGCATTAGTGCTGCCGCCTGCAAGCCCTGCGGATACGGGAATTTCTTTTTCTATTTCAATATCTGCACCGTATTTTATACCTGTTTTACTAAAAAAAAGCTGTGCTGCTTTATAGGCAGTGTTTCTCTCATCGCATGGTATTGGTTTACTGCATAAAAGGTTTATTTCACCCGTTTCATTAAGACTTGCTGAAACTGTATCGTATAAATCTATAGACTGCATAATAGTAAAAATACTGTGGTAGCCATTTTTAAGCGTACCTGTTACGTCAAGAATTAAGTTTATTTTTGCATTTGCTTTTACTGTCATTTTTTTATGCATACTATCACCTGCCCTTATTTAATGCGGTGTGCCGCCTCAGGTTTTATTATACAGCCGCTCTTATTTCAAGTCAAGTATAGACAGCAGACTGCTTTTATGTTATTCTTTTATAAGTTCTTGTGAAGGAGTTTTTTATATGGAATATCAGCGCATAATAGACTCTCATGTCCATTCTGACAATTCTCCAGATGGCCATAACTCTGTAATAAATATGTGTGAAATAGCAGTAGCTAAAAATCTTCGTGTCATAGCTTTTACAGACCATTGTGAGGTTGATTCTTACCATAAAGAAGGGTATGACAGGCGTGTAAGGCAAAGCTATTTTGAAGTAGCTAAAGCAAAAATCTCGTTTTATGGAAACCTTTTAGTTTTGCAAGGCATTGAACTTGCACAGCCTCACTATGATAAACAGTTATCTGAAACTATTTTATCTACCCAAAAATATGATACTGTTTTAGGTTCGCTTCACAATCTTCGCGGGAAAAGGGACTTCTATTTTATAGATAGTTTTGAGACATTAGATATTACCGCTATTTTCAACGAATATCTTGACGAGCTAATTTCTATGACCGAGTGGGGGAATTTTGACGTTTTAGCTCATATGACTTATCCTTTCCGCTACTTCTGTTCTGTAGCTGACATAGATGAGGACATAAATAAATATAGTAAAAAGGTGGACGAGCTTTTAAAGCTTTGTGCCGAAAAGGACAAGGCTCTTGAAATTAACACTGGAGGACTGCGGCAAAAAATAAATAAAACTTCTCCCGAAATAAGTGTTATAAAAAGATTTAAACAGCTTGGCGGAAAATTTGTGTCTGTTGGTTCTGATGCCCATTATGGTGACCAAATTGGCAGTGGTATTTCTACAGCTTACAATATGGCGCTGGAATCTGGTTTTAATTCTATTACAATATTTCAAAGACGTGTTCCTATAGAAATTAGTATAAAATAACTTTTGACTATTCTTTAACATTATGTATATACATTAATTTGTACTGAATTTGTGTATATTTATACAAACAGTTTTCTTAGAGTGGTGTAAAGTAGTTTACTTACTCTTGTTCATAACTGTGTTGACAATGTTGATAACCTTGACTTTTTTCGGTATGTTATCAAATAATAATTCTAATAATGAATTAATCTGACAAGAAACTAACTTTACATCAACAATTTAACTAACATCTATGTAAAAACTCCCTTGCATATGCAAATGTATATACAAGGGAGTTTTTAATTGTTTTTTAATAGAAAAATTATAAACTTCTTTATTTAATAAGCACTATTTTTAATAAGTGCGTTAAAATCAGAAGGTGGTAAAGCTGTAAAAACCATTTCTTCATTCGTTATATTGTGTGTAAATTTCGCCTTTTCACAGTGAAGAGCAGCTCTTTTTATATTAGGATTTTCCTGCCCCCCATACATTTCGTCACCAACTAAAGGAAGGCCAATATGAGAAAAATGGAGTCTAATTTGGTGTGTTCTGCCTGTTTTAGGAAACACCCTAACAAGGGTAAACTCCCCTATTTGTTCTAAAACAGTATAGTGGGTTACGGCACTTTTGCCCTCTCCTATGGCTCTTATAGTTTTATCTTTATATGGCCTATAAATAGAGGCATCAATAACGCCAGAGCCGTGAAGTGTTCCGCTTAAAACGGCAAGATACTCTTTTTCTATTTTACCATTTAGCCTTGCGGCGGCATAGCTATTTAGCGCAAATACTGCGGCGCCTGACGTATCCTTATCAAGCCTGCCTATGGCTCTTGTGCAGGAGTTGCCTTTGCCTGTTTTGCTTAAATATGATGCTACAGCATTAGAAAGTGTGCCATTAGGGTGCCTAAATGTGGGGTGCATAGAAAGCCCTGCGGGTTTATTGACTACTAAAAAGTCCTCGTCTTCAAACAATATATCTAAGGGCAACTCAAAAAAAGCAGGCGGTACGGTGTCGTCAATTATTTTAACCGTAATAATATCACCTGCAAAAGCTTTGTCTATAACTCTTGAGGGTGTACCGTTTTTTAGTACACCCCCATCTGTTCGCCTTAATTGTTTTACGAGTTTTACAGAAAGCTTTTCTCTTTCACGAAGAAAGGCTATAATCTGTGCCCCATCAAACTCCTTTGGCACTGTAAAGCTTAAAACTCTCATTATGCTGTTTCTATCTCTGCGGCATCTCTAAGCTTTAACTTTTCTATTGCCGCTTCACGCATTTTATACTTTAGTATTTTACCTGCCGCATTCATTGGAAACTCTGTAACAAAATCAATATATTTAGGAATCTTATGGTGTGCCATATGACTTTTTACATACTCTTTCACTTCATCAGCGGTAAGGTTTTCATTTTCTTTTAATATAATGTACGCCATAATCTCCTCACCATACCTTGTGTCTGGCACACCTATAACCTGCACGTCATTAATACCTGGGTGAGTGTAAAGAAACTCTTCTATCTCTTTTGGATAAATGTTTTCGCCGCCTCTAATAATCATATCTCTTAGCCTGCCCGTTATCTTAAAGTTGCCGTCAGGCGTGCGTGCGGCAAGGTCACCCGTATGAAGCCAGCCGTCTTTATCAATAGCAGCTCTGGTTGCTTTTGGCATTTTATAATAGCCTTTCATTATGTTATAGCCTTTTGCTATAAACTCACCGTTCACACCGTCTGCTACTTCTTTACCCGTTTCAGGGTCAATAACTTTGCATTGTATTTCAGGCAAAGCAGAGCCAACTGTACCAACTCTTACATCAATAGGGTCATCAGTCCTGCTCATAGTGCAGCCAGGTGAAGACTCTGTTTGACCATAAACTATTGTGATTTCATTCATATTCATTTTGTTCATAACATCTGTCATAACAGCAACAGGGCATGGACTTCCCGCCATTATGCCTGTGCGCATATATGAAAAATCAGTTCTTGCAAAATCTGCGTGTGAAAGCATTGCTATAAACATTGTTGGCACTCCGTGAAATGCCGTTATTCTTTCCTGATTTATGCACTCAAGAGCAGGTTTTGCTGAAAAATATGGAAGCGGAAATATTGTTGACCCATGTGTCATTGCCGCTATCATTGCAAGCACCATGCCAAAACAATGGAACATTGGCACTTGTATCATTAAACGGTCTGCCGTCGAAAGGTCCATTCTGTCCCCTATGCATTTGCCGTTGTTAATTATATTATAGTGAGTAAGCATAACACCTTTTGGAAAGCCTGTTGTTCCTGATGTATACTGCATATTGCAAACATCGTGTGCATCTACTGCCGCAGCTCGTCTTTCTACTTCCTCAATAGGAACGCTCTCACCCATTTGCAAAGCTCTTTCCCATGTTATAGCTCCGTCCATACTAAAGCCGCAAGTGATTACATTTCTTAAAAACGGAAGCCGCCTGCTGTGGAGTGGTCTTCCTTGCTGTGTGCTTTTAAGTTCTGGGCAAATTTCTTGTATTATAGCCGAATAATGTGAATCTCTAAAACCATCTATCATAATAAGTGTATGGGCGTCTGACTGCCTTAAAAGGTATTCTGCCTCGTGTATTTTATAGGAAGTGTTCATAGTTACAAGTACGGCACCTATTTTCGTGGTTGCCCAAAATGCAACGAACCACTGCGGAATATTTGTAGCCCAAACGGCAACGTGCGTACCTGGCTTTACACCGAGTGCAATAAGGCTTTTTGCAAACTCGTTAACATCATCTCTAAACTCTGAATATGTCCTTGTATAGTCAAGAGTTGTGTATCTTACGGCTAATTGGTCCGGGAACTCCTCAACCATTCTGTCAAGCACTTGTGAAAAAGTGCGGTTTATTAAAATATCCTTTTTCCATACAAATTTCCCTGTTTCTGCTTTGTTGCTATATAACTTTGATGAATGTTTTAACGCATCATCAAACTGGCTCATATAGTTTATAAAATGGGGGAAAACGATACCTGCATCTGAAATTTCTGGCAGCCACATAGGCAGCCACTCAAAGGATATAAATCCGTCATAATTAATTGAGCGAAGTGCGCCTAGCATTTGCTCTACAGGCAAATCCCCCTCGCCCATAAGGCAGTAAGACCGCTTGCCATCTATCTTTTCACTGTCTTTAATATGCACGTGCCTTATGTGCGCCCCAAGGTTTGTAACAGTTTGCTCTGGGCTTTCACCAAAAAGATTGTAAGGGTGATGAAAATCCCAAAGTGCCGCAAGGTTATCGTTTGCAAAAAGGTTAAGAAGATTAGAAAGCCTTCTTGTATCTGCATAAATACCAGCAGTTTCAATAAGGAGTGTTACCCCT
>DASRNG010000126.1:0-2464 GCA_035647555.1 Oscillospiraceae bacterium | reverse complement strand
CTTGATGGAATAGACTTTAACCCTACATATTTTGGGCACCCAAAAATGAAGGACGGGCTGTCTCTTTCCTCTCCTGATGAAAAGACAAGAGAGTTTTGGATAAACCACGGAATAGCCTGCCGAAAAATAGCAAAGTATTTTGCTGACGAAATGAATTCTCACTCTTTAAATAATGTATGGATTCCAGACGGATATAAAGATATTCCTGCTAACAGGCTCTCTCCACGACAAAGGCTAAAAGATAGTCTTGATAAAATTTTTTCTGAAAAGCTTTCTGGTGTTGTTGACTCTGTTGAAAGCAAGGTCTTTGGCATTGGTCTTGAAAGTTATACGGTAGGCAGCAGCGAATTTTACCAAAACTATGCTGCAAAAACGGAAGTTTGCTGCCTGCTTGACAATGGGCATTACCACCCCACTGAAACCGTTTCTGACAAAATCCCTTCGCTTCTTACATTTAGCGATAAAATTGCTTTACATATTACAAGAGCCGTTCGCTGGGACAGTGACCATGTTGTACTTTTTGAAGATGAAGTTAAAGAGATTGCAAAAGAAATCGTCCGCTCTAATGCGCTTGACAAAACGCTTATAGGGCTTGATTATTTTGATGCATCTATTAACCGTTTGGGCGCTTGGGTCTTAGGGCAACGCTCTGTACAAAAAGCTTTATTGTGGGCGCTGCTTTTACCCCATAGCACGCTAAAAGAACTTCAAGACACCTCGCAATTTGGTAAACTAATGTACTTAAACGAAAGGTTTAACACCATGCCTTTTGGCGATATCTGGAGTGAATATTTAACAAGGCAAGGCTTAACTGACGATTGGTATACAGAAATAGAAGAATATGAAAAAACTAATTTCCCGAAAAGAAAATAAACTTTTAAGGTTATAGGAGGTAGAAATGAAAAACCGTTATTATAAAAAGGCTTTTGCACTAATTCTTGCATCTTATCTTCTCATATTTACACAGCAGTTTTCGTTATTAGCTAAGGCGGCAAACAGTGATTTAGATAACCTTGACATTTTTTCTATTTCTGATGATTATTTATCTAATGATTATATTGACTATTCTTCCTCTTATATTGATATTGGGTATTATCCAAAATCAATAAAAACAGATGCAGAGTATCATCTAAATAAGTCGGCCGCTCTCCCCTCTTCCTATGACAGCAGAACAAAGGGGGTTGTAACATCTATTAAAAACCAAGGTGCTTTTAACACCTGCTGGGCACACTCAGCTATGGCAAGTCTTGAGTCTTCAGCGATTTCAAGGCTTGACTACAGTTCTTCTTTTGACCTTTCTGAAAGTCATATTGCTTATTTTATATACCACAGGGATAATGTAGCAGACCCGCTTCAAAACCTTACGGGCGACAGTGTTCGGTTATACAAATCTGGTATTCAGCAAAAAACTGCAAAACAGCTATCTGAACTTGGCGGAAATGATGTATTTACTGCCGCAGCCCTTTTTAACTGGATTGGCGCTGCACCTGAAACAGCTTTCCCGTATAGTAATTTAGCTAATAATATATCCCCGTCTGGAAGTGCGGTATTTAACAGCTCAGTAAAATTAAAAGATGCTTATCTTGTGTCTTTTGCAGACCAAAATGAAATAAAGAGCCTTTTAATGGAGCATGGTGCTGCGTCAGTTAGCCTTTACTGGGACGACTTGTACTACAACTCATCAAAATATGCTTATTTTTATAAATTGGGTACAAACCCAAACCACGCCGTAACTCTTGTTGGGTGGGATGATAATTTTGGCGCCTCAAACTTTAATTCTCCTTATCCTCAAAATAAAGGTGCATGGCTTTGCAAAAACAGTTGGGGTACTTCTCACGGTAACAACGGTTACTTTTGGGTGTCTTACTATGACACATCTCTTACGGGGTATGCTTCAGGGGTGTATGAGAACTACGCCGCTTTTTACATACCAGAAAATCCAGAAAAATATGAGTATAACTATCAATATGACGGAACTGCATCTACAGGCTCACTTACATACGGTTCAGGCACAGTTTATGGTGCAAATGTTTTTAGAGCAAAAGGCAGCCAGCTTTTAAAAGCTGTTGGCATTTCTAATCTTTACAATACAAATGCATCTTATGAAATTTTTGTTTATAACAACTTGCCCTCAAACTACACATCACCTACAGCAGGTACACTCGTTACAACACAAACAGGCTTTTTAGCTTATTCTGGACTTTATACTATACCGCTTGACAATCCCGTAAAGCTTGAAAATAACAGCTATTTTTCTGTTGTAGTAAAGCTTTATACTCCTTTAGAGCAGGCAGGTATGGATGTTACTTCTACTAAAGACTTTATTTTTGGCAGCTTTGTATTAAAAAACTCAAACTCCATAGCAGCAAAGCAAAGTTATCTTAGTAGTAACGGCACTTCATGGGTAGACCTTACAACCCATAATAATGAAAATACCCGCATTAAAGCGTTTGCGAGTACTGCG
>DASRNG010000125.1:0-2469 GCA_035647555.1 Oscillospiraceae bacterium | reverse complement strand
CTATAAAACAAGGCGTAAAAGACCCTGATAATATTTACCGCAAGCTTGCCCTTAGTATTCTTTCTGATGTTGACAGAAACGATATTAAGACTATGATGTTAGCTTTAGGGCTTCACGCTGGATACTACGGCACAAAAACCGTTAGAGAAAATCGTGATAAATTCAATATAAACGTACCATGGACTATTCTTTTTGACCCAACGAGCACCTGTAACCGCAAGTGCAAGGGCTGTTGGTCTGCCGAATATGGTGACAAACAAAATCTTACTCTTGATGAGATGAGAAGCATTGTTTCACAAGGTAAAGAAATGGGCACCCATAATTATATGATGACGGGCGGCGAGCCGCTTATGAGAAAAGACGATATTCTTACCCTGTGCAAAGAAAATAAAGATTGTCTTTTCCTCATTTACACAAACGCTACACTAATTGACCAAAAGTTTTGTGACGATATTCACGAGGCTGGTAACATCACACTTGCCCTTAGTATTGAGGGAGAAAAGGATTACACGGACTTTAGGCGAGGCAGCGGCTCATATGACAAAACCGTATCTGCTATGAAGCTTTTAAGAGAAAACAAAATTTTATTCGGTGTATCAATCTGCTATACACAAAAAAATATACCAAGCGTAACAGATAGCGATTTTATAGATTTTCTTATTGAAAACGGTGTAAAATATGCGTGGTACTTTAACTATATGCCGCTTGGAAAAGGCGCAGATACAGAGCTTATCCCAACACCAAAACAGCGAGAGTTTATGTATGGCTGGATGAAAAAAATGCGAAACTCAAAAACAGGCAAACCCTTGTTTGTAGTAGACTTTCAAAATGATGGTGAGTATGTTGGTGGCTGTATTGCAGGCGGAAGAAACTACTTCCACATAAACTCCGCAGGCGACATTGAGCCTTGCGTGTTTATCCATTATTCTGACTCTAACATTCGCACACACACTCTTATAGAGGCTCTTAAAAATCCTTTATTTATGGAGTTTAGAAAGAATCAGCCGTTTAACGATAATCATCTTCGCCCCTGCCCTATGCTTGAAAATCCTGACAGACTGCGTGAGATAGTAAAACAAACAGGCGCAAAATCTTCTGACTTTCTTTCACACGAAGATGTTGAAACTCTTTGCTCAAAGTGCGATGCTTTCGCAAGTGCATGGGCACCCGTTGCAAAAGAGCTTTGGGAGTCTACAAAACACCCAAATACCCACACACAGTATTATAGAGACACTCCAGAGGGTAAAAAAGAGTTAGAAGAAAACCTTAAATCAAATAATAGTAAAAGCGAAACGATAGAAATTATTTCAGCCGCTGCCGCTTCAAGCACAAAAAAATCATAATTGCATATACTATTATATATATATGTAAACGCCCCTCCAATGGAGGGGTTGTTTTATTTGCAAAATACGTGGCTGCCTATAGTCACCACAACAGGGCGAGTTCTCATCCACTTATTTGATGTTTTAGATGGATTATAATAATATATAGAACCACCTGACGGGTCCCAGCCATTAAGTGCGTCTTGAGCTGCCTTGCGTGATGTAGCATTCGGCTCTGTGCTCCAGTTTCTATCTCTAACACAAGTAAATGCACCCTCTTGATAAACCACACCTGATACGCTATCCGGAAAAGAGGGGTGCTTTATTCTATTAAGAACAACAGCGCCAATAGCCACTTGCCCTGTGTAGCTTTCTCCACGCCCTTCTGCTGCAATAACTTTTGCTAAAAGATACAAATCACTTTGGTTAGCAGAAGAAGGCGAGCCGCCAAGACCTAGATATAAAAGCGTTTTAGGGCCTGCTATTCCGTCAACTGTTATTCCACAGTTTCTTTGAAACTGTTTTACTGCACTTGCAGTCTTCGTTCCGTAAATGCCATCAACAGCCCCATTATAAAGCCCAAGCTTTTTCAGTGCGTTTTGAACATTTCTTACCTCGTCACCCCTTGAGCCAAGCTTTGATAAAACTTGCGAGCTTTCTGTGGACATACTGTTTGCAGCTACCGAAACTACAATAGCAACAATCAAAATATTAAGCAGGATTATTACAAAAATGCTCCACGCCTTTTTTAATTTGCTTTTATCAACTGATATTTTCATTTTTAACACTCCATTTTAATGTATATGCTGTTTTATGTTATCCTTGAAAGTAATGTTATATGCGTATTTAGTATGGTAAATAGTGTATACGCTTGTAAAAACCTCAATATATAGCGTTTACTTCGACTGTTGAATTTTGGAAATAAAAAAATTAAAAAAAATAGAAAAAAGAGTTGACAAGCGATAAATAATTTGATAAGATATGCAAGCACCCCAAAAACGGGGTTGCGCAAAGGACCTTGAAAATTAAACAACGATAAACAAAAACCCTAAGATTTTTTTGAACAAGTAAAACTTGTGACAGTAACCGGACTTTTAGAATAAAAGTCAAAACGATAGTCAGTATCGTAACGAGCGATTAAAGCTCT
>DASRNG010000124.1:0-2500 GCA_035647555.1 Oscillospiraceae bacterium | reverse complement strand
CTTTACACCAGAGCATTTTATATGCGGTGTATTAAAAGGCACTGTTTTAGAGCTTTATGATATGTATGATAAATGCCACCCGTATCTGACTACAAAGCCAAAAAGACTTATGGGTTCGGGCAATGGCATTCGCAAAAGTAGTGTATGGCAAAAGCTTTTTGAAGAGCAGTTTTGTATGGCGCTTACTGTATCTGAAAATAAAGAGGAGGCCGCTTATGGCGCCGCTGTGTTTTCATTAAAAGCTTTAGGATATTAGGAGGGAAAATAATTGGATTTAGAAAAAATAGCTTCTTTACCTATTTTCTTTGATAAAAACAGGGTTTTTAGGGTTTACCTTGGCGGTAAACTATTCTCCGACTTTTTTGGTGACGAAAGTGAAGACTCTTTTTACCCTGAGGAGTGGATATGCTCTACCGTAACAGCATTAAATGAGGGTAGCGATGACCCTAATGAGGGGCTTTCAGTCATAAAGGGTACTGGCATTCATTTTAACGAGCTTTTAGCTCATCACAAGGACTTAATGCTCGGCAGCAGAGACGGTCTTGACATACTCGTAAAAGCACTTGATAGTGCCATTCGTTTGCCTGTGCAAGCACACCCTGATAAAGCCTTTTCAAAAAAACATTTCGGCAGCTCTTTTGGTAAGGCAGAGTCTTGGTACATTCTTGCAACAAGAGAAAATGCCGCAATATATTTCGGCTTTCGTGAGGGCGTAACAAGAGCTGACTTTGAAAAGGCAATTGAGGATAGTGCAAGTGATAAAAGCGCTATGGAAAAACTTTTAAACCGTATACCTGTAAAAGACGGTGATGTTTATTTTATACCTGCAAAAGCCGTTCATGCTATTGGCGCTGGCTGCCTTGTGCTTGAGGTTCAAGAGCCTACAGACTTTACTATTCAGCCAGAGCATTGGTGTGGTGACTATCGTTTAAGCGATAAAGAAATGTATTTGGGTCTTGATAAGGACACGGCACTTGACTGTTTTGATTTTTCTTTTGGGCTTAAAGATGTTGAATCAAAATGCAAAAAAACGCCCGAAACAATTGAGTCTAAAGGCGGTTTTATAAAGCAGTCTCTTATCTCTAAAAAGGATACCCCTTGCTTTAGCGTTGTACGGTACAGCGTAAATAATGATAAAACTTCATATTTTGAAGCACCTGCCGTTTATGTTGTTACAAACGGCACGGGAACACTGAAAATTTTGGGAGAAGATTATTCAAAAAACATAAAAAAAGGAGACACTTTTTTCGCTCCTTATATCCTTGACAACAAACTTTACGTTGAAAGTGACACAAGTGTTGAAATCGTTGCCTGCCTACCTCCGATTTGATATAAATATATTTTGAAAGGATGCGTACCATGGTTGATATTTTTCTTTCGGCAAAGGTCTGGGACAGTGAAGTTATAGGTAAATACTACAAAGCTTTGCAGCGTATGCCTGATGAAGAAAAGTGCGATTGCACAATCTTTGTCGCACAAACTCTTCACAAACGTGGAGATAAAAGTAATCTTTCAGCCGCACAGGAAGTCCTTGCATATGGTATAGACTCTTATACCGATATTTCAAAAGAAACAAAAGCTCGTATGCACTGGGCACTTGGAAGAGTGCTTGAAGAGGCTTTTAATGATTATGAGAATGCTTATTCTCAATATGAAGCTTGGGAAAAGCTTGATTCAAATATTAAAGGCTCTTATGCTGCACTTATACGCTGTTTGCTACTAAAAAGCAACTTAACATACTCTAACGAACTTGAACAATTAGTTATAAAAGGCGGCGGCGAGGGTTATGTAGGCAATAAAGAAGACAGGCTTTATGAGGCTATTGCATGGTACCTTGTATATGCAAATAAAAACGATGAAAAGAAAATGAAAGAGTATAGAGGTTATGCACAAGCTATACTCAAAGCGGACGAAAACTTTTTGATTGATTATCTTTTTAACTCTGACACTGAAAAGGATAGGTTAAATATTCCTCAAAAAGTTAAAATCTTTGTAAAAGAGATGGAATAATAAAAAAGGCGCTTATTAATAGCACCATAAAAAAGGCTGCTCTGCCCTTCTTTCAAGGGGCAGAGCGGCAATAATTTTTTATTAAATTATTGTCCTTTTGATTTCGCAAAGCAGTCGCTGCAATAAACAGGCCTATCTTCACGGGGTTTAAAGGGTACTGTTGCTTCTCCTCCGCATTCGGCACATGTAGCTGTGAACATTTCACGCTCGCCTCTGGCTGCTTGCTTACGATTGTCTCGGCAAGTCTTGCAGCGCTGTGGCTCGTTTACGAAGCCTTTAGCGTCATAGAATTCTTGCTCTCCGGCTGTGAAAATAAATTCTTCGCCACATTCTTTGCAGTTGAGTGTCTTGTCTTCAAACATTTTTTTACCTCGCTTGACAAATAAAGATATTACCCTCGGACGGGCTTGCACCGCCACCTTTGGAAATCAACGCTCTTCTAAAATTTAAGCTAAGAGGGCAAATATTATAAGGCGTATTAATTTTCGCC
>DASRNG010000123.1:0-14064 GCA_035647555.1 Oscillospiraceae bacterium | reverse complement strand
TAAACTATTACAGGCCCTGCTATATTAAACATTTTTGCCCCAGTTCCGAGTATTCTGCCCTCTGCATTAAATTCTATAGCAGGAGACACTATAGAGTTTGCAAACCCAGTAATGGGCACTATTGTGCCTGCCCCTGCATGTTTTGCAATTTTGTCAAAAATGCCTATACCTGTTAATATGGCGGTTATTACTATAAGTGATATTGATATTGATGCATTCACTTCAGTAACGTTTAGCATCGTGTATTTTTGTAAAAAATATTTTATCACTTCTCCGAAACAACAAATCCCGCCGCCGAATAGAAATGCTTTTATACTGTTTTTAATATGTGGCGAGTTTTCTGATAAACCTTTTACAAGCTCGCCGTAATCTTTATCGTTCATAATACCGCCTTTTCACTATTATTTTCATTATTGTTTGCACCTTTATTTCAATTATTCTAAAATAAAGTTAGATTAAAATAAATAATCAGCGTTATCGTTAAATTTTGATAACACCGATTATTTTCATATCTTAATATTTTACTTGTCTGTAAAGTTAAAGTCTGCATGCATTTGCATTTCTGCAATTCTTTTCATATCCTCTGCGGTGGCACTCTTTGTAGCTACAGCTATTGCCTCTCTTCTTTCAATAAGCTCTTTGTACATTTGCTCTCGTCTTTTACCTGTTAAAGGATAAAAGAATTTTGGTACAACGCCGAGCGCTCCCGTTATTACTGGCAGCCCTGTGCTCAGTACAAAAAGCCAATATTTTGTTTTATAACTTTGCGTGCCAACAACTCGCCCCTGTTTATAGCCTATTTTGCCCATTATAATGTTTCTAACAACGCTGTTTACTATACGCTGAAGTTTCGTAATAAGTCCTCTTGCAACGCTTGTCATCGCCTCTGTACGGTAGCCGTTTTTCCATTCACAATAATCCATCGCTTCATTATAAAACTCTGCTGGAATAACTTTTCTTATCGCATAAACACACATTTCAAAACATTCTTCAATCATAATAACAGGAACCATAACTTTAGGGTTCATAAAATTTTTATTAATAATACCGATAGCACAAACAGAAAGCCAGCAAATATCCGTCCAAATATCGGATATTATCCAGAGCGCACGAGTAGAAAAATGACGGCGAACTTTGCCTAAAGTGGCATACCCCGTATATGTAAAAAGTCCGCCTGGTATTCCCACAATAGTCTGAAGCGTTGCAGAGCCTAAAACATCTATATAATAATCTGTCATATTCGTGCCTACGGCAAAGCCCTCAAAAAACTCTGATAAGGTGATAAGCAGTATAGGTTTATTATTTAATATTGACCTTATCCCCTGCACGATACTCGGTTTATCAATAGATTGAACAACACGCTCTTTTGATACCACAAAGAAATATAAAGCTGTTGCCGCTGCAATAAAGTTTGTTGAAATTCCAAACCCTGCAAATAGGTTTTTGTGACTAATATTAATCTTTTTGCTGTTTATAAGGTCAAGCAAAAGCCCCATTACAAGCTCTGGCACATTTGCACCTATTGAAAATACTTGCGCCTGAGTTATAAGCCGTGTTCTCTCAAGCGGCTGCGGTGTTAGTGTTGATAAAAGCCCTGTGCTTGCTATTGAAGTGAAAGTGCCAGCCGTTTCAGACACCACGCTAAATATAAAGTATGCTATAAACTTTGGAAGATGCATATCTCCCGTATCTGCAAAGATAAATGGCAAAAGCCAATAAAAACAAGCGAAAAATGCCATAGGTATGTTAAACCCAATAAGATATGGGCGAAACTTTCCCCACCTTGTGCGTGTGCGGTCTACAATAAAACCTATAATTGTGTCATTAATAACATCCCATATGCCGCCTACTGCATCTAAAAACGCAAGATAATTAAAATTAATCAGTAAAACATCATAAATATAACGGTTGCGGTATTTGCTTATGTTAAAACCGCCCGACCAGTGATTAAAAATATATCCTATCGTTTCTTTTCTGCCAACATATCTGCGTTTTGAGTTAAGGACTTCATCTTGATTTCGGGTTTTTTCTGCTGCTTTGCCGTTAACGCTGCTGCTCAATATGCTCACCCTGCCTTTAATGATTAAACAAAATTTTGCTTTTGATTAACTTGCCTTGTATCATCTATTTTAAATTAATGAAAGCTTTTTAAAGGAAGTATTAGTAAGGACATATGCTTATTTTAATATTCTTTAACATTATACCAAATTTTTAATTATAATACTATATTTTTGTTAAACTTTTCTATAATATAACCCTCTCGTCTTATTTTCATTATATTTAACACCGTTTTTATACATATCATAAATCTCTTTAACTCGATTTTTACTCTCAATAGTAAAATAAAGTGTAATAAAGTCTATGTTTGGATATTTTTTGTCTGCTATATATAATGGTACGCTGTTAAGAAGTGTAAAATTACGTTTATCATGACAAAGCATTGTAAAGCGAACCCCATTTTTGTCTGTTAAAATAGGTTTGCCGTCACACTTCTTGCAGCTAAGCGACGGCTTTACAGGGCAAACACGAAAATGCATAATAGGCAAAAATCCGTATCCGTAGATACCCCGCGGCATTGTGCCGCAAAGTTTATTAATGTTTCCAAAAGTCATTTCAAATGATAGCTCTGTGTCGTAAAGCCCCATACTTTCATACTCTGCAAGGCTTTGTGAATTTGTTATGTTTAGTCTGCTTTGCCCGTGCGCTATCATCTTTGCTTGTTCTATAAGTGCTACGCCGCTTGTATTTCCTGCTGCGGCGTGTTTTATACCAAGTTTTTTACAAGCGGCTAATTTTTGCAAAACATCGCTTTCATCTTTAGGAGACATAAATAAAGGCAGCTGTGCTATTATGCTGCTTGCTAATTCTTTTGCTCTTTCGGGGTTCTTTATAATTTCATCTATCGGAATATAAATAAACTCTGCCTCAATACCGTCTGAAAGCTGTGAAAAGCTTTCAATTCCAATTCTAATTTTTGGCTTTTTTTCGTACTTCTTTATTTTAAGCTCTGGCAAAGGCGGAGTTTTAGCTTTTCTATTTGTTTCTGACAGCCTTTTTTCAAGAGCTGCAAGAGAAGAGCGCCTTAGTGCATTTATATCTGCACTGCTCATATAAAGGTTTTCATCAATTAATATTTCACACTTTGATAATACAAACGGTGTGCCGCCTGTTTTGGATAAAAACCTTTCGGCATCTTCGTGCCTTAACGTTTTTGTGTCATCTTCAGCGGGCGTTTCCCCATGTACACAAACTGTTTTACCGCATGCGGTTACTGTTAAAACAGCAGGCTCTGATTTCTTTATCTTTAGCTTCATAAAAATTGGCACAGTGCCTTTTTCCTTATGATACAGGCTTTTAAGCTCTCTTTGGACCTTTTGAGAGGCTTCTATATCTTCTTTTCTGCGTATTCCAAACATATTTATGCCAAGGTTTTCTGTAAGATAGCCATCAGTAAAACCATCTCTTGAAAAGGCAGACTCTAGTCTTTCATAGTTTATTTTTCTGCTTTCCAAAGCATTTTTATACTCTGTAACAACTGCTGCAACATACTGGGCACTTTTCATTCTGCCCTCTATTTTAAGTGACGCTACTCCTATATGCTCTAAATCTTTAACTTTATTTATATATGACATATCTTTTAGTGATAAGGCGTAATCTCTGCCGTATGCACTAAAATTAAGGCGGCACGGCTGTGCGCACACACCCCTGTTGCCGCTTCTGCCGCCGAATACAGATGAAATATAGCAGTGCCCCGAAACGCTCATACAATGCGCCCCATGTACAAAGCATTCAAGCTGTATATCTGTATTTTCTTTTATTAACTCTATCTCTCTTAGATTTAGCTCTCTTGCTAAAACTACCCTACTAAATCCAAGGCTTTGAAGCTTTTTTACACCAGCTATATTATGAACCGCCATTTGCGTTGATGCGTGAATGGGCATACTAGGGCAAATCTGTTTAATTCTCCTTAGCACCGCTAAATCTTGAATTATTATTGCATCTGCGCCAGAGTTTACTATATCTATAACTGCTTTATCAAGCAGGGAAAACTCTGTATCAAAAATAAGGGTGTTCAGCGTAACATATACACGAACACCCCTTATATGGCAATATGACACGGCCTCTTTCAAAGAATGCTCGTCAAAATTTTCGGCATTTCCTCGTGCATTAAAACTCTTTGTGCCTAAATATACAGCGTTTGCGCCACACCTAACTGCCGCTATTAGCTGCTGTTTCCCGCCTACGGGGGCTAAAATCTCAGTTTTTGACATCTTCTCATTCCTTAAAACACTACGTTTATTGCCTGTTTTTTAAAAGCCTTATTATATCTCCCTTTTTGGCGTCTACTGGGCAGTTAATTGTAACCGTTTGTTTAGGGTGGGGCGCACTCTCCACTAAGTTTCCGACTTCATCTATTATCTCTAAAACTGTAAACGATACACCGACTTTACCAGGGGATAAAATTTCAAGCTCCTCCCCTATTTCAAAGCGGTTTCTTTGCATTACTTTTAAGTATCCGTCTGCTTTGTCTGAAAGTGCAACACCTGCAAACATACCGTTTGAATGATAAAGCCCGTCATTAAATGACTCTTTCTTCAGCTTACCAAAATAAAATCCACTGCTATATGGCCTGTGACTTACACTTAAAAGTTCCTTATCAATTTCCTCTTTAGATGCCGTTTTGTTAATAGCCATTTTATAAGCGTTTATGACTGTCGCTATATAGTATGCACCTTTCATTCTGCCCTCTATCTTAAATGAGGTTACACCAGCTTTATATAGCTCGTCTAAAAATGAAGAGGAGTTTAGGTCATGAGAGCTAAGCACAGCAGTGTGCCCTTCGTTTTCTATCACCTTAAAAAACTCGTTTGGCCTTTTTTGCTCCATCAAATAATATTCCCAGCGGCACGGCTGCGTACACTCGCCTCTGTTGCCACTTCTGCCTGTGAGAAAAGAGCTTATTAAACACCTGCCAGAGTAGGACATACACATAGCACCATGAACGAAACACTCAAGCTCTAGTTTTGCCCCCGTTTTCGCCCTAATTTCCGCAATTTCTTCTATAGATGCCTCTCTGCCAAGAATTACTCTTGATGCGCCAAGCTCATAGTACATTCGAGCCGTTTCAAAGTTTACACAATTAGCCTGTGTGCTAATATGAACCGGGATATTTGGTGCATGCTTTTTCATGAGTGATAAAACGCCAAGGTCAGCAACAATTACGGCATCTACCGCTAACTCTTGTAGAAATTTAGCATAATCAGGTAAATGCGAAAGCTCCTTATTATTTGCAAAGCTGTTTACTGCTATATAAAGCTTTTTATTTGCAGTATGTGCTGTTTTTACCGCTTCTTTTACACTCTCTTTTGAAAACGAGGCATTGTTTGCCCTAAGTTGCAGAAGCGGTCCGCCTATGTAAATGGCGTCCGCTCCGTACCTTATTGCTGTGTTTACACATTCCATATCGCCAGCGGGCGACAGCAATTCAACGTTTTTCACAGTTTCTCAAACGCATCTACACTCAGCACAAACACTGTAGCCCCACCTACGTGTGCTTTTGACTTAACATCGGCAGCCGAAATACCTTTGCCGAATGAAGCGCTCGTTGGCACCTCTTTTATTCTGGTGCTTGAATGCTCTTTTATTACAGACATAACATTTTCAACCTCTGTATCGTCTGCCCCTATTAAAAGTGTTGTGTTACCCGTTTGCAAAAATCCGCCTGTGGTAGAAAGTTTTGTGGCATAGTATCCGGCAGTCGTAAGAGATGCCGAAACAATGGCACTATCATCGTTATTTACAATAGCAATTATAAGTTTCACATTTTTTCCTCCTAATCTTACATATATGAATTAAACAACCTTTTACTGTTTTTGTCAAGTTTATTATAATTTTCTATCTCATATCTGTTGTCGCTTGAGTCTCGTAGAAGCACTCTACCATCATATAAAATCTTAATATCATGGTATCTGCTCTTAATATCAAAGCTATATGTGCCTCTATCTGTTTCGACTTTCATCTTCATAAGTCCAAACTTTTCATAACATTCTAAAATCGTCAAAACTTTTGGTACAAGATAATATTCATCAAGAGCCTTTTTTATTACTTCTTTGCTTTCATCCATAAGCGAATTTATATCACGAATTACAGCTTTTTCATTGCCTTCATCGTCAAGGAGTGAAATATACCTGTCGATGCCTGTTACAGGAAAAAGCCTGCGTGCCTCAAGCCCTTCAAAAACTCGTCCATCATACATTTCTACGTTTACTAATATGCCTTCATTAAATGTAATTCTTGCATTATCATTTTCTATATATATTCTTTCCAAAATAAGCACCTCCAAACCATTTTACTCAAAATTTTCTTCTTCTTTGCTTTTTCTTATTTTCTCCGACATACTTTGAATTTCTATAAGCTTATGGTATTTTCCTTTTAGAGCTATAAGTTCATCATGTGAGCCAAACTCGATTATCTCACCCTCATCAACAACCACTATTTTATTTGCCTTGCGCAGTGTAGAGAGCCTGTGTGCTATCATAAGAGTTGTTCTGCCGCTTATCATTCGCTCCACAGCAGTTTGAATAAGCTCCTCTGTTTCAGAGTCCACAGCGGCTGTAGCTTCGTCAAAAATCAATATGGATGGATTTTTAAGTACCGCCCTTGCAATTGAAAGCCTTTGCCTTTCACCACCTGAAAGCCCTGAACCTCTCTCACCTAACATTGTGTCATATGCGTCAGGCAGCCTTGCTATAAACGAGTGTGCGTTTGATATATCGGCAGCGTGAATAACTTCTTCTACAGAGGCGTTTGGGTTACTGTAAGAGATGTTTTTGAATATGGTGTCCCTAAACATTAAAGGTTCCTGCTGAACATAGCCTATTTTTGACCTGTATGATTCAAGGTCTATTTCTTTAATATTCGTGTCATCAACAAGAATTTCGCCCTCATAACTATCATAAAACCGCATTATAAGGTTTACTAACGTACTTTTTCCTGAGCCTGTAGTGCCAACAATACCTACAATATCGCCAGGTTCAATTAAAAGATTTATGTTTGCTAACGTTTTCTTTGTTTTATCAAAAGAGAAGTTTACGTTTCTGAACTCTATTTTGCCTTTAAGTCTTTTAACGCTGTTACCCTTGCCAAAGTCTTGCTCTGGCTCTGCGTCAATAATATCAAGTATTCTTTCTGCTGAAGATAGGGCGCTTTGATAAGAATCATTAAGGTTTGCAAAAAAGTTAACAGGACCATAAAACATACCAGCATATGAAATAAATGAAACTAAAAGACCGAGTGATATTGCAGTGCCATCACCTCTTGTTATACCGTCCATAACCCATTTACCGCCCATACCCCATATGAAAAGTGAGCCGCATGTTACGAAAAAACCAACAGCATTAGGGAATATGTTTGCAATTACAGAAGCTTTTGTATCTTCTTTTAACCATTCTTCATTATACTCTGTAAACTTTGCTATTGCACGGTCTTCACTTGTAAAAGATTTTATTACTCTAATTCCTGGCAATGTGTCTGAAAGCACAGAGCTTACAGATGACCAACGCCTCCATATACGGCGATAAATTGGAGAAATCCTTTCACCAAAGAACTTTGAGCCAATAACTACAAGAGGTACTGGAATGAGTGAAAGCAGTGTAAGCTTCCAGTCAAGCGTAAACATAATGGCTATAATGCCAACCATAAGGAAAAGCTGGACTAAAGCCTCTTGTGAAATGCGAAGCATAAAGGCTTGCAGCGTATTAGTGTCACCACTGATTCTTGCAAAAACAGAGCCTGTGCTTGTTTTGTCATAAAAACTAAGCGGTAAATACTGCGCCTTTGCGTAAATATCGTTTCTAAGCCTTGTAACTGTTCTGTCACCGCTAACGCGCATCATATGCCCGCGTATTGCGCCTATTGTATATTGTACCACATAAATAACGAATAAAGAGCCAACAGCTATGTAAAGTTTTCGATAATCAAGATTTTTTATAATATCGTCAACTAAAAGTTTTGTTATGTAGGGCGGTGCTAAAGCCATTGCTGTGGTAATTATGGAAAGAAAGAGGCAAAATAGAAGCCTATTTCTTTCGGGCGCCATATAAACGTAAAGTTTCTTTACAAGCTTGCCTTTTGAGGCACAGTTAATGCACTCTGCACCTGGCCTTGAGAGTGAGCGGCTGCATTTATCACAAAAAGACTTCATCTTTTCAAATGTTGCCTCTACAATCTCTATTTCTTTTTCAGCACTTTTACCCTCACTTACAGACACAAGAAATTCTGCTGCTGCATCTGCAAGTGTTGCTATTGAGTATGTAAAGCGGAAAAGACTTACCTTTTTACCGTCAATCTCAACACGAAGTAGGGCGTTACCATACATTCTTTTAACTTCTGAATCTGTAACATCAGATATATTTACAATTAAAAGACCGTCACCGTGTGATTTATCATAAGCAAAAATGCGCTTTTCGGTAACAATAACTGCCGAAAGACCATATCTTCCGTCCAGAGCAAGGTCACCGATAAGCGCAAACATTGGCGTTTCATTCTCTTTTAGTAGTTTTTGCGTTCGTTCTCGTATTTCTTCAGGAATTTTACTGTTCGTTATAAGATGAGTTTCCAACGATACATCTCCCCTTTTCGTAGTTAAAACTGTATCTGTCGCCTAATGTTATAACAAATAATATCCAATAATACAAGTCTTTTAACAAAAATTATGTTTTTCAGTTCATCGGCCAATATTAACAATATTTGATGATTGTTTTTAGGCATTATTACAACGTCCATTTATATCCGATATATTCAAGAAAAATAACAGTCGAAAATCAAAAAAACCGTCAAAAGACGGTTTTTGGTGAGTTATCGGAGATTCGAACTCCGGACACCCTGCTTAAAAGGCAGGTGCTCTGCCGACTGAGCTAATAACTCTTACTAACTATTTATTGCTTGATTGCTAAATATCTTTTCCTAAAAGCAGTTTAGATGAACATGAAAAGAACAGAGGCTATAAGAGCTACGATAAAAAATACTGCGGCAATAATTTTTGTTATTTTTGCAAGCTTAGACTCTAATGAACGACCTTTGTTTTTACCAAAAAACGTTTCAGCACCGCCTGCAATAGCACCAGAAAGACCAGCTTGATTTCCCTGCTGCATTACAACAATAACTATAATTCCTATTGATGATAAAATAAGAGTTACACCGAATAAAATTTGGTACCAAGTCATATATATTTGTTCCTTTCATAAGAAAACGACAATAATCAACGCCCGAATATAGTATCACAAGACAATGCAAAAAGCAAGGGTTATTTTTAATTTTTCCGAATTAATTATAATTTAAGGCGAATTATCTAAGTTTATATGGGGATTATACTTTCAGACGGCTAAATCGCCGTCTTATTCGGAACGGTATTCCGATAAACTAATAAAAGCTGTTATTGCGTTTGTCAATGCTTTTTTGGGCCAGATTAATGTTATATTAAATCTGCGCCTTTTTTATATGTCATTTTCTATAATGTTTTCATAAGTTTCTCGTTTTATTATAACCTTTGCATTACCTTCACTTACCATAACAACACAAGGGCGAGGGTATCTATTATAATTTGATGCCATTGAATAATTATACGCTCCTGTTGAAAGCACCGCTAAAACATCTCCCGCTTTTACATCCTGCACTAAGGCATTCTCTTGTATCAAGTCACCGCTTTCACAGCACCTGCCTGCAATAGTTGCAGTTTTAATCCTTGGCAATAAGGCTTTGTTTGCGCACACAACCTCATATTTTGATTGGTATAGGATATACCTTGGGTTGTCCCCCATTCCCCCGTCAACGGCGACATAGGTCCTTATATTTGGAATTGTTTTAACTGAGCCTATTGTATAAAGCGTAACGCATTCGGCCCCTACTACTGCTCTGCCTGGCTCAATAAATACAAATGGCACGGGGAAGCCATGCTTTGCCGTCTTTTCTTTTACAGTTTTTGCAACAACTTTCATATATTCCGAAAACTTCTGCGGCTTATCATTCTCTGAATATTTTATACCAAAACCACCGCCAAGATTAAGCTCTTTAAGTGTTATGCCAAGCTCATCTTTAACTTTTATCATAAAGTCAATCATAACCTCTGCCGCAAGGCAAAATGGCTCAAACTCAAATATCTGTGAGCCGATATGGCAATGGACACCAGAAAGCTCAATATTTTCAAACGAAAGGCATTTTTCCACAGCATCAAACGCTTCACCTGTTTCAAGGGCAAAGCCAAACTTGCTATCTATTTGACCCGTTTTTACAAACTCGTGCGTGTGAGCGTCTATACCCGGTTTTATTCTGATTAAAACCTTTTGCTTTATCCCAAGCTTTTTTGCATAGCTATTAAGGCTATAAAGCTCCTCAATATTATCTACTACGAATCTGCCAACTTTTAGTTTTAATGCCTCTAAAATCTCCTCTTTAGTTTTGTTGTTACCGTGGAAAACTACTTTTTCCATAGGAAAATCAACGGACGCCGCCGTATAAAGCTCCCCACCTGATACAACATCAAGTCCTAAACCCTCACTCATTATTATGCGGCACATCTCTTTGCATAAAAATGCCTTGCCCGCATAAAGAACAAGCCCATTTCCATAATATTCGTTCATTGAATAGGAAAACTGCCTACAATTTTCACGTATTTTGTCTTTATCATACACAATCAAAGGCGTACCATACTCTTTTGCGAGGGAAACTGTATCTATTCCGCCGATTGTAAGATGACCTTTTTTGTTTACGCTAATACAGTCTGACACATACATATTTTTACCCCCAAAATTAAAGAGCTGTTGATATCTCTCTTTTTACCTTGTCTATCCCCTCTCCCGTTACAGATGAAAACGGGATTATAGCCACATTAGAAAACTCCTCTAACTCGTGCTTTACTTCTTCCATTCTTTTGTTATATGCAGTTTTCTTTAGTTTGTCTGATTTCGTCATAACAATTATAAAGGGGAGATTGTTGTGGCTTAAAAAGTGCGCCATATCCATATCATCAACACTTGGTTTATGCCTCATATCTACTAAAAGCACAACGAGTTTTATATTTCTGTCTGAATTAAAATACCCCTCTAAAAGCTTTGCCCAGCGCTGTTTTTCACTTTTGCTAACTTTTGCATAACCGTACCCTGGCAAGTCTACAAACCGTATTTTATCGTCACCATAAAAATTTATCGTTGCCGTTTTACCTGGTGTAGAGCTTACGTGTGCTAATGATTTTCTTTGCATTAATTTGTTAAGAAGTGATGATTTGCCAACATTTGAACGCCCTGCAAATACTATTTCTGGAAATGAGGTGTCAGGAAGCTGCTTAAAGCTTCCGTATGATGATATAAAATCAAATTTATTAAATGACATACTTGCCCACATCCTCTTCATTTAAGCTCGTAAGGTCAGGAGCGCTTTCATTTAGCTGCGTTTCTATAGTGCTACTATCACTTATTTTATTAAGGGCAATATTAAACACTTCATTTAGCGTTCTAACGGGCACAAACTTTATAAATTCTTTTACTTGTTCATCTATTTTGTCTATATCAGGCTCATTTTCATATGGAATAATAACTGTTTTAATGCCAGCTTTATATGCCGCTGTTGCTTTCTCTCTAAGTCCGCCTATTGGTAAAACTGCACCTCTTAAAGTAATTTCTCCTGTCATGGCTACATCAGGCTTTACCGTTTTGCCAGCAAGAGCAGAAACAAGAGCTGTCGCCATTGTAACACCTGCTGATGGACCATCTTTCGGTACTGCCCCTTCAGGTGCGTGTATGTGTATATCTTTGTTTTTATAAAAGTCACTGCTAATACTAAGTGCGGCTGCATTTGCTCTTATGTAGCTAATAGCAGCCTTTGCAGACTCTTTCATAACATCGCCTAAAGAGCCTGTAAGCTCAATTTTACCTTTGCCGTCTAAAACGGCAACTTCAATTTGCATCATTTCGCCGCCAACTCTTGTCCAAGCGAGTCCATTTGCCGCACCGTCCATTGGCAAGGTGTCATAAACATCTTTTTTATACTTAACGGCACCTAAAAATGAATTTAAGTTTTCTGTGGTTACCATTATTTTGCCAGTGTGACCCTCGGCAATTTTTGCTGCTGCTTTTCGGCAAATTGTAGCTAAAGTACGCTCAAGTGTTCTAACTCCTGCCTCTTTCGTGTAGCCATCTATTACCGCATTTATCGCATCATCTTTAATGTTTAGCATGCTTTTTTTCATTCCGTGGAGTTTTAACTGCTTTGGGAAAAGGTGCTTTTTTGCTATACTGAATTTTTCTTGTGAAGTATAGCTGTAAAGCTCTATTATTTCCATTCTGTCAACAAGAGCAGCAGGAACATCACTTAAATCGTTTGCAGTAGTTACAAATAAGACTTGACTTAAATCAAACGGGATTTCTATATAATGGTCAGTGAATGCATAGTTTTGCTCTGCATCAAGCACTTCTAAAAGTGCTGATGACGGGTCACCTTTATAGCTATTGCCAAGCTTGTCTATTTCGTCAAAAAGCATAAGAGGATTTGAGGATTTAGCCTTTTCAATAGCCGTAATAATTCTGCCGGGCATAGAGCCTATATATGTTTTTCGGTGCCCTCTTATCTCAGCTTCGTCACTAACTCCGCCTAAAGAGACACGCACATATCGCCTGCCCATCGCCTCAGAAAGAGAGCGGGCTATTGAGGTTTTGCCAACACCAGGAGGCCCTAAAAGGCATATTATTTGCGACTTCATATCAGGAACAAGGCGCCTTACACTTAGCATTTCAATAATTCGCTCTTTAACCTCGGTAAGCCCAAAATGGTCTTTATCAAGAATTTGCTTTGCCCGCTTAATATTTAGCCTGTCCTTTGTTGTTTTACCCCAAGGCAAGGCTATGCATCTGTCAAGATATGTACGTATAACAGAGGCATCTGGAGAGCCTTTTGTGGATTTCATAAGCCTATCGCACTCGGCATAAAGTATATCTTTTGAGCTTTCTGCCATTTTTAACGAGGCTATTTTTTTCCTGTATTTATCTGCCTCATATGAAGGAGAATCATCCTCACTTAGCTCGTTTGATATTACTTTTAGCTGCTCACGAAGATAGTACTCACGTTGATTTTTATCTACACTTTCTTGAACACGTGCGTGAATATCCGTTTCAAGCTCTAAAAGCTCTGTTTCACGTGCAAGCATATTGCAAAGCATTTCTCCCCTTTTAAGCGGGTTTAGCTCATTTAATAGCGTTTGTTTTTCTTCAAGCGGTAACGGCACATTACCTGCTATATAGTCTGTAAGCTTTGATATTCTTTTTTCAGACATAACGGCAATTGTCATGTCAGGCGGCAAACGAAAAGCCATGCTCGCATAGTTTTCAAATATTTCTTTAACGCCTCTTGTAAGTGCTTCTTCATAATCTCTTTCAGTAGATTTTATTAATCTTTCACGTTTTTCTACCGCTGTGCCGCTAAGATAAAGATTATTTTCTATAATCTCTTCTAACGTTGCCCTATATTTACCCTCAACGGCAACACGAACATTATTAGAGTTTGGCAGTTTCATTAAATGCCGCACCTCTGACACAACGCCCACAGAATAAAGGTTTTGCATTTTTGGCTCTTCATCTGATAAATCCTTTTGTGCCACAAGAAAAATCTCTCGGTTTGAATTTAGCGCCGCTTTTAGCGCCGCAATTGATTTTTTTCTGCCCACATCAAAGTGAAGCGTCATATTTGGAAAAATAACAACACCCCGCATTGCCACAATGGGCAATGCGGCGGTAATTGGCTCTGTTTTCTTCATAGAGTTGTATCCTTTCAAGAACTGTACGGCTCTCGTAAAGGCAAAACACTGTTTTGTCGCCCTTAGGCGGGTTTTGCTTTGTTGGGATTACCAGAAACGAGCCTTGCCGTTGAAGAAGATTTTTTCCTGTTTGGGTCACGCTCATATAAAGGTTCACCCTTGCCAAGTACGCAGTCTTTCGTAACCGTCACTTTTTCTATTGTATGGTCTGACGGTATTTCATACATAATTGGTATTAAAACTCTCTCCATGGTGGCACGCAA